>NZ_BAAGYZ010000099.1:0-16590 GCF_054778995.1 Streptomonospora sediminis
CCGTCCGCCCGCGCGGCCCTGACGGCCGCCCCCGCCCGCGCGCCGCCGCCCCCGCGGGCGGGGCGCGGGGCGGCTGTGGGCGGGTGGTGGCTAATCTCGGGCCATGGAGTTCTCTACGGCATTCGTGACGGGGGCCAGCACCGGGTTCGGCGCCGAGATCGCGCGCCGGTTCGCGGAGTCGGGGCTGCGTGTGGTGGCCGCCGCGCGCCGCGGTGAGCGGTTGGCCGGGCTGGCCGCGGAGCTGGGGCCCGGCGTGCACCCGGTGGAGCTGGACGTGCGCGACCGCTCGGCGGTCACCGCGGCGATCGGCGGCCTGCCCGCGGACTTCGCCGATGTGGACGTGCTGGTCAACAACGCCGGGCTGGCCAAGGGCCTGTCGGGTGCCGACGAGGCCGACCTGGACGACTGGGAGCAGATGGTCGACACCAACTGCAAAGGCGCCATGTACTGCACGCGCGCCCTGCTGCCGGGCATGGTCGAGCGCGGGCGCGGACACGTGGTCAACATCGGCTCGATCGCGGGCAACCACCCCTATCCGGGCGGCAACGTCTACGGGGCGACCAAGGCGTTCCTGCGCCAGTTCAGCCTGAACCTGCGGGCCGACCTGCACGGCACGGGCGTGCGGGTGACCGACGTCGAACCGGGGCTGGCCGGCGGCACCGAGTTCTCCGAGGTCCGTTTCGGCGGCGACCGCGAACGCGCCGCGGCGGTCTACGAGGGCACCCGGGCGCTCGGGCCGCAGGACGTGGCCGAGACGGTGCGGTGGGTGGTATCGCAGCCCGCGCACGTGAACGTGAACACGATCGAACTGATGCCGGTTGCGCAAACATTCGCAGGGCTGAAGGTATGGCGCGGAGCAGAGTAGTTGGGGCGCGGTGAACCGCCGCGGCCCCGCCGGCGGGCCAGCGCCCGCCGGCCGGGCAGGCACGAGGCGGCCCGCCCCTGCTGCTCAGCCTGCTCGGCGGGCGGGCAACACGGGTGCGGGGCGCATCCGGGTCGACCGCCGCGCGCGGATCGGGGTCAGTCGGAGTCGGCTGCGGGCACCGGCTTGCCGGCGCTGAGCGCGTCGACCACGGCCTGGGCCGCGCGCAGGTCGTAGCCGGTGGCCATGCGGATGTCCCTGATGGCGGCGACGGGCTTGCCCTCGTCGATGCGCTGCTGCGCCTTGGCGCGGACCGCGGCCGGCAGCGGCCGGGTGAGCGGCGACGCGGGCGAGCGCTGGTACTTGCGCCGCACCTGCAGCCGGTAGAAGCCCAACGCGAAGCCGGCCAGCACCACGGCGGCGATACCCGCACCCAACAGAATGTCGTCCATGAGCGCCGATTCTAGGCCTTCTCGGCCCCGCTGCCGCCGGTTGCGCCCTGCCGCGCGGGCCCGGCCGGCTGCTCGCGGGCGGTAAGACCGGCGACCAGGTCGGCGACCAGGTCGCCGGCGAAGGCCCCGGATTCGGCGTTGCCGCCGCCCTCCAGGCCCTTGCCTTCCAAGTGGCCGGACATGGCCAGCGTGACCAGGCCGTGGAGGGCCGACCAGGCGAGCAGGGCCATCGCGCGGGGCTCGCCCGCGCGCACGGCGCCGGTGCGCTGGCCTTGGGCGAGGGCGTCGACGGCGCACCCCATCGTCCGGCTCGCGGCCTCGTACACGCCGGAGCCGTCGACGAAGGACAGATGTTCGCCGAATGCCAGCCGGTAGTGCTTGGGGTGGTCCATGCCGTAGCGCAGGTAGGCCATGAAGGCGCGGCGCAGCGCCTCGGGCACGGCGGCGGGCGGGGTTGCGGCTGTGGGCAGGGCGGCGTGGATCTCGGCGAGGGCGGGTTCCAGGCTGGACAGCGCGGCGGCGCCCAGCAGGTCGCTCTTGTCGTCGAAGTGGCGATAGGGGGCTGCGCGCGAAACTCCCGCCAGTTCGCCGACCTTGCGCATGGTCACGGCATCGGGGCCGCCGTCGGCCAGCAGGCGGGAGGCCGCCCCGATCAGCCGTTCGCGGGTATCGCCGCGCCCGCCCGCCGCGTTCGGCCCGTCCGGATCCGCCGATCCGGCGGCTGTGCTGCGCTGCGCTGCGGACATGCGGCGACATTACGACACGGTTGTTGACAAGGTCAACTTCACCCCTTACGTTGACGACGTCAACATCGAATCGGGGAGACCCACGTGGACATCACCGTAAACGGGGCCGCGGCGCAGGTCAGCGCCGATCCCGCAACCACCGCCGCCGAGGTCGTACGCGACGGTCTCGGCCTGACCGGAACCAAGACCGCATGCAACGCCGGGGTCTGCGGATCCTGCACACTGCTCGTCGACGGCACCCCCGCCGCCTCCTGCCTGCTGCCCGCGACCGCACTTGAGGGCCGCACGGTCACCACCATCGAAGGGCTGGCGGCCGATGGGCCGCACCCGGTGCAGCGGGCCTTTGCCGCCCACGACGCCATGCAGTGCGGCTACTGCACGCCGGGGTTCGTCGTCGAGGCGGCCGCCTTTGTCGACCGGTACCGCGCAGCACACGGCGACACCGCACCCGACCGCGCCGAGATCGCCGCAGCCATGGCCGGGCACCTGTGCCGCTGCGGCGCCTATCCGGGCATCTACGCCGCCATCGCCGCCGCCTGCGCCGGAGAGCACGACGCCGGCCCGGACCCGGACCCGGCCCCGCCGCGCGCCGAAGCCGCCGACAAGGCGGCCGGGCGGGCCCGCTACACCACCGACATCCGGCCCGAGGGCTGCTGGGAGGCGGTGATCGTGCGCTCGACCCGGGCCCATGCGCTTGTGGAGTCCGTCGACGCCGGCGGCGCGGTGCACGTAGACCTGCTCGGCGCCGACCGCACCGTCCGCTATGCCGGCCAGCCGCTGCTGGCCGTGGCCGCGCCCACCGCCGCCAAGGCCCGCGCAGCCGCCGAGCAGGTCGCCGTCGACTACCGGGACCTGCCCGCCGCGGTGGATCCGGCCGCTGCCCGCCAGGCCGGCGCACCCCTCGTGTACCCCTCGCGCGCCGAACGCTCGACGGCCCCCGGGCACAACGAGGGCGCCGCGCCGCCGGCACGCTGGCAGGGCAACGTCCGCGGCCCGTTCAGCCTGGGCCGGCGCAGCGCCACCGCGGTCAACCGCATCCGGGCCGCGGCCCGCGACGGCGACTCGCGCCTGGTCACCGGCGTGTTCGAGACCGCCGTCCAGGTACACACCCCCATGGAACCGCACGCGTGTGTGGCCCGCTGGGACGACACCGGCGACCTGCACATCCACGTCTCCACCCAAGCGGTGGTGGCCGTGGCCGAGGCTGCCGCCAAACGCTGGGACCTGCCTCGAGAGCGCGTACACGTCACCGCCGAGCACGTCGGCGGCGCGTTCGGCGCCAAACAATGGCTGCAGGTCGAGACCATCGCCGCCGTGGAACTGGCCCGTGCCGCCGGCGCACCCGTACGGCTGGTCTTCGACCGCGCCGCCGAACTCACCGACGCCGGCAGCCGGCCCGGGTCGCGCACCGAGGTGGCGATGCTGGCCGGCGCCGACGGCGGGCTCGCCGCACTGACCATGGACGTGTACTCCGACGGCGGCGTCGCCATCGGCGGGATGGCCGCGGTGCTGGGCCGGCTGATGTACGGGCGCGCGCCCCGGCGGCTGCGCGACTTCGACGTCGCCACCAACCGGCCGCCCGCGGCGCCGTTCCGCGGGCCCGGGGGCGCGCAGCTGGCCTGGGCGCTGGAGCAGTCGGTCGACGAGATGGCCCACCGCCTCGGCGAGGACCCGATCGCGCTGCGCCGGCGCTGGGACGGCAACCCCAAGCGGCACGCCCTCTACGACTGGGCGGCGGCGCTGCCGGTATGGGGCGAGCGCACCCGGGGCGCGTCTACGGGGCGGTCCCGGCGCGGGGTCGGGGTCTCGGCCGCCAACTGGATCTACATGCTGGACCCGGCCGCTGCGGTCGAGCTGGTGGTCGAGGACGGCATGGTGGTGGCCGAGACCGCGGTGCAGGACATGGGTACCGGTTCCCGCTCGGTGGTCGCCGAGGCGGTGCGCACCGAGCTTGGCGTGCCGCGCGAGCGGGTGCGGGTGCGCGCGGGCAGCAGCGACCTGGTCGACGCGCCCACGTCCGGTGGCAGCCGCACCACCGCGTCGCTGGGTCCGGCGGCCCGGGACGCGGCCGCACGGCTGCTGGCCAAGGCCCGCGAACTCGCCGCGAACCGAAGCGGGCCGGCCGGGTCCGGCGGCTCGGGCGGAACGGCAGGCTCGGGCGTGCTGGACAGTGCCGCACTGGCGGCGCTGGAAGGGCTGCGGGTGCGCGGCATCCGCCGCCGGGACCGCCGCGGCTACGCCCTTCCGTTCGCCATTCCGGGCCTGGGCGGTATCGGACGCGGCTTCACCGGCGCGGTGCACGTGATGGAGGTGGAGGTCGACACCCTGCTGGGCACGGTGCGGCCCACGCGCTGCTGGGCGGGGATCTCTGCGGGGCGGATGTATGCCGAACGGCCCGCACGCAACCAGTGTGAGGGCGGTGTGGTGCAGGGGATCGGCTACGCGCTCTACGAGCAGCGCCGCGACGACCCGCTCACCGGCACCGTCCTGACCTCCAACCTGGAGGATTACCGCATCCCCGGCATCGGTGACACCCCGGAAATCGAGGTGCACTTCCATGAACAGGGCTGGGAGCACGTGCCCGGCGGCGGCGTGGGTATCGGCGAGGTGTCCACGATCGGCGTCGCCGCGGCCGTGGGCAACGCCGTCTTCGACGCCACCGGCTGGCGGCCGCACGACCTGCCCATCCGGCCCGACCGGCTACTCGAAGGGATCGGTGTGAAATGACCGCGGACAACACGGGGAGCATCCCCGCGGACGTGGCCTCCGCGGCCGCGGCGCTGCGCGGCTCGGCGGCCGAGGCCCGGGCGGGCGGCACCGACCTCATGGCGCGGGTGCGCGAAGGAGTGGCCGGTGCCCCCTTCGTGGACCTGTTCCGGGTGGGCGCCCTGCGCGGGGTCGAGTGGCGATCTGCCGGCTCGGCGCGCATCGGTGCGCTGACCACCGTCGCCGAGATCGCCGCCGACGCGCGCCTTCGCGCGGCCTACCCCGCGCTGGCGGCAACGGCGGCCGCCGTTGCAACGCCGCAGATCCGGTCGGTGGGCACGCTGGGCGGCAACCTGCTGCAGCGCAACCGGTGCCCCTACTTCCGCAGCGCGGCGTTCGGCTGCCTGCAGAAGGGCGGAGACTCCTGCCCGGCGCGCGCCGGGGACCACCTGCACGGCACGGTGGTCGAGCAGGGCGCCGAGTGCGCGGCGCCGCACCCGTCGTCACTGGCGATGGCGCTGCTGGCCTACGACGGGGCGTCGGTCGAGGTGGAGGGCGCCGCGCCGCGGGCCGTCGCGGACCTCTACGACGGGGCGGACTCCACCCGGGACCACGTCTTGGAGGCCGGGGGCCTGCTGACCGCCGTGGTGCTTCCGGTGCCCGCCGAGAGCGAGAGCGCGGCCTACCGCCGTGCGACCTCCCGCTCGCACGGCGAGTGGCCGCTGGTCGAGGCGGTGGCGCGCGTGGTGCGCACCGACGGCGCCGTGACCCGGGCCGCTGTCGCCGCCGGTGCGGTGGCCCGGACGCCGATCCGGCTGCCCGAGGTGGAACAGGCGATCATCGGCGCCCGGAACCCGCGCGAGGCCGCCGCCGCGGTGGCCGGCGTCCCCGCCATGTGCAGCCCGCTACCGCAGACCGGGTACAAAGCGCCCCTGCTGCGCGACACGGTCCGCGACGCCTTGGAGCGCGCGCTCGCGTAGGGCTCCCGAAGGTGCAGTTGCCCGCCGCGCGGGCGCGGCGGGCAACTGCACCACTACGGCTGCCGGCTTCGACCGGCGGGGCTGGGCCTCACCCCGCGCCGCCGGACCCCAGGTGGCCGCGGAGCCAGCGTTCGACCTCCATGACGTGGGTGGTGGCGGCGGCGCGGGCGGCGTCGGGGTCGCGGTCGCACAGGGCCTGGTAGATGCGGTCGTGGTCCTCGCGCAGCCGGGCGGTCAGGCCGGCCTCGCGGTGGCCGTGCCACACCCGGGCGTTGAATGTGCGCGAGGACAGCCCGTCGTTGACTGCCACCAGGGTGGCGTTGCCTGTGGTCTCCACGATCGCCTGGTGGAAGGACAGGTCGGCGGCAACCGTCTCGCCCTCGCTGGTTCCGGTACCGATGCGCTCCAGGATCCCGGCCAGGTGGCGCAACTGGGCCTCGTCGGCGCGGGCCGCGGCCAGGGCGGTGGCGGCGGGCTCCAGCATCCGGCGCACCTGCAGGACCTCGATGAGGGTCTCGCCCTGGGAGACCTCGGCGAGCACGGAGAACGTCTCCAACAGGTCGCCGGGGCGCAGCGGGGTGACATAGACCCCGGCGCCGTGGCGGACCTCCAGCACACCCAGAGTGGTCAGGGCGCGGATGGCCTCGCGCATGGAGCCGCGCGAGACGCCGAGTCCGGCCGCCAGGTCGCGTTCGGTGGGCAGCCGGTCGCCGGGTTCGAGCGCCCCGCCGGCGATCATCGCCTTGATGTGCTCGATGGCGCGCTGGGTCACCGGCAGGCGATCGGCGGATGCCGGCGCGGCGCCGGGCGCCGGGTCGGGTCGGGTCACCGGTGCCTGCCTTTCCGTGTGGAAGCGGTATCCCCTCGGCTGCGCAGTCGGCGCCGGGGGCAGAGTGCGCCGCGGGCCGCTGCGCGGCTTCGCGCGGTGCGGTCCCATCTTGACATCCCGAGCGCACTCGGCGTAGAAGTGGTCCGACCAATCTGGCTGCGCGGGCGACGTTATGCCGTTATCGTCCCGTTTCTTCGGTTGGTCGGCGGACCACGTACTGCACAAGCGGCACAGAGATATCGGACCACTTATGATCGCCGGCGGCCGCGTGCCAGCTCACCGGCTCCGTTCCCGGCTCGCCGGGCCCGGTGCCGAACACGCGGACCCGGCCCGGCCTATGGTCGGTGGCAGCCCCGGCCGCCGCGCGGCGGCCGGGACCTGAATCGAGGGAGCGCATGCGGATCGCACTGTTCGTCACCTGCGTGAACGACACCCTGTACCCCGGCACCGGGCGCGCGGTGGTGCGCCTGCTGCGCAGGCTCGGCCACGAGGTCGTCTTCCCCGAATCCCAGACCTGCTGCGGGCAGATGCACTACAACACCGGCTACCGGCGCGAGGCCCAGAAGCTGGCGGTGCGGTTCGTCGAGACCTTCGCCGACGCCGACGCGGTCCTGGCCCCCTCCGGCTCGTGCGCCGCCATGGTCCGCGACAACTACCCGCGCTTGGGCGAGCCCGGCAGCAGGCTCGACCGCGCGGTGTCCGAGGTGGCCCCGCGCGTCCACGACCTGTCGGAGCTGCTGGTGGACGTCCTCGGGGTCACCGACGTGGGCGCCTACTTCCCGCACACGGTCACCTACCACCCCACCTGCCACGGGCTGCGGCTGCTCAGGCTCGGCGACCGGCCCTATGAGCTGCTGCGCAACGTCCGCGGCATCGACCTGCGCGAGCTGGAAGGCTCCGCCGAGTGCTGCGGGTTCGGCGGCACGTTCGCGATGAAAAACGCCGACGTGTCGGCGGCCATGGGCGCCGACAAGGCCCGCAACGTCGCCGCGACCGGCGCGGAGGTGCTGTGCGCGGTCGACAACTCCTGCCTGATGCACATCGGCGGCACCCTGCAGCGCCAACGCGCCGGCATCAAGAGCGTCCACCTCGCCGAGATCCTCGCCTCGACCGAACAGGAGCCGGCCCGCATATGAGCCACCAGCACCCCACCGGCCGCCACGCACCCGGCCCCAACGCCATGGCTGCGCCCGCCTCCACCGGGCGGGCCGCAGGCACGGCGACGTTCATGGGCATGCCGCCCTTCCCCGAGGCGGCCGCCGACGCCACCGGCGACGCCCAACTGCGGCACAACCTGCGCAAGGCCACCCACACCATCCGCGGCAAGCGCGACGGCGTCGTCGCCGAACTCGGCGACTGGTCCCGGCTGCGCGCCGCCGGCAAGGCGATCAAGGACCGCACGCTGCGCCACCTGGACGTGTACCTGGAGCGGTTGGAGGAAGCCGTCACCGCCGCCGGCGGGCACGTGCACTGGGCCGCCGACGCGGCCGAGGCCAACGAGATCGTCACCCGCCTGGTCCGCAGCACCGGCGAGAGCGACGTGGTCAAGGTCAAGTCCATGGCCACCCAGGAGATCGAGCTGAACGAGGCGCTGGCCCAGGCCGGGATCACCGCCTACGAGACCGACCTCGCCGAGCTGATCGTGCAGCTCAGCGACGACCTGCCCTCGCACATCCTGGTGCCGGCCATCCACCGCAACCGCGCCGAGATCCGCGAGATCTTCCGCGACCACATGGCGTCCTGGGGCGTTCCCGCACCCGAGGAGCTCAGCGACGACCCCCGCGCACTGGCCGAGGCCGCCCGCGTCCACCTGCGCGAGCGGTTCCTGCGCACAAAGGTCGCGATATCCGGCGCCAACTTCGCCGTCGCCGACACCGGATCCATGGTGGTGCTGGAGTCCGAGGGCAACGGGCGGATGTGCCTGACCCTGCCGGAGACGCTGATCTCGGTGGTGGGCATCGAGAAGATCGTGCCCAGCTGGTCGGATTTGGAGGTGTTCCTGCAGCTGCTGCCGCGTTCCTCCACCGGCGAGCGGATGAACCCCTACACCTCGACCTGGACCGGGGTGACCCCGGGCGACGGCCCCCAGGAGTTCCACGTGGTGCTGCTGGACAACGGCCGCACCAACGTCCTGGCCGACACCGTGGGGCGCCAGGCGCTGCGGTGCATCCGCTGCTCGGCGTGCCTGAACATCTGCCCGGTCTACGAGCGCACCGGCGGGCACGCCTACGGTTCGGTCTATCCCGGCCCGATCGGCGCGATCCTCACCCCGCAACTGCGCGGGACCGCCTCTGCGACCGACGCGGCGCTGCCGTACGCGTCATCGCTGTGCGGTGCCTGCTACGACGTCTGCCCGGTGGCCATCGACATCCCCGAAGTGCTGGTGCACCTGCGCGAGGAGGTCGCCGCCGGACCCGGCCACCACGCGGAAAAGGCCGCCATGAGCGTGGCCGGGTGGACCCTGGGCGGCGAACGCCGCTTGGTCACCGCTCAGCGCGCGGCCTCGGCGGCGCGGTCGCTGATGCCCAAGCGCATGCCCGGTCCGGCCTCAGCCTGGACCGACACGCGCGACATCCCCGACATCCCCGAGGAGTCGTTCCGCTCCTGGTGGCGCCGCGAGGGCAGTGCCGAGCCGGCGCCGGAGGCCGGCACCGGGGCCGGGGCCGCGGGCGCCGGCGCAGACGGGCAGACCGGCAGCGGCGGGCACGGCGGCACGGAAGGTGATCAGCGATGAGCGGTTCCCGCGAACGGATTCTGGGGCGCGTCCGCGCCGCGCTGGCCGACGTGCCGCCGGGTGAGGCACCGGAGGACGTACCGGTCCCCCGCGACTACTCCCCCGACCACGACCAGGGAGAAACCGCGGCGCTGTTCGTGGACCGGCTGGAGGACTACAAGGCGCTGGTCCACCGCGCCGCGCCCGAAGAGCTGGCCGAGTGCATCGCCCGGGTGCTGGCCGACCGCGGCGCCCGAAGCGTGGGCGCCCCGCACGACGCCCCCGGCGACTGGTTCGCCGCGACAGGGGCCGAGGTGGTGCGCGACGGCGGCGGCACCGGCGGCGGGCTGGGCCTGGCCGGGCTGGAGAGCGTGGACGGTGTCGTAACCGGCTGCGCGGCGGCGATCGCCGAAACCGGCACCATCGTCCTCGACGCCGGTACCGCCCAGGGCCGGCGCGCGCTCACGCTGATCCCCGACTACCACCTGTGCGTCGTCCGGCGCGACCAGGTCGTCGCCGGGGTGCCCGAGGCTCTTTCCCGCCTCGACCCCGCCCGCCCGCTGACCTGGATCAGCGGCCCTTCGGCCACAAGCGACATCGAGTTGGACCGGGTCGAGGGCGTGCACGGCCCGCGCACCCTGGAGGTCGTCATCGTCGGCTGATCCCCGGCTGCGGGCCCCACCGGCTGCGAGGACCGGGCGGACTGCGGGGATTATCCGGTGCCCCGGTCGGTGCAGACCTCGGAGGAGCGGGCGATCCGGTCCACGCTGAGGACGGCGACGACCGTGAAGCAGTACTCCTGGTTCGTGTTCAGGCCGTTGACCGCGGTCTCGGTCGTGCCGGGCTCGGTGTCCGCAAGGTTGGCCGGTGTGGTGCCCACCGGCCCGCCGACGACGTGGTGGGAGGCCTCGCCACCGCTGTTGTCGGTCCAGGCCACGACCACCGTGGCGCCGTTGTCCTGCAGTTCCACGCCGGTGGGCGCCGCCGCGGGGTCGGTGCGCGCGGGCGGTGCCGGGGCAGCGCCGGTACCGCTTGGGGAGGCGGATGCCGCCGACGGCGCGGCACCCGGCTCGCTGGCACCGGCCTGTTCCATGAGGTCGCCGCCCAGTCCGGGGCGCAGGAGCGCCACGGCGCCGGCGGTAATGACCACGAACCCGATGGCGGCGACGGCGACGGCGATGTAGAGCGGGCGCCGCCGGACGGGCTGCGCGGGCGCGGTGCCGGGGGGTTCGGGGGCCGCGGGCGCGGCGGGCACCAGTGTCGGACCGTGCTCGCCCGCCGCGGCCGACAGCGGATCGCGCCCGCCGCCTGCGGGGCCCGACGGGGTCCCGCTCGCCGGGCCTGCGGCCGTGTGCGGCACTTCCGCGCCGGGACCGGGCTCACCGCCGGGCAGGCCCTGCGTGCCCGTCCAGCCGGGCAAGCCGGCCCAGGCGTCCTCGGGCCGCTGCCCGAAGGCGGCCCCGTCGGCAGCGCCCGAGTCGGCGATGCCGTCGTTGCCGGCGGTGCCACCGCTGGTGCCACCGCTGGTGCCGCCGGTGTCGGTACCGGTGTCTGTGCCGCCGGGCCCGCCGGGATCCGCACTCCCCGCTACCGCTGCCCCGCCCGCCGCTGCGGTCGCCGCCTGGGCCGCATCCGGTCCGTCCGCGCTCTCCGCGCCCTCAGCGCCGCCCGCCCCGTGGGCTTCTTCCGCGCCGACCGCTGCACCGGCGCCGTTGGGCACCGGTACGATCCGCGCCGCCGGTTCGCCGGTGAGGGCGGCGGCGAACTCCGCAGCGGTGGCGTAGCGCTCGTCCGGGTCCTTGGCCAGCGCCCGGCCCAGCACCGGGCGCAGCGCACCGGGCAGGTCGGCGCGCGGCAGGCGCGGCGGGGCGGCGTTGAGCGCCCTGTCGCGGTACTCGAACGGGTCGACGCCCGCCTGCGGCTCTGCCACGCTGCCGCCGCCGAACGGCGGTTGCCCGGCCAGCAGGGTCCACAGGGTCGAGGCGAGCCGGTAGACGTCGGAGGCGGGCCCGGCCCGCTCCGCCCGCAGCGCCTCCGGCGGCGCGTGCAGGATGGTGCCGGGATCGGGCCCCAGCACCTCGGGCGCGTCCGCCATCGGGCGCACCGCGCCCGCGTCGGCCAACACCGCGCTGCCGCCCCAACGCAGCAGGTTGGCCGGTTCCACCCCGCGGTAGAGCAGCCCCCGCGCATGGACCGCGTGCAGCGCGGCGGCCGCAGCCGCGCCCGCGCGCACGACCTCCTCCACCGGCAGCGGGTGGCGGCGGCGCAGATTGGCCGCGTAGTCGCCTTCAGCGCAGTAGTCCATGGCGACGAACGTGCGGCCCGAGGTGGTACGGCCGCGTCCCAACACACCCACGATGCCGGGCAGCCCGGCCAGTTCGCGCAGCCGCTCGACCTCGGCTTCGCCGCCGTCCTCGCGCAGGACCTTCAGCGCGGCCGGTGCGGCGCTGCCGTCGCGCAGCGCCCGGTAGACGGTGGATGCGGCTCCCCGGTGCACGACCTCCAAGGCGTGGAAACCGGGGGCCAGGCTGCTGTCGTGCTCCGCACCGCTCATCGGTGTCCTCTTTCTCGCATGCCCCGCTGGGATACCGGGGCGGGCGGTTTTGCCGGCGCCGGCGCCGCCGAACGGTCCGGCCGCGGCCCGGCCGGATGGGCCATCACCGCCCCCGCCAGAACAGGGGCCGGGGGTCCAGCCACCAGGTGAGCCTTCTGCGCCGGCCGCGGCTCGCGCGCAGCGCGCGCAGGTGGCGGCGCGCGCCGGCGGTGACGCGGTCGGCGGCGCCGGCGTCGATGTCGGCGCCTGCGGCCGCGGCACCGAAGGAGACGCTGTTGACGGCGAACACCAGGCGGTCGAGGTCGGGGGCGGCGGCCGCCCGTGCGTCCGCCGGCAGCAGGTTGCGCGCCAGCTCGGCGGTGTCGGTGACCGTGTGACCGGGTGGCAGCGCCGCCCGGCACAGGCGCAGGCCGTCGCGGAGTTCGCGCCATGCGCCCAGTATCCGCGCTTCGGCGGTGCCGCTGCGCAGGCGCCTGCGGGACCGGGCCAGCCGCAGCACCGGCACTGCCGGCACGGCCGCGAGCGCGGCCGCCGCCGCGGCCCCCGCTGGGATCCACCCCGGGCCCGATGGCGGCCGCGGGTCTTCGGCGACGTCGTGGGGGTCACCGTCCGTACCCGTGTCGGCGTTGTCCTGTGCGGATCCGGTGTCGGCGGGCTCGGGAGCGCTCTGCGGCGCGCCGCCGGTGTCCTCGCTGTCCTGGCCGCCGGGGGTGACCGCGAAGGGCACCCAGCCGATACCGTCGAAGTAGACCTCGCCCCAGGCCACCGCGTCGCCCGTGCTCACCTGGTAGCGGCCGCCGCCTTCGTCGGTGCCGGGCCCGAAACCGACCGCGACCCGGCTGGGCAGCCCCGCTGCGCGCGCGAGCATGGCGAAGGCGCTGGCGAACTGTTCGGAGGTGCCTCCGCCGCCCTGACCGCCGGGTTCGGCGAGGATCGCGGCGACGTTGGCGTAGCCGTGCCCGCCGGGGGTGCCGGGGTCGAAGGAGTGGGACTCGCGCAGGTACCGCGCCAGGGCCCGGGCGCGCTGGTAGGGGGCGCCTACGGCCGCCTCGGCGGCGACGATGTCGTTGAGGACCGGCGGCGCCCCGGCGGGCAGTTCGCGGTAGCGGTCGAAGACCTCGCCTGCCGGGGTGGAGGCGTCGGCCAGCTCCGCGGGCCGCCACTGGGCGATGTCGCCGCCGACCCGGTAGGTGCTGTCCTCCAGCGTGCCCTCCATGCGCACCACGGTTCCCGAAACGGAGTCGTAGCCGAGTGAGGGCAGGTCCACGCGGCGGGGCGTGCCGACGACCGGCACCCAGGTTCCCGGCAGGTTCGCACCGACCGTGATCTCGGCGGTGGCGCGGCGGGCGTGCGGCAGTGGCGGCACCGGTTCGGGCAGCACCCGCCCGGCGGAGCGGTAGCCGCCCTCGGGCAGCCAGGTGGTGCCGGTGAAGTCGCCCAGGGCGACCCAGCGCAGGTCGACCGGCTCGGGCGCGGAAACGGTGAGCAGCGGCTCGTCGGAGTCGGCGGCCCACCCGGCCAGGTAGCCGAGCGGGTTCAATGCGGCCTGGGAGCTCACCGGCGGGCTCAGCACCGCCCGCGGGTCGCCGGGGCGGGCGTCCCAACCCGCGAGCAGCACCGGACCGCCGAAGACCGTGGCGGCGGCGACGAGCACCGCGGCCAAACCGGTGGCCAGGGCCCGGCGCAGGACCGGGGAGCGGGCGGCGCCGCCGGCACCGGTCGGCTCCACCCGCACGGTCGGCGCCGCTCCTGGTACCCCGGGCCCTCCGGCGGTGCCGAACGGGGCGGTCCCGGGGCCGCTGACCGCCATCAGCACTGCCGCCGCCAGTGCCAGCATGCCGATGGCGGCGAACCCGGGCGGCGCGACGGGCCCGTTGAGCACGACCGCGCCGATGAGCAGGAGCAGCCCCGGCAGCAGGGTGAGCGCCGTTCGGCGGGTGTGGTGGGCGAGGGCCTGGGCGGCGCCGGTCAGCCAGGTGGCCAGCAGCGGCAGGGTGAGGGTGTCGACGTTCAGCGGTGTGGGGGCGGTGCTGGTGAGGATGCGCGCCCCCGAGTGCAGCACCGCTTCGGCGGCACCGCCCAGCACTCCCGGGCCTTCACCGGGCAGCCAGGCCGCACAGGCGGCCACCGCGGCCAGCGGCAGGGGCAGCCCGGCCAGCAGCGCGGCGACGCCGCCCAGCCGGCGGCGCAGCAGCATGGTCACCGCCACTGCGGCCAGGGCGCAGGCCGGCAGGACCGCATGGACGACTGCGGGCTCGGCGTAGCCGGGCGCGATCGCGACCCCGCCGGCGGCAGCGGCCAGGACCAGCGCAGCCGCTGCCGGCAGTGTCCGGTCCGCGGACCCGGCGCGGGAGGTGCGCGGCTCGGGCGGCGAGGGCTCCGGCACGTGCGGCGCCGGGCCGGGCGGCGGGTCGTGCGGGGCGTTCACCGCGACCATGGCGCCTCGTTCCAGCGGTCGGAGAGCCCGGCGGCGTCCCCCGCGGTGAGCAGGGTGACTCCGGCGGGGGCGGCCGGGCGCTCTTCCGGTCCCACGGCAACGGCCAGCAACCCGGCGTAATGGGCGCGCAACCGGCCGAACAGCCGCATGTCGGCGTCGCTGAGCGCGCCGCTGACCAGCACCGCGGTGTCGCCGGAGGGCCGGGTGCGGGCCAGGCGCAGGGCGCGCCCGAGGTCGGCGTCCGCGGTGGGCGCGGCCTCGGCGAGCAGGTCCAGCAAGGGCGCCAGCCCGCCCGTGCTTGCTCGGCCCCGGCCGCTGACCAGGAGCAGTTCGCAGTGCAGCGCGGCGTGGACCCCGGTGGCCAGGATCGATGCCGCGGCGCCGGCGACCTCGTCGAGCCTGGCGTCGCCGCCGGGGGTGGGCCGGTCGTCGACGAGTACGCACACCCGGGTCCGGGAGGTGTCGACGTACTCGCGCACAACCAGCTTGTCCAGCTTGGCGGAGCTGCGCCAGTGCACGTGGCGCAGGTCGTCGCCGGGGACGTAGTCGCGCAGGGTGTGGAAGGTCAGCGTCCCGGATCTGGCGCCGTCCGCGCTGCCGTCGGGGTCGGCGACCCGGCCCACCGGGACGGCGCGCAGCCGCTCCCAGCGCGGGTGCACCCAGATCCGGTCGGTGCCGCCGTAGGAGCGGTGCAGCGCGGCAAGGCCGAACGGGTCGCTGCGGCCGACGCGCAGCGGGCCCAGTTCGATGACGCCGCGGCGCGCGGCGGTGATCCGGTAGTCGGAGCCGCCGGTTGCGTGCGGGGCCAGCGGCGCCAGCCCGATGGCCTGTTCCCCGCCCGCTCCCGCGATCCGCTCACTGATCTGCACGGCGCGCCGACCGGGGTTGCGGGCGTTCAGGCGCACGCGCAGTTCGGCACCTGGTGCGCTGCGCCGGCCGGGGATGGACCGTTCGGCCCCGACCTCGGGCGGGCGCCCCACCAGCAGCACCGCGGCCAGGACCGCCGCCAGCCCCAGTCCGCCGAGCAGCGCCAGCTCCTGGTAGGCCGAGGCCGCGCCGACCGCGAGCAGCAGCGCCCCCGTGCCCGCCACCAGCCATCCCCGTCGCGTCGGCATCAGCGGCCCGCCGCCCCCGTGTGCTGCGGCTGGGGTGCGGGGGTCTCCTCCAGGACCTCGGCGAGCACGTCGCCGCCGGTGCGCCCGCCCACCGACGCTTCGGGCGAAAGCACGAGCCGGTGCGCCCACACGTGCGGGGCGAGCCGCTTGACGTCCTCGGGGTTGGCGAAGGTGCGGCCCGCGGTAAGGGCGAGCATGCGCACGACGTGGGCCATGGCGACGGTGGATCGGGTGGACAGGCCCACGCTGAGCGCCGGGTGGCCGCGGGTGGCGTGTGCCAGGCGCAGCACGTACTCGAAGACGGAGTCGTGGACGTGCACGCGGCGGGCGGCTCGGGCCATGCGGGCCATCCGGTCGGCGTCGGTGCGCGGTGCCAGGTCGTCGGGAGAGGTGAGGCGGTCGCCGCGGATGATTGCCAGCTCGGCGGCGTGGTCGGCGTAGCCCAGGGACAGCCGCACCAGGAACCGGTCGAGCTGGGCCTCGGGCAGCCGGTAGGTGCCGTCCATCTCAACGGGGTTCTGGGTGGCCACGACCAGAAACGGCGAGGGCACCATGTACCGGGAGCCGTCGACGGTCACCATGCCCTCTTCCATGACCTCCAGCAGCGCCGACTGGGTCTTGGGCGAGGCGCGGTTGATCTCGTCGGCGACGACGACGTTGGCGAAGACCGGGCCGGGGTGGAACTCGAACTCCCGGGTGCCCTGGTTGAACACGGTGACGCCGGTGACGTCGGAGGGCAGCAGGTCCGGGGTGAACTGCACCCGCCGCCACTGGCCGTTGACGCAGGAGGCGATGGCGCGGGCCAGGGTGGTCTTGCCGGTACCGGGGACGTCCTCCAGCAGGATGTGGCCCTGGGCGAGCATCGCCACGAGGGCCAGGCGCACGACATCGGTCTTACCGAAGACGGCGGCTTCGACGGTGGCGGCGATGCCGTCGAACTCGTCGGCGTGGATGGCCGCCTCGTCCGCGGTCAGCGGGGCGTCGGCGCCGCCGGCGGGATCGGGGGCGGGGCTTGCGGGGCCGGGGCCCGCCGGGACGTGGGTGCTCACAAGGGATCTTTCCGCATGGATGGGTCGGGAGGGCGGAGCTGCCATTGTGCCGCAGCCGCTCGCCGGGGCGGTTGCGGCCGGCGCCGGGCCCGCACCCGCCTGCGGTGGCGCTGACGCCGGCGGCGCGGTTCCGGCGGGCCGGGGCGA
>NZ_BAAGYZ010000100.1:0-92897 GCF_054778995.1 Streptomonospora sediminis
CGCGCCGGCGGCGGCGACCGTGCCGGGCCGGGGCGCGTCGGCCGCCTCGTCGGCCCGCACGGGGGCCGCGGTAAACGCCGGGGTCTGGCAGGGCTCGTCGTAGAGGTCGGCCAGTTCGTCGTCGAGCATCATCACCGACAGCGACAGCCCGGCCATGTCCAGGGAGGTCACGAACTCGCCCACCTCGGGGCGGTGCGGCGTGATACCGGCCTCGGCCAGGCGCCGGTGCACCTGGGCGTAGCAGATGAACAGGTCCTCGTAGGGCGTCTGGCCCAGCCCGTTGAGCAGCACCGCGGCCCGCCCGGTCGCCGGTTCGGGCAGCTCGGGCAGCAGGGTGTCGACGAGCTCGTCGGCCACCCCGGCGGGGTCCTGGGCCGGTACCCGGCGCAGGCCGGCCTCGCCGTGGATGCCCAGCCCCAGCTCCATGGTGCCCTGCGGCACGGTGAACAGCGGTTCGTCCTGGCCCGGCAGGGTGCACCCGCCGAAGGCCGCGCCGAAGGTGCGGGTCATGGCGTTGGCGCGCTCGGCCACCCGGGCGACGCCGTCGAGGTCGTAGCCGCGGGCCGCTGCGGCGGAGGCGATCTTGAAGACGAAGAAGTCCCCGGCCACGCCGCGGCGGGCGCTGGTGTCGTCGGCCGAGCCGCTGGCGACGTCGTCGGTCACCAGCACCGTGCGGGAGTCGGTGCCTTCGGCCGCGAGCCGCCGCGCGGCCAGACCGAAGTGCATGACGTCGCCGGCGTAGTTGCCGAAGCTGAACAGCACGCCCGCGCCGCCGTCGACAGCGCGCGCCGTGCGGTAGACCTGCTCGGCGCTGGGGCTGGTGAACACGTCGCCGATGACGGCGGCGTCAGCGAGGCCCGGCCCCACCAGGCCGGCAAAGGCCGGGTAGTGGCCGCAGCCGCCGCCGATGACGACGCTGACGCGGCCCTGCTCGGGCGCGCGCGTGCTCAGCACGCCGTGCGCGTCGGGCACGGGCGCGACCAGCCGGGAGTAGGAGCTGACCAGGCCCTGGACCCAGGAGGACTTGAAGGTGGCGGGGTCGGCGGTCGCGGACATCAGTTGCTCCCCTGTGGAGCGGTGCGGCCGAGCAGGCGCAGCAGCCGCTCGCGGACGTCGGCCAGGTCGGTTGCCTCCTCGGTGGCCTTTTCCAGCGCGTCGGGGGCCGGGCGGTAGCCGGGGGCGGGGTTGGGCAGGGCGACCACCGTCATCTCGGCGGCGTAGGCGGCGCGGATGCCGTTGGAGGAGTCCTCCACGGCCGCGCACTCGCTGCCCTTCTGCCCGATCCGCGCGGCCGCCTCCAGGTAGACGTCGGGACTGGGCTTGCCGCGGGCGACCTCGGCGCTGGAGACGGTGGCGGAGAAGTGGTCGACGAGGCCGTGGCCGCGCAGCACCGCGTCGATGAGGCGGCGCGGCGCGGAGGAGGCCAGGGCGATGGGCACCTCGGCGCTGACGGCGGCCACGGTTTCGCGGGCGCCCGGCAGCAGTCCGACGCGCTCCTGCTCGAAGGCCTCGACCATGCCGTCGACGACGGCGCGTTCGGTGTCTTCGTCGGACTCCTCGGCACCTGCCATCTGGTTGAGGTAGTGCGACCATTCGCGCGAACTCATGCCCTGGACGGTCCCGGTGTCCTCGGAGGTCCACTGGGCGCCGTGGCGAGCGGCGTAGCCCGACCACATCTCTTCCCACAGGTGGTCGCTCTCGATAAGTACACCATCGAGATCGAACACCACCGCGTGGAGTGTGCTGCTCATCGCGTCCTCTCCTCAACCCTCATGACATGGATGGCGTTAAATTAACATCGACAACGTGATTTCGCCATGCCTGGTGTTATCTCCGGCGGCACGGGACGCCTTCGGTACCGTCTGACAGGCGTGCCGTCCACCGGCGGCCCGCACGCCATCAGCCACCCGGAGTTCGAGGACAGAGGTCCAATGAGTACCCGACGCGGCGACGCCCGCCCCCAGGAAGCGCGCCAGCAGGCCATCGCCGAGTTCGTGGCCAAGCAGGGCTCGGCCACGGCGATCGAACTGGCCGAACTCACCGGTGTCAGTGTGATGACAGTCCACCGCGACCTCGACGAACTGGCCCGCCGCGGCCTGCTGCGCAAGTTCCGCGGCGGGGTTTCCGCCCAGCCCTCCACGGTCTTCGAGAGCGACGCCGAGTACCGCCTCAACGCGCGCATCGACCAGAAGCGCGCGATCGCCGCCCGCGCCGCTGCCTACGTCGAGCCCGGCGGGTCGGTCATGCTCGACGACTCCACCACCGCACTGCAGCTCACCGCGGAACTGGAGCAGCTCGCTCCGCTGACCGTGGTCACCAACTACCGCCGCACCATCGACGAGGTGTGCGCGATGAAGGACGTCCGGTTGATCGCGCTGGGCGGCGACTACTCGCGCACCCACGACTCCTTCAACGGCCTGCCCTGCACCGAGGCCATCGCCTCGGTCAGCGTCGACACCGCCTTCATCAGCACCTCGGCCATGACCGCGGCCATGACCTACCACCAGGAGCAGGAGATCGTCGTGGTCAAGCGGGCGATGCTCGCCGCGGCCCACACCAGGGTCCTGCTCATGGACTCCAGCAAGATGCCGCGCACCGCGCTGCACCACCTGGCGCCGGTGGAGTCCTACGACCGCCTCATCGTCGACGACGGCGTCGGTGCCGACCTGCTGGAGGAGCTGCGCGACCGGGTGGAGGTCGACGTCGTCGCGACGGAAAACTAGATCACGTATTGCGTGTTAATTTCACACGGGTTATGTTCTCTCCTGCGATGTAGGTGAGACCTGGGTCACCAGCGGTGTCGCACGGCCGGTGCGGCCGCGGCCCGCGGTGCGCAGGTCCTCGACTCCGTGCGTAGACCTCGGCCCGCGCACCGGCGCCCGCCCGCACCCGCCGGCCCCCGGGCCGCGGATGCGCCGCGGGCGGCCGATCACCGATCCCGTCCGCAGCGGGGCCGGCCCGCCGGCAGCCCCGGCGCCCCGGTGCTCGGCGTCCGCGCCGCGGTCGGAACCCACCCCCAGCGAGGAGAGACCATGGACGAGCCGGCGAGTTCACGCCAGCCCCAGCGACCGCCATCCAGCCCGCCCGAACCCGACTCGGCGCCGCTGCGCGGCATCGAGCGGATCGGCATCCCCAAGCCGCTGTTCTGGGGATTCGTCGCCGTCCTGATCTACATGGTCGGCGACGGCGTGGAAATCAGCTACCTCACCGACTACCTGGTGCAGCCCGACGGGGGCGGTCTCGAAGGCGAACAGGCCACCTTCGCCACCGTGACCATCTACGGGCTCGCCGTCATGGTCGCCTCCTGGCTGTCGGGCACCCTTTCGGCCATCTGGGGTCCGCGCCGGGTCATGTGGCTCGGTGCAGCCTGGTGGGTCGTCTTCGAGATGATCTTCCTCTTCGCTGCCATCCCCACGCAGAACTTCTTCTTCATCGTCACCGTCTACGGCATCCGCGGGTTCGCCTACCCGCTGTTCGCCTTCGCCTTCCTGGTGTGGGCGCAGACCGCCAGCCCCCAGCGCATGCGCGGCTCGGTGGCCGGCTGGTTCTGGTTCGCCTTCACCGGCGGCCTGCCGACCATCGGCGCCGGCGTTGCGGCGCTGGCCATCGGCCCGCTGGGCATGACGCTGCACGACACCCTCATCCTGTCGCTCGTGCTGGTGGCGATCGGCGGCCTGCTCGGCTCCTTTGCCGTGCGCGAGCCCAGTGGCCTCAAGCCCATCGCCGACGAGTCCGTGGAGAACCCCCGCAGCTACCGGCGGCTGCTGGAGGGCGTCGACATCCTGTGGCGCGACCGCCGCACCCTGGTGGGCGGACTGGTGCGCATCGTCAACACCGCTCCCCAGTACGGCTTCTTCGCGATGTTCCCGTTCACGCTGGGCAGTGCCGGCGGCAACGACGGCTTCCTCAGCCTCGCCCAGATCGCCACGCTCACCGCGACGACCTACGGCGCCAACATCGCCGCCAACCTGTTCTTCGGCGTGTTCGGCGACTACTTCGGCTGGCGCCGCACGGTGACGTTCTTCGGGTGCCTGGGCTGCGCGGTGGCCACACCGCTGTGGTACTTCACGGCCGTGACCACCGAGAGCTTCCCGATCACGATGGCGCTGGGCTGCCTCTACGGTGTGCTGCTCGCCGGGTTCGTCCCGCTGTCGGCGCTGATGCCGTCGATGGTCAGCCACAAGGACAAGGGCGCCGCGCTGGCGGTGCTCAACTTCGGCGCCGGCGGTGCCGCGTTCGTCGGACCCATGGTGGTCTCGGTGTTCCACCCGCTGGTCGGCGGCGGCGGTGTCGCGGTGGTCTTCAGCTGCATGTACGTGCTCGTCGCAGTGCTGTCGACCAAGCTGAAGGACCCCAGCGACCCGGCGGAGAAGAAGCGCGCGGCCTCCCTGGCCGCAGCGGCCGCCTGAGCCGTCCCGGGTTCCCCGGCGCTGCGGCGCCGCCGTACCAGCGGCGCGCCCGGCGCCGGGGAACCCGCAGGTGTGCCGCGCCGCAGGCGCACCCGCCGCAGGTGCCCCGGCCGACAGGCAGCGGGCTGCGGGTGGGTGCGCCGTTCCCAGGTTGATCGCGGCCTGGTCCCGGTGCGGCGCCACCGAGCAGGGTGGCAACCATGAGCACAACAACCACCGGGTCCTCCGGGACCACTGACACAGCCAAGACCGCCAGGACCGCCAAGACCGTGTTCGTTACCGGCGCCAGCAGCGGAATCGGCGCCGCGATCGCCACCCGCGCCGCGAGCGCGGGCGACCACGTCGTCCTGGCCGCCCGCCGCGCCGACCGGCTCGGCGCGCTGGTCGAGCGCATCACCGCCGCCGGCGGATCCGCCCAGGCCTGCGAACTCGACATCACCGACGCCGCGGCCGTTACCGCCGCCGTCGACAAGACCGCCGCAGAGCGCGGCAGCATCGACGCGATCGTCAACAACGCCGGCGTCATGCTGCTCTCGCCGATGGACTCGCTGCGCGTCGACGAGTGGTCGCGCATGGTCGACGTGAACGTCAAGGGGCTGCTCAACGGTGTTGCCGCCGCCCTGCCCCACTTCCGTGAGCAGGGGCACGGGCACCTGCTGACCGTGGCCTCGATCGGCGCGCACCAGGTGGTGCCCACCTCGGCCGTGTACTCCGGCACGAAGTTCGCCGCCTGGGCCATCACCGAAGGGCTCCGCCAGGAGCTCGATCCCGCGATCCGCGTCACCACCATCTCGCCCGGCGTCGTCGAAAGCGAACTGGCCGAGCACATCACCGACCCGGCCGCCAAGGAGGCGATGGTCTCCTACCGGGCCGCGGCTCTGCCGGCCGAGGCGATCGCCGGGGCGGTGACCTGGGCGATGGACCAGCCCGGCGACGTGGACGTGAACGAGATCGTCGTCCGCCCCACCCGCCAGCGCCCCTGAGCCAAGACCGCGGATAGGTACACGTACCTGTACACCCTGTTGCACCTGCCCAGCGCGCGGCGGCCCGGGAGCGGCCGCTGCGCGTTTCGGCCGCGGGGGGAGTGTGCCGATTGCACGTCGTGCGGGGCCCGTGTCCGGGGCGCGTTGTGCCGGCTGCGCCCGCCCGGTGCGGGAGAGGTGTTTAGGACGGTGCGGTTGGGACAGTTGGCCACTCTGTCGCCGTCTCGGCCACCACCCGAACGGCCGGGCCCGCCCCCGCCGACGCCGGGCCGTGCTCAGCTGGCCGGGCCGGCCATGGGGGATGCGCCCGGTCGCCCAGGTGACCTGCGGTGAACGAGGGCGGCATGCCGCCGCAGTCGGGGAGAGCCTCCGCAAGCGGCGCCCCTGAGGCCCGAAACAATCCCTTCTGGAGTGATCATGCTCGACCCGATCCCCCAGCACCCGTATCCGTCCGGACTGGCAGTCCACGACGCGGCCGAGACCTCGGCGGAGGTGCGCACCCACGGCAGCGCCCGCGTGGTCGCCCACCGGCCCCACCCCGACGGCACCTATACCTACACCGTGGAACACCTGGGCGAGGGCACCCGGACGGAGTGGGCATCCTACTTCACCATCCCCGCCGGGATGTGGGCCCTGGCCGATGAGCCGGAGGAGACGGCTTTCGGATCCGGAGCCTTGAGCCCCGACGACCGCCCCGTCCCCGAGGCCGCGGACCCGTTGGAGGCGGGACCCGCGGATCCGGGCCCCGTAGGGCAGGGCTTCGTGGAACCGGGCACAGCGGAGCCGGGGTGCGTGGAGCCGCGCGCCGCGGAGCCGGGCGCGGGCCCCGTTGAACCGGCCCCCGCGGACGCGGCACACGACACCGGCGCGGCCCCCGCCCTCCACCACACCCCGGCTGCGGCAGCACCCGACCGCCAGGAAGAAGGCGCACTGGGGCGGTGAGCCGCGGCGGAAAGGTCCTCGCCTCGCTCCGTGCTGCCCCGCCTCCCCACAGGCCAACGCGGCGGTGGCCCGGCCGCCCCGCCGCGTTAGCCCGGCGATGATCATGAAGAATTGCCCGGCTGAGCCGCGCTTTGCCTTGGATTCCCGTCCTTATCAGGTGGCGTGTCCGGCGTCCGGGCCGCTGCCCAGCAGGGCGAAGAGGCTTGAGAACCCCTCCGCACCGTGGCCGGTGGCGATCCGGTGGTCCATGAGGGATTTGACTTCGCGCATCCGCACCACGTCGATGCCGCGGGATTCGCGGTGCTCGATCAGGTCGTCCATCAGCGCGGCCTGTACCGACAGCGGGCCCAGGTCCGGTGGGAATTCGCCGTCGCGGGCGGCTTTGCCCATGGCCGTGAGCAACGGCGGGTAGCCGGTGGCCATTGATGCCGCGAAGCGTTCGGCGAACTCCGCTACGTCGGCCCCTTCCGCCTGCACCAGCCGCAGGGTGTGCAGGAAGCCGATCAGCGTTTCGTAGCCGGCCGCGACCTGCGCCATGAACTCGACGGAGGCCAACCCGGCGTCGGTGCCGTAGAACGTGCCGGTGCCCAACGCGCGCAGCGCCGGTTCATGGGTGTCGAAGGCGTTGCGGGAACCGCTGAAGGAGAGGTGCGCGTCGGGTGTGCCCAGGTCCGGCGGGTCGGCCATGATCCCGCCGTCGATGTACTCGGCGCCGTGCTCCACCGCCCAGCGTTCGGTCGTCCGTGCCCGGTGGGGAGAACCGCTGGTGAGGTTCACGAGCGCCTTGCCGGCGATCGCGTCGCCGACACCGGCCAGGACTTCGTCCACTGCGTCGTAGCCGAGCAGGCAGACCACCACGAGCGGGCTCGCAGCGACCGCCTCGGCCGCGGTCGCGGACGCCGCGGCACCGGCCTCGACCAAGGGCGCGTCCTTGCCGGGGGAGCGGTTCCACACGGTCGTCGGGTGGCCGCGGGCAAGAAAGGTCCCGGCGATGGCCGACCCCATCTCGCCGAGCCCCAGGACGGTGATCGGGGTGGTGTCGGCGGCGGTGGTCGTCGTGGTCATGGAGATCCCCTCTCGTGTGGCCAACAGGGCTGCCGGCCGGCCCCGGCGGCCCCGCCGCGCCACGTCCCGCGGTGCGGCCGTGGCAGGTGGTGCCGCGCGTCGGCCGGGCCGACATTGCTGCCCCGAACGTAGGATCTCAAGTTAGATTGAGGTCAACCGTTGTGCGGGTTGCCCCGATCTCGCCCGCCGGTTTCCGGGGGTGGAGGCGGCGCAGGGGCGCCGCCGCCACCCGCCCGCCGGGGCTGCGGCATGCGCGGGGCGCGGAGAGGGCCCCAGCGCTTCCGCTGCCACGCGGGGCGTCCCGCTGCTTGCCCTGGGAGTTTCAGCGTGCGCGGTCGCGCTCGCGCGTCACCTGCGCGGCGCGTTCAGCTTCAGCCGCGATCGAGAACGGCTCCCGGTGGGCGGTCACCGCCCGGGCCGTCTCCTCCTGAATCAGCTCGGCGTTGATCTGCGCCCCCGCTCCCGCGCCCGCGTTCGCGGCCGCGCCGACCTGGGCGGTCAGGTCGGTCGTGTTGCCCGCAACCCAGACCCCGGGTACGGCCGTGCGGCCCGCCTCGCTGGCGACGTGGTCGCCGAACGGGTGCTCGGCGGCGACCAGGCCCAGCTTCTCCAGGAAGGCGGCCCACCCGTGCATCCGCGGCGCGACCGCCACCGCCCCGAGGGGGATCAGTGTGCCGTCGCCGAGCCGCAGCCCTGCCAGGCGGTCGTCCGCGGTCTCGACGGCGGCCACCTCGCCCTCCACGACCCTGATACCGCGGGCCGCCAGTTGCTCGGCCTCCTCGGCGGTCGGTGCGGCCGCGGTGTGGGTGAAGAGGGTGACATCGTTGCTCAACTGCCGGAACAGCAGCGCCTGGTGCAACGCCATCGGCCCATTGGTGGCCAGCACGCCGATGGCCCGGTCGCGAACCTCCCAGCCGTGGCAGTAGGGGCAGTGCACGACATCGCGGCCCCACTGCTCCCGCAGCCCGGGCACGTCGGGCAGTTCGTCGACCAGACCGGTTGCCACCAGCAGGCGGCGCGCGCGCACGGTCCGGCCGTCGGTCAGTTCGACGGCGAAACCGCCGCTGCCGCCGTCGCCGTCGCCGTCGCGGACCGCCGAGTGCACCTCGCCCTGCACGACGTGGCCCCCGTAGCCGCGCACCTCGGCGCGAGCGCGCTCCAGTAGCTCGGCGGGGCTCATCCCGTCGCGGGCCAGCAGCCCGTGCACCCCCGCTGCTGGCGCGTTGCGCGGCGCGCCCGCGTCGATCACCGCCACCGACCGCCGCACCCGGGCCAACATCAGCGCTCCGTTGAGTCCGGCGGCGCCACCGCCGATCACGACGACGTCGTAGCTCTCGTTCAATTCATCGGTCATTTCGACCACCTCCACGGCCAGCATGCTTCGCACTCGCCACCAGGGCAAAGTTCTTTGCCGTTATGGCAAGATGGGTCCATGGCAGACGAGCTCGACTACGCACTCGACTCCGTGGGCCCGCGGCTTCGCGCGCTGCGCCGGAAGCGCGGGACCACGCTCACCGACCTAGCGGCGGCGACCGGCATCTCGGTGAGCACGCTGTCCCGGTTGGAGTCCGGAGCCCGCCGGCCGACCCTCGAACTGCTGCTGCCCCTGGCGAGGGAGCACGGCGTCACGCTGGACGAACTCGTCGACGCCCCGCCCACCGGCGACCCGCGCGTCCATCTGCGCCCGGTCACCCGCGGGCGGATGACCATGCTGCCGCTGACCCGCCGTCCGGGCGGCATCCAGGCGTACAAGCTCGTCCTGCCCGGTTCCGTTCCGGAACACGAGCCCGATCCGCAGGTCCACGAGGGCTACGAGTGGCTCTACGTGCTCAACGGGCGGCTGCGCCTCATCCTCGGCGAGCACGACCTGGTGCTTCCGCCCGGCGAGGCGGCGGAGTTCGACACCCGCGTACCGCACTGGTTCGGCGCGGCCGGCGCCAACCCGGTCGAGGTGCTCAGCCTCTTCGGCAAACAGGGCGAACGCGCCCACCTGAGAGCGAGACCGAGGGGGCGGCAGGCCGGACCCCGATGACCATGCAGAAATGCCCAAATATCAAAGCTCAGATGGGTATTTCCGCATGCTCGCCACCGACCTCGCAACACACTTCTTAAGTTGCACACCGGCGAAGCCGGCGTGGTAGGCGGGGCGGGCCAACTCCGTGCCGGGGAGAGCGGGGATACGCTCAAGCATCGCGGACGTCCGGCTTGGCCGCGCTCAGCATATGGCCCGGGATGACCACCAGCCGCTCGTCGGCGCCGACCCGCACGTCGGCGGGAAGGCGGTCGCAAGGTGTCGGTGAGGTCGCGGCCGATGACCGCGACGTCTCCGCTATCCAGATCCCAGATGTCGGGGCAGTCCTTGGTCGCTTTGCTGTCGCCCGGTTCGGCGGCGGTCATTCCCAACCGCCGCACGAACCGCGCGTCGTGATCCGCTTCCCAGGCACGCACCACGGTGGTCTCCAAGTCCGCTGGCTGACGGGCATTCGGCTTTTCAACAGCGGGTCGTACTGACAAGCGACGGACACTTCATTGTCGCTTTTCGGTCATGGTGGACCGGGCGGAGGCGGGGCGAATGGCCTGGGAGCCGGGCTAAAATTCCTCGGTTTTGAGAGTGGAGATGAAGGTGTGCCAGGAGGAGGTGGGGAAGGTGAGGTGGCCCAGTTCCCGGTGCTGGGTGTCGCGGATGTGGATGTGGCGAGGGGAGTCGGCGATCTCGACACAGCTTGGACCGTTGCCGCTGTGGCTGGACTTGCGCCAGCCGGCGACCTCGACGCACGCCGCCGCGTTGACATCGCTATAACTGGACTTGCGCCAACCGGAAACCTCGATGCACTCGCCGCTGTTCAAAGTTCACCTCTGCGCGCTACGTCGGCTTTCCACGGTTTTCACGTTTCCATGGGCTTCCTTGCGTAGCTTATCGATGACCTGAATATGTTCTTCCGCCTCGCGCGGACCGTCCAAAAACAGCACGCTCGTGTGCTGTTCGACATGGACGGCCCTGAGCGGACCGACATCCAGGACCGTGAAGGGGCCGGTCTCCATCGCGGCATGCGCTCCCACTTCGGAAGGCAGTTGGGTGCTGGCGCGGCTCCGCCGCACCTACCGGCCGTACGGCTGGACCGGCCGGGTGGTGCCGGGTGGTGCGCGTTATCGTCTTCAGGTGATAATGATAATCGTTACCATCGCCATCCTCTGCAAAGGACCGCTCATGGCACTGCCGTCAATCGAGCCCTACCCCATGCCCGGTGCGGGCGAGCTGCCCGCCAACCGGATGTCCTGGGTGGTCGACCCCGACCGCTGTGTGCTGCTGATCCACGACATGCAGCGCTACTTCCTCGGTGCCTTCCCCGGCGACGGCGAGCCGGTGCCGAGTCTGCTGGCCAACATCGGCGCCCTGCGGGCCGCCTGCGCGGAGGCGGGAGTGCCGCGGGTCTACACCGCGCAGCCCGGGGCCCAGCCGCCCGCACAGCGGGGGCTACTGCGCGACCTGTGGGGCGAGGGCCTGCGCGACGACCCCGACCACACCGCCATCGTGGACGGGCTGGCGCCGGGCGATGGCGAGACGCTGATCACCAAGTGGCGCTACAGCGCTTTCGCGCGGACCGACCTGGAGGAGCGCCTGCGCGACTGGGGCCGCGACCAGGTGGTCGTCTGCGGCATCTACGCCCACATCGGCGTCCTGATGACCGCGTGCGACGCGTTCATGCGCGACTTCCAGGCCTTCGTCGTCGCCGACGCCGTGGCCGACTTCTCCGCGGCCGATCACACCATGGCCCTGTCCTACGCCGCGCGCCGCTGCGCTGCGACCGCGGGCACCAAGGATGTAGTGGCGGCGTTGGGAGGGTGATCCGGAGGTGTTCTCCGCGGGAGTGCGGGCGGGGGTTCCGTGCGGAGCCCGGCGGGCTCCGCACTGGTTCGGCGGCGGTTCCCGCGGCAGGTCCCGGCCGATTCCCGCAGGTTCCCGCAGGAGTTCCCGCGGCAGCCCGGGCGGCGGTTCCGCGCGGGGCCCGGCGCCGCCGCCGGGCCCCGGCCGCCTATGCGCCCGCCGGGCTTGCCGCGCCCGCGCCGTCGCCCCCGCTCTCCTCCTCCAGTTCCCGCTTGATCCGCTTCTTGTCGACCTTGCCCACCCCGGTCAGCGGCAGTTCCGCCACGCGGCGCACCTCGTCTGGGACCTTGTAGGGGGCCGCGCCGCGCTCCAGCATGGCCGCGCGCACCTGCGCCCGGTCCGGGCATTCGTCGCGGGTGACCAGCAGGGCGAGCGACCGCTCGCCGAGGTGCGGGTCGGCGACGCCCACCACCGCCGCCTCCAGTACGCCGGGCAGGCTCAGCAGGTGCTCCTCGACCTCGAGCGCGGCGATCTTCTCGCCGGCGCGGTTGACCTGGTCCTTGACCCGGCCCACGACCACCAGGTCGCCGCGCTCGGAGCGCACGACCAGGTCGCCGGTGCGGTAGAACCCCTCCGGGGTGAACCGCAGCCCGTCCAGCTCGCGCGCCCGGTAGTAGCCGCGCAGCGTGTAGGGGCCGCGGGTGAGCAGCTCGCCGGGCGTGCCCGGCGGCACCGGGTCGCCGTTGTCGTCGGCGACCACGATCTCGTCGGCGGGCGAGAGCGGCCTGCCCTGGGTGGCGCACACGAGGTCGTCGGGGTCGTCGAGCCCGGTGTAGTTGTTGAGCCCTTCGGCCATGCCGAACACCTGCTGCAGGCGGCAGCCCAGCGCCGGACCCACCCGGCGGGCGGTGGTGTCGTCCAGCCGCGACCCGCCGGCCTGGAGCACCCGCAGCGAGCCCAGGTCGCGGGAGGTGCGGGCGGCCTCGTCCAGCCAGGACGGCACCAGCGCGGGCACGAGCGAGGTGATGGTCACACCTTCGTCCTCGATGAGCCGGAAGGCCGTGGTGGGGCTGGGATCGGGGCTCAGTACGACCGTGCCGCCCGCCGCGAACGTGCCCACGATGCCGGGGGAGACCATCGTGAAGTTGTGCGCTGCGGGAAGCACGGCGAGGTAGACCGCGTCCTCGCCCACCCCGCAGGCCGCGGCGGAGGCGCGGGCGTTGTAGCCGTAGTCGGCGTGGGTGCGCGGGATGAGCTTGGGCGTGCCCGTGGTGCCGCCCGAAAGCAGCAGCAGGGCCAGCTCCTGGTCCGGGCTCCCTGCAGCTCCCGCGGTCGGCTCGGCCGTCCCTGCCGCCCGAAGCGGGGGAGCGGTGCCGGCTTCCAGCAGCGCATCCCAGCACAGCCCGCCCGTGCTACCGGGATCGCCCGCGACGATGAGGTGGCGCACCGACGGCGCGGATGCGGCGATGCGTGCCGCGCCGGGCCGCGCGTCGGCGCGCCCCCGGCCCTCGGCGACCACCAGGGCGCACGCCTCGGCGGTGCGGACCAGCGACTCCACCTCGCCCGGCCCCAGCGACGGCAGGGCGAGGACCGGCACGGCGCCGATGCGCAGCAGCGCGAACAGCGTAACGACGTACTCCCACCTGTTGGGCAGCTGTACCAGGACGCGTTCGCCGGGGTGCACCGGCAGCTCCGACAGCCCCGCCGCCAGCTCGTCCACGCGCGCGTCCAGGCCGGCGTAGCCGAGCCGCCGCCCGCCCGCCACGAGCGCCGTGCGCCCGCCGTGCCGGGCGGCGCCCGTGCGCAGCAGCTCGTCCAGCCGCCTGCCGTCCCACAGTCCGCGGTCGCGGTATTCGCGGGCCTGCTCCTCGGGCCAGCGCAACCAGTCCTGGGCCATGTGATCCCTCCAACGCCGCGGGGCCGGGGTCGACCGGGCCGCCCCGGCCCTGCTATATATGGACATCTGCAATGAAAACGGTTTTCATTATTGCTGAGTATGGCGAACCGGGCCACAAGGGGGCGAAGCGCTGTGTCAGACCGCGCCAACGCAGGGATCGCGGCCGTGCGGGAGCAGGTGGCCCACCTGCTGGGAACGGAGGGCTTCGCCGACACCGACGACCTCTTCGAGCACGGACTCGACTCGCTGGGCCTGATCCGGCTGGTCGGCGCGTGGCGCGAGGCCGGATTCGACATCACCTTCGAGGACGTCTCGGCCGACCCCACCGCGGCGGCCTGGAGCGGCCTGCTGGCGGCCTCCGCCGCCCCCGCCGGCGCTGCACCGCGGGACGCCGGCCCGGCGGTACCGGCCGCGTCCGCCCCGCCCGCCGAAACCCCGGAAACGGCCGGCGAGCCCTTCCCGCTGGCGACCATGCAGCACGCCTACTGGATCGGCCGCCAGGACGGCCGGCCGCTGGGCGGGGTCGCCGCGCACTTCTACACCGAGTTCGACGGCGGCGCGGTCGACCCGCAGCGCCTCACCGCCGCCCTGCGCGCCGTGGTCGAGCGCCACCCCATGCTGCGGGTGCGCTTCGACGACGACGGCCGCCAGCGCGTGCTGCCGCCCGGCGGCGCGGAACCCGCCGTGACCGTGCACGACCTGAGCGCGCTGGATGCGGCCGAGGCGCAACGCAGCCTGGAGCACACCCGCGACCGCTCCACCCACCGGCGCATGGACGTCGCGGCGGGCGAGGTCCTGGACGTGGCGCTGTCGTTGCTGCCCGACGGCACCACCCGCCTGCACGTGGACCTGGACATGATCGTCGCCGACGCGCTCAGCCTGCGGGTGCTGCTGGAGGACCTGCGCACCGCCTACGACGGCGCCGACCTGCCGCCCCTGGACTACGGCTTCGCCCGCTACCTCGCCGACCGGGCCGACCGCGCCCGCCGCGACCCCGGGCCGCGCGAACGCGCACGCTCGTGGTGGGCCGAGCGCCTGCCAGAACTGCCCCCGCCACCCGAGCTGCCCACGACCGCAGCCGCAGCGGGCCCGGCCGCGGCCGGCTCCGCCCTGACCCGCTCCACCCGCCTGCACCACTGGCTGGCCCCCGAGCGCACCCGGCTGCTCACCGAGCGCGCCCGCGCCGCCGGCGTCACCCCCGCCTCCGCGCTGGCCGCCGCTTTCACCGAGGTACTGGGCGCCTGGAGCGCACAGCCCCGGTTCACCCTCAACCTCCCGCTGTTCGACCGGGCGCCGCTGCACCCCGACATCGACCAGGTAATCGGCGACTTCAGCAGCTCGGTGCTGCTCGCCGTCGACACCGGCGCCACCGCGCCGTTCGCTGAACGCGCCCGCACCGTGCAGCACGACCTGCACCGGGCGGTCGACCACGGCGCCTACAGCGGCGTCGAGGTCCTGCGCGACCTGGCCCGGCTCAACGGCGGCACTCCGGTGCTGGCCCCGGTCGTCTACACCAGCGCCATCGGGTTGGGCCCCCTGTTCACCGACCCGGTCCAGGAGCGTTTCGGCCGCCCGTCCTGGATCATCTCCCAAGGCCCCCAGGTCCTGCTGGACGCCCAGGTCACCGAGCTCGACGGCGGGCTGCTGCTCAACTGGGACCTGCGCGAGCAGGCGTTTGCGCCCGGGACCGCGCACGCCGCGTTCGCCGCCTACCGCGACCTGGTCGAGCGGCTGATCGACGACCTTGGTGCGTGGACGCGCCCGTTCGCGCCCGCCCTCGCGCCCGAGCAGGTGCGGGCGCGCGCCGGGCAGGCTCTGGCCGCCGACCCGCCCGAGCCCCGGCTGCTGCACGAGCGGTTCTTCGCGCACGCCCGCAGCACACCCGGCGCGCTCGCGCTGGTCGACTGCGACGGCACCGAGGTGTCCTACGGCGAGTTGGCCGAACGCGCGCTGCGGGTGGCCGGAGCCGTTTCCGGCGCCGCCGCGGCCGGGTCGGTCGTGGCCCTGCACCTGCCGCCGGGCGCCGACCGCAGCGCCGCCCTGCTGGGTGTGCTGGCGGCGGGCTGCGCCTACCTGCCGCTGGGCTGGGACCAGCCCGCGGCCCGGCGCGCCCGCATCCTGGCCGCGGCCGAGCCCGCGCTGCTGCTCAGCGCCGGCGCGGACGCCCCGGACAGCCCGGACCCGTCGGCGACCCTGGCGACCCCGGTGCTGCCGGTGTCCCGCGCGCTCAACGCCCCGCCCGGCGAGCCGCGCGCGGTTGCGCCCGACCAGCTCGCCTATGTGCTGTTCACCTCGGGCTCCACCGGCACCCCCAAGGGCGTCGAGATCGAGCACCGCTCCGCCGCCCACACCATCGACGTGCTCAACGACCACCTGGAGCTGCACCCGCTCGACCGCACGCTCGCGCTCGCCGACTACGACTTTGACATGTCGGTGTTCGACCTGTTCGCGCCCCTGTCGGCCGGGGGAGCCGCGGTCCTGGTCGACTCCGCCGACCGCCGCGACGCAGCCCAGTGGGCGCACAGCGCACACGGCGCGGCGGTGACCGCCGTCAACTGCGTGCCCGCCCTGCTCGACATGCTGCTCGCGGCGGTGGAGGCGGGCATGGCCCCGATGCCGCCGCTGCGCGCCGTCCTGGTCGGCGGCGACCGGATCCCGCCCGCGCTGCCCGCCCGGTTGCACGCCCTGGCTCCGCAGTGCCGCTTCCTCGCCTTGGGCGGTATGACCGAGGCCGCCATCCACTCCACGCTGCTGGAGGTCGGTCCCGCCGATTCCGGCGACTCCACCGCCCCCGCCGCGGACTCCGCCGGCTCCACCAACCAGGCCGCCCTGCCCGCCTTGCCCGCCCTGCCCTGGGGCCGGCCGCTGCCCGGTGTCCGCTGCCGGGTGACCGACGCCCAGTGGCGCGACCGCCCGGACCTGGTGGCCGGCGAACTGTGGGTCGGCGGCGCGGGACTGGCCCGCGGCTACCGCAACGACCCCGCCACCAGCGCCGACCGGTTCGTCACCGCCGACGGGCGGCGCTGGTACCGCACCGGCGACCTCGCGCGCTACGCGCCCGACGGCACCCTGGAGTTCCTCGGGCGCAGCGACCACCAGGCCAAGGTCAACGGTGTGCGCGTCGAACTCGGGGAGGTCGAGGCGGCACTGGCGGCCCACCCCGACACGGCCGGCGCCGTCGCCGTCGTCCTCACCGAGCCCGCCCCCCGCTTGGCCGCACTCGTCGCGCCGCGCGAGCACCGCCCGCACGAAGCCCTGGCCGCCGATGCCGCCGCCCGCGCCCGCACCCTGTTGCCGCCGGCCCTGCTGCCCGACCCCGTGGTGGCGTGCGCGCAGCTCCCGCTCACCCCCAACGGCAAACCCGACCGGACCGCCGCCGCCCGCCTGCTGCGCGACCACCTCGCCCCGACCGCCCGCCGCAGCGAGCCGCCCGCGACAGCCGCCGAGCAACACCTCGCCCGGATCTGGGCGGAGCTGCTGGAGGCCGACCGCATCGACCGCGGCGACTCCTTCTTCGCGCTCGGCGGCGACTCGCTGCTGGCCACCCGGGTGGTGGGCGCGCTGCGCGCCGCCGGCTACGCCCAAGCCGGCGTATCCGACCTGTTCGCCCACCCCGTCCTGGCCGACTACGCCGCCCGCCTCGGCGAACAGGGTGCCGCCGCAGCCGAACAGCGCATCGCCCACGATCCCGCCGCCCGCTACGAACCGTTCCCGCCCACCGGCGTGCAGCGGGCCTACCTCACCGGCCGCAGCCCCGACTTCGCCCTCGGCGGGGTCGGCACCTACCACTACACCGAACTCGACGGCCCCGACCTGGACATCGGCCGCCTGGAGCGGGCGCTGGACCGGCTCACCGCCCGCCACGACATGCTCCGGGCCGTTTTCGACGCCGACGGCCGCCAACGCGTCCAGCAGACGGTGCCGCCGGTGCGCGTGCCCGTCACCGCCGCCGATACGCACGACCCCGCCGCCGCGCTCGCCGAACTGCGCGAAACCATGTCCCACCGCGTGTTCGACCCGCAAACCTGGCCGCTGTTCGACGTGCGGGCGGTGCGCTACACGCGCGGGCGGCAGGAGCGCATCCGCCTCGGCATCGGCCTGGACTACCTGGTACTGGACGCCCGCAGCATCATGGTCTTCTACACCGAACTGGACCGGCTCTACCGCGAGCCCGCCGCCGACCTCGACCCCATCGACGTCACCTTCCGCGACTACCTCACCCAGCTGCCCACCGACCCCGACCGCCAACAGCGCGACGAGGACCACTGGCGCCGCCGCGTGGCCGAACTGCCCGCCGCGCCGGCCCTGCCGCTGCGCACCGACCCCGCCCAGGTCGCCGAGCCCCGGTTCACCCGGCGCGCCGACCACCTCGACCCGGCCGAATGGGCCGCGCTCACCGAGACCGCGCGCACCGCCGGAACCACCCCCTCCACGCTGCTGCTGGCCTGCTACGGCGAGGTCCTCAGCCGCTGGAGCGGCCAGGACGACCTCAGCCTCACCCTCACCCTGTTCAACCGGCACGACGTGCACCCCCACATCGGCCGGGTCCTGGGCGACTTCACGTCGCTGTCGGTGTCGGCATACCACCGCGGCGCCGACCCGGCCGCCGCCGCCCGCGACCTCCAGCGGCGCCTCGGCCAGGACCTGGACCACCGCGAAGTCTCCGCCGAGTGGGTGCTGCGCGAAATCGCGCGGCGCACCGGAACCGCCCAACCCGGGATCCCCGTGGTCTTCACCAGCTCGCTGGGGGTGGGCGGCGCCGCCTCCCTGGACCTGTCCGAGGGCTTCCCCCAACGGGTGTGGGGGCTGTCCCAGTCGCCGCAGGTCCACCTGGACAACCAGGTCATGGAGAGCCGCGGCGGCCTCGACGTGTCCTGGGACGCGGTCGAGGAACTGTTCCGCCCCGGCGTGCTGGACGCCATGTTCGCCGCCTACCTGGACCTGCTGCGCGCCCTGGCCCGCGGCGGGGCCACCGGCTGGGCACAGGCGGTGGCCGAACTGCTGCCCGCCGACCAGCGCGCCGCCCGCGCAGCCGCCAACGACACCGCCGGAACCCGCCCCCGCGGCCTGCTGCACGACGCGTTCTTCGCCGGGGCGGCCGACCGCGCCGACCACCCCGCCGTCATCACCGCCGCGGCCGGGCTGACCCACGGCGAACTCGCCGACCGGGCGCTGCGCATCGCCGCCGGGCTGGTGCAGCGCGGCGTACAGGCCGGGGATTCGGTCGGGGTGTGCCTGCCCAAGGGTCCCGACCAGATCAGCGCGGTGTTGGGCGTCCTCGCCGCCGGCGGCGTCTACGTGCCCGTCGGCGCCGACCAGCCTCAGCTGCGCCGCGAACGCATCCACCGCGCCGCCGGAACCGTGCTGGCCATCGGCGACGCCGCCGGCGCCCCCCGCGGCGCGGACGTCGCCGAACTGCTGCAGGCCGCGCCGCTGGATGCGCCGCGCCGCCGCGGACCCGACGACGTCGCCTACACCGTGTTCACCTCCGGCTCCACCGGCGAACCCAAAGGCGTCGACACCACCCACGCCGCCGCACTGAACACCGTCACCGACATCTGCGACCGTTACCGCATCGGCTCCGGCGACCGGGTGCTCGCGCTGTCGGCACTCGACTTCGACCTGTCGGTTTTCGACGTGTTCGGCCTGCTCGGAGCGGGCGGTGCCCTCGTGTTGCCCGACGAGCAGGAGCGCCGCGACGCCGAACGGTGGCGTGTGCTGTGCGCCGAGCACGGTGTCACGGTGTGGAACACGGTTCCGGCACTGCTGGACATGCTGCTGCTGGCCGCCGAGGACACCGGGTTGGCGCCGTCGCTGCGCCTGGCCCTGGTCTCGGGCGACTGGGTGGGCGCCGACCTGGCTCCGCGGCTGCGCGCCGCGGGCGGGCCCGACACCCGCCTGGTGGCCCTGGGCGGCGCCACCGAGGCCGCCATCTGGTCCAACGCCTTCGACGGCGGCCACGTGCCCGAGGGCTGGCCGTCGGTCCCCTACGGTGCGCCGCTGCGCAACCAGCAGTACCGGGTCGTCGGCACAGACGGCCGCGACTGCCCCGACTGGGTGCCCGGCGAACTGTGGATCGGCGGCGCCGGCCTCGCCCTGGGCTACCGCGGCGACCCCGAACGCACCGCCGAACGGTTCCCCACCGACGGGGGCCGGCGCTGGTACCGCACCGGCGACCTGGGCCGCTACCGCCCCGGCGGGGTGCTGGAGTTCCTGGGCCGCAGTGACCGCCAGGTCAAGGTCGGCGGGCACCGGCTGGAGCTCGGCGAGGTCGAGGCCGCCCTGGAGGAGCACCCCGACGTGCGCCGGGCCGCAGTGGTCGCGGTGGGCGCGGGAGCCACGCGCCGGCTGACCGCGTTCGTCGCCGCCGACCGCACACCGCCCTGGGCGGAACTGTCGCCCTACCTCGCGGCGCGGCTGCCCGCCCACGCCCGCCCCGCGCAGGTCCGGGCCCTGGCGGAGCTGCCCCTCACCGCCAACGGCAAGACCGACCTGGCGGCCCTGGCCCAAGCGGCCGAGCCGGCGCAGGCCGCACCGGAGTCCGCGCCGCCCGCCGACGAGGCCGAGAAGCACATCGCCCGCATCTGGGGCGAGCTGATCGGCGCGGCCGTCGACGACCGGCACGCCAACTTCTTCGCCCTGGGCGGCACCAGCCTGCTCGCCATCCGCATGATCACCGCGCTGCGGCGCGAACTCGGCGCGGAACCCTCCACCCGGGAGTTCCTGGCCGCCCCCACCCTCGCCGCGCTCGCCGACCAGGTCCGCGCCACCCGGCCCGACGACGACACCACCGGCGAGATCTAACCGCCCCGCCCTGCCCGCCCGCCCCGGCCGCCGCCCACCGCGGCCGCCCTGCCTTCGATCCCGACCGGATCCGCCCGCGGATCCACCCGAGGAGAGACACACCGTGACTGCATCCGACGCCGCAGCGGAAACCGCCGGCACCGGCACCGCCGACACCACCGGCCGACTGCGCGACCTGCTCGCCGAACTCCGCGCCGCCGGGGTCCACCTGTGGGCCGACGGCGACCGGATCCGGTTCCGCGGCCCCTCCGGCGCCCTCACCGACGACCAGCGCGCCGTCCTGCGCGAACACCGCGCCGATGTGCTGGCGCTGCTGGCCGAGCAGGACACCGCCGAACTGGTGCCCGACCCCGGCTCCCGCCACGAGCCCTTCCCGCTGACCGACGTGCAGGGCGCCTACCTCGTGGGCCGCGGACCCGCCTACGACTACGGCGGCGTCGCCTGCCACGCCTACGCCGAGCTGGAGTTCGGCGACCTGGACCCCGAACGCCTGCGCACCGCCTGGCACACCCTCGTGCAACGCCACGACATGCTGCGCGCCGTCGTCTCCGCCGAAGGCCACCAGCGGGTGCTGCCCCAGGCGCCGGGGGAGTCGCTGACCGTCACCGAGGTCGGCGGCGGCGACACCCGGCTGCACGCCCAGCGGGCGCGCGAACGCATGCGCGACCACGTGGCCGACCCCGAAACCTGGCCGCTGGTGCGGCTGCACCTCACCCGCGGCGACGACGCCGCGTTCCTGCACCTGTCCGTCGACCTGCTCGCCGCCGACTACACCAGCGTCCGGCTGCTGCTCGACGAACTCGCCGCCCTCTACGACGACCCCGGCCACACCCTGGCGCCGCTGGAGGCGACCTTCCGCGACTACGTGCTCGCGCACCGGTCGCTGCGCGAGACCGCGCGCTACCAGCGCGACCGCGACTACTGGATGGAGCGGGCCGACGACCTGCCCCCGGCCCCCGAACTGCCGCTGGCCGAGCACGCCGCGGCGGCAGCGGCCCGGTTCACCCGGCTGTCGTCGACCCTGCCCGCACCCGAATGGGCGGCGCTGCGCACCCGCGCGGCCGAGCGCGGGCTCACCCCCTCGGCGGTGGCCATGGCCGCCTACACCGAGGTGCTCACCCGGTGGTCGCGGCGCGGCGACTTCACCCTCAACCTGCCGGTGTCGGCGCGCCTGCCGCTGCACCCCGACACCGGACGGATCGTCGGCGACTTCACCGCGCTGACCCTGCTGGCCGTGCACGAGGGCGACGGCGCCACCTTCACCGAACGCGCCCGCGTGCGCCAGGACCGGCTCATCGGCGACCTCGACCACGGCCTGTACTCGGGCAGCGAGCTGCTCGCCGAACTGTCGCGGCGCCGCGACGAAACCGCCGTGCTCATGCCGGTCGTGTTCACCGGCGCGATCGGCACCGACGAGCCCGGCGACGCCGACGGGCAGGACGGGTGGGACGGGCCCGACGGCCGCGCCACCGGATCCTGGGCCGCCCGCGAGGTGCGCGGCGTGTCCCAGACCCCGCAGGTGTGGCTGGACTGCCAGGTCTCCCAGGCCGCCGGCGCCCTGGCCGTGCGCTGGGACGTGCGCGAAGGTGTCCTGCCCGTCGGCGTCGCCGCCGACGCCTTCAGCGCCTACACCGACCTGCTGCGCCGCCTGGCCGCCTCCGACGACGCCTGGGACGCCGCCGCACCCGCCGCCCTGCCCGAGCACCAGGCGGCCACCCGCGCCGAGGCCAACGCCACCGCCGCACCACTGCCCGGCGACCTGCTGCACGAGGCCCCGCTTGCAGCGGCCCAGGCCCGCCCCGACGCGCCCGCCGTCATCCACCCCGGCGGAGAACTCACCGGCGGCCAACTGCGCGACCGCGTCCACGCACTCGCCGAACTGCTGCGCGAGCACGGCTGCGGACCCGGCGAACGGGTGGCCGTGGTCATGGACAAGGGCGTCGAGCAGGTCGTCGCCGCCTACGCGGTGCTGGCGACCGGCGCCGCCTACGTCCCCATCGACACCACCCAGCCCGCAGCGCGCCGCCGCACCATCCTGCGCGACTCCGGAGCACGCTGCGCCCTCACTCAGTCCTGGCTCGCCGAGATCGGCGACTGGGACGGCGGCGCAGCACCGATCGCGGTGGACACCGTCCCCGCGGCGCCGGCGCCGGCGGCCCTCCCTCCTCAGGCCGCCGGCGCCGACGACCCCGCCTACGTCATCTACACCTCCGGCTCGACCGGCACCCCCAAGGGCGTGCTGGTCAGCCACCGCGCCGCCCGCAACACCATCGCCGACATCAACCGCCGCTTCGCCGTCGCAGCGGGCGACCGCGTCCTCGGATTGGCCGCCCTCGGCTTCGACCTGTCGGTCTACGACCTCTTCGGCCCCCTGGCCGCCGGCGGCGCCATCGTGCTGCCCGACGCCGACCGCCGCGGCGACCCCGCGCACTGGGCCGAGCTGGCCCGCAACCACCGGGTCACCCTGTGGAACTCCGTGCCCGCCCAACTGGGAATGCTGGCCGACTACCTCGCCACAGCGCCCGACCAGGCACCGCAGAGCCTGCGCGCCGCACTGCTCTCCGGCGACTGGATCCCGGTGACCCTGCCCGACCGGGTGCGCGCCCACCTGCCCGGCACCGCGCTGCACAGCCTCGGCGGCGCAACCGAAGGCGCCATCTGGTCCATCCACCACCCCATCGGCGAGGTCGACCCCGACCGGCCGAGCATCCCCTACGGCCGCCCGCTGGACAACCAGACCTTCCACGTCCTCGACGGCGACCTGCGCGACCGCCCCGACTGGGTCGCCGGCGAGCTGTACATCGGCGGCGCCGGCGTGGCAATGGGCTACCTCGGCGACGAGCAGCGCACCGCCGAACGGTTCATCACCCGGCCCGGCACCGGCGAGCGGCTGTACCGCACCGGCGACCTGGGCCGCTACCGGCCCGGCGGCGACATCGAGTTCCTCGGCCGCGCCGACGACCAGGTCAAGATCCGCGGGCACCGGGTCGAACCCGCCGAAACCGAGGCCGCCGTGGTGTCCCACCCCGGTGTGGCCGCCGCAGCGGTGCTGGCCGTGGGCGGGCGCGAGGACAAGCGCCTGGCCGCGTTCGCAGAGACCGCCCGCACCTCCGGCGACGGCCCCCGCCCCGACACCGCCGCCGAACCCGCCGCAGCGGCCGCCCGCGCGGCGGCCGGCGCCGCAACAGCCGACCTGGACCGCGGCGACCTCACCGCGTTCCTGGAGGCCATGCGCTCGGCCGCGCTCGGCGAGATCACCCGCACCCTGACCGGCGCGGGCCTGTTCGCCGGCGGCGCCTCCCACACCGCCGCCGAAACCGCCGAACGGCTCGGCGCCGACCGCCGCCACCACCGGCTGGTGCGCCGCTGGCTGCTCGCGCTGGAAGACGCCGGCAAGCTCGCCCGCGACGGCGAACGCTGCAGCGGGCTGGCACCCGTCGGCGACGACGAGCAGGCCGACCGGTGGCAGCGCCTGGCCCGACTCGAACAGCGGGTCGACTACGGCACCGAGGTGCTGGCGTACATGCGCGCCTGCACCAGCCGGCTGCCCGAACTGCTGCGCGGCGACCTGGACGTGCGCACCCTGCTGTTCCCCGGCGCCGAACTGGACACCGCCGGCGCCGCTTACCGCGACAACCTGGCCATCCGCCACCTCAACGGCGCCGCCGCAGCGGCCCTGGCCGACATTGCCGCCGGCCACACCGCGGAGCGGCCGCTGCGCATCCTGGAGATCGGCGCGGGAGTCGGCGGCACCACCGAGGCCGTCGTCGCCGCCCTGGCAGGCCACGACGTCGAATACCGCTTCACCGACGTCTCGCCGTTCTTCATCAGTGAGGCCAAGGAGCACTTCGCCGACTTCCCGTGGGTGTCGTTCGGCCTGTTCGACCTCAACCAGGGGTTCGAGGAACAGGGCTACGCCCCCAACTCCGTCGACGCCATCGTCGCCGCCAACGTCCTGCACAACGCCATCGACGCCGACACCGCGCTGGCCCGCGCCGCCGAACTCCTGGCGCCCGGCGGGCACCTGCTGTTCATCGAGACCACCCTGGAACGCGACCCGGCGCTGCTGGTGTCCATGGAGTTTCTCGACGGGCTCGGCGGCGGCCACCGCGACGACCGGGCCGGCACCGACCAGACGTTCCTCACCCGCGGCCAGTGGGAGCGCGCCCTCAAAGCCGCCGGTGCCACGCACCCGCTGGTGCTGCCCGCCGCCGACGACCCGCTCGCCGAAACCGGCCAGAGCCTGTACCTGACCCGGCTGAAAACCGACCGGATACCCGTCACAACCGACGACCTGCTGGCCCACACCGCCGCCCGCCTGCCCGAGTACATGGTGCCCGCCCAGTGGCGGCTGCTGGACGCCCTGCCGCTCACCGCCAACGGCAAGGTCGACCGCAACGCCCTGGCCGCGCGCCTGCACGGCCCCGACTCGCCCGCAGCGGCCGACACCGCCGCGGGCGAACCGGCCGACGACCTGGAGCGCGCCCTGTGCACGCTCTGGGCCGAACTGCTCGAACGCGGCACCGTCGGTACCGGCGAGGACTTCTTCGCCCTGGGCGGCGACTCGCTGCTGGTCGCCCGCATGGTCGGCCGGCTCGGCGAGGTCCTGCCCGGCGACTCCGGCGGCGACATCGAATGGGAAGTGGTGCTGCGCCACATGCTGCGCCGCCCCACCGTCGCCGGGCTCGCCGCCTACCTGCGCGACCTCGCCGGCCAGGTCGAGGCGGCCGGTACGGGCAAGGCCGACGCCTATGTCCCGCTGAACGGGCCCGGCGGCGGCACCGTCACCGCGCTCGTGCACGCCGGCACCGGCACGCTGGTGCCCTACCGCGCCCTCATCACCGAGATCCGGCGCCGCTCCCGCGGCCAAGGCACCCTGGTCGGCCTGGAACTGCCCGACGTACCCGCCTTCCTGGACGCCGAGCCCGCCGCCATCATCAAGGAGTGGGCCGCCGACTACGCCAACGCGCTGCTGGAACGCGGCGGCGACCGGTTCCACGTCGTCGGCTACTGCCTGGGCGGACTCGTGGCCACCGAGGTCGCGCGCACCCTCGCCGACGCCGGCGCCGAGGTCGCCTCCCTCACCGCCATCAGCACCCACCGGCCCCCGTTCCGGCTCGACGACGAACTCATCGCCGAGTACGCGTTCGCCGTCATGATGGGCATCGACCCGCTCGCGGTCGGTTTCCCCGCCGACGAAAACCGGGTATCGGCAGCCTCCGACCTGCTGCTGGAGGCCACCCCCGGCCTGCTGCCCGACGGCGCCATCGGCCGGCTCGACGGCGAGTACGGCGATGTCGCGGAGCGCTTCCGGGACCTGGCCGCGGTCCCGCGCCACGTCCGCATCGAGCGGATGTGCGCCGCGGTACCGCCCTCGGCCGGCACCTACACGCCCGAGGCGCTCACCGAAATGTTCCGCATCTTCCGGCAGAGTGTGTTCGCGATCTCCCGTTACGAGCCCGAACCCTACGCGGGCGACATCACCTTCCTGCGCCACGGCGGCGCCTACCCGTTCCCCGGCAACAAGGAGAGCGTCACCACTTACTGGGAACGGCTCGTCCTGGGCGAACTCGACATCCAGGACGTGCCCGGCGACCACTTCAACCTGCTTTCGGTGCCCTACGCCCCCGGCGTGCTCGCCAAGCTGGAAGCCATCACCGGAGGGGACGTGCTCCGGTGACCGGCGCGAACGCACCCGCGGGCACACCCGCGGACGAGCACGCGGGCCAACGCGCCGCCCCGCCCGCGCCCGAAGGCGTGATCGGAATCGTGGGCGCCTCCGGGGCGGTGGGCGCCGCAGCGGCCCGCCGCCTGCACAGCCTGGGCCACACCCGGCTGCGGCTGGGCGGGCGCCGGATGGAGCCGCTGGCCGAACTGGCCGGCGAACTGGGCCCCGGCGCCGCCGCGGTCCGCGCCGACGCCGACTCCCCGGAGTCGGTGGCGGCGTTCAGCGCCGGGTGCACCGTCGTGCTCAACTGCGCCGGACCCTCCTACCGCATCCTCGACCGGGTGGCCGCGGCCGCCCGGTCGGCCGGTGCCGACTACGTCGACGTCACCGGCGACACCCCCACCCACCAGCGCATCAGCGCCGCCGAGCCTGCACCCGGATCCGCAGCGGTCCTCTCGGCCGGGGTGCTGCCGGGCCTGTCGGCGCTGCTGCCGCGCTGGTTCGCCGGCACCCGCGGCCTGGAGGGGCTGCGCGCCTACGCGGGCGGGCTGGAACGCTGCACCGAAGCCGCGGCAGGCGACCTGCTGCTGTCGCTGCCCGGTGCGGCCGACTCCGCCGCCGTCTTCGGCGCGGCCCTCGCCGCCTGGCGCGACGGCGCGGTCGCCCCCCGCGCCCTGCGGGCTGCCGACGGCGCCCGGGCACCGCACTTCCCCGGCCCCGCCTTCGTTCAGCCCTTCCTCACCGAAGAAGCCCGCCGGCTGGCCGCCGACCTGGGACTGCGCGACCTGGAGTGGTACAACGTGCACCCGGGTGAACGCACCCGCGCCGTGCTCACCTCGGCGGCCGGCCGCCCCGGCCGCGACCCGCTGGAGGCGGCCGCGCGGCTGCGCCGGGCCGCCGACCTGGACCTGGCCGGGCACACCCCCTACTACCAGCTCGTCTACCACCTCACCGCCCCCGGCCCCCGCCACCACACCCTCGTCGCCCGGTTCTCCGACAGCTACCGCACCACCGGCCACGTGGGCGCCCTGGCAACCGACGCCGCAGCCCGCGGCCTGGTGCCGCGCGGAGTCCACCACGCCGCCGACGTCCTCGACCCCGCCGCGGTGGTGGCGGCCCTGTTCGCCGACCCCGCCGCAGGCACCCTCGTGCTGCGCGACGGGGCACCCGGCGGCGACGTTGGCGGGGCCGGCGGCTCCGACGGCACGGTCGAGGAGGGCGCACTGTGAGCGGCGAACCGGGCGCACCGGCCGCGCAGCTCCCCCTGAGTCCGCCGCGCCCGCTGCGCACGGTCCTCTGCGGCACCGGATTCGGCCGGTTCTACGCCGACGCCCTGGAGCGCATGCCCGACCGGTTCCACCTCACCGGGATCCTCGCCAAGGGCGGCGAGTACTCCCGCGGCTACGCCCGCAGCCGCGACCTGCCGCTGTACACCAGCGCCGCCGAGATCCCCGACGGCACCGACGCCGCCTGCGTGGCCGTGGGATCGGCGGTCTCCGGCGGCGCGGGCGGCGAACTGGCCCAGGACCTGCTCGCGCGCGGCATCCACGTCATCCAGGAACACCCCGTCCACCACGACGAACTCGCCCAAGCGCTGCGCACGGCCCGCGCCAGCGGGGCGGTGTACCACCTCAACCCGTTCTACCGGCACGTCGCACCCATCCGGCGGTTCCTGCAGGCGGCCCGCGCGCTGCGCGAACGCGGCCCCGTGCTGTTCGCCGACGCCGCATCGGCCATCCAGGTCCTCTACCCGCTGCTGGACGTGCTCGGCCGCGCCCTGGGCGCGCCCCGGCCGTGGGCGGTGGGACCCGCACCCGAGCCCCCGGACGACGCCGCCCGGCTCGCCGCCACCGCCCAGCCCTATCGCGTCCTGCAGGCGACCGTGGCCGCCGTACCCGTCACCCTGCGCGTGCAGAACCAGCTCAACCCCGCCGACCCCGACAACCACGCCCACCTGTGGCACCGGCTGGCCATCGGCACCGAGCACGGCGTGCTGACCCTGGCCGACACCCACGGCCCCGTGCTGTGGCAGCCCCGGCTGCACGCGCCCCGCGACGACCACGGCCGGCTGCGGTCCACCGGCCCGGGCACCGCCCACCTGGCCGAACCGGCGACCACCATGCTGGCGGGCACGGCGGCGCCGCCGTTCCGCGAGATCTTCGCCGAGCTGTGGCCCCAGGCGCTGACCCGGGCACTCGCCGGCTTCGCCGCCGACGTGCACACCGGTGCCGACCCGCTGGTGCGCGGCCGCTTCGACCTGGGCGTGTGCCGGCTGTGGCACGAAACCACCCGGCGGCTGGGCCGCCCGGAGATCATCCGCCCCGAACCGCCCGGCAGCCTCAGCGCCGCCGAACTGGAACCGACCGCCCCGGAGGAATCCCCATGAGCCCCGACCCCGCGCCGTCCTGGCTGCGCCGCTTCCGGCCCCGCCCCGGCGCCCGGATCCGGCTGGTGTGCCTGCCCCACGCCGGCGGCGGCGCCAACGCGTTCCGGGCCTGGGCCTCGCTGCTGCCCGCCGGGGTGGACGTGGTGTGCGTGCAGTACCCCGGCCGCGAGGACCGGTTCGGCGAAGCCCTGGTCGACGACATGGCCGCCGCGGTCGACTCCATCGCCGCCGAGCTGGCGCCGCTGCTGGACCGGCCCTACGCGCTCTTCGGCCACAGCATGGGCTCGGCCGTGGCCTTCGAGTTGGCCAGGCGGCTGCGCGACGGCGGCGCGGCCGAACCCGACCGGCTGTTCGCCTCGGGTCGCAAAGCACCCGGCCAAGCCCCCGCCAGCGGTATCCACCTGGCCGGCGACGACGCGGTCGTCGCCGAACTGGTCCGGTTGGGCGGCACCCAGCGCGAGGTGCTGGCAGACCCCGACCTGCGCGCGTCGGTGCTGGCCTACGTGCGCAACGACTACCGGCTCGTCGAACGCTACCGGCCCTTTGCCGGCGAACCGCTGCGCTGCCCGGTCAGCGTCTTCATCGGCGACACCGACCCCGAGGTGGACGCCGAGCAGGCCCGCGGCTGGTCCGAAACCACCACCGGGCGGGTGGACGTGTCCGTCTTCCCCGGCGGCCACTTCTACCTCGCCGCCAACCGGGACGCCGTCGCCGCCGCGCTGCTCAACCGCCTGGACCCCGCACTGGCCGCGGCCTCGGCGCCGTGGCCCAGCACGCCCTGACCGCCCGCACGACCGCGCCGCACCGACCGCGCCGCCCCCTCTTGGAGGAAACCATCACTGCGGAAACGAGCAGTGCCGACACCAGCACTGCGACCAGCACTGCGACCGACTACTACTCGCCGGCGGCCGAGTTCTTCGACCTCGTCGGGCACCGGCACCTGGCCTCCAGCGCCCCCGCGCTGCGCGCGGCCCTGACCGGGCTGGACACCGGCCACGGGCCCGTCGTCGACATCGGGGCGGGCACCGGCCTGGTGACCGCGACCATCGCCGAAATCCTGCCCGCCGCCCGCATCCACTCGGCCGAACCCTCGCCGAACATGCGCGCGATCCTCACCAGCCGCGTTTTCACAGACCCCCGCCTGCGGGAACGCGTCACCGTCCACCCCGAACCCGCCCAGCAACTGCCGCTGCCCGACTCCATCTCGGCGGCCGTTGTCTTCGGCGTGGCCGGGCACATCCCCCGCGCCGAGCGGATCGCGCTGTGGCAGCGCCTGGCCGAGCGGCTGCCCGCCGGCGGCCCCATCGTCGTGGAACTGATGGGTGTTGAAACCCCCCGCAGCATCCCGTTCGTGCGGATGTGCCGCGAACACCTGGGCGAGCACACCTACGAATGGTGGATCTCCGGCGAACCCGCCGGAGCCGGCACCATCCGCTGGCACACCCAGTGGCGCGTGTTCCGCGGCGGCGAGCAGGTCCGCACCGTCGACGACGAGTACGACTGGGAGACCTTCGGCATCGACCGGCTGGCCGAGGAATCCGGGCTGACCGTCAAGCGCCTGGTCCAGGCCGGCCGCGAAGCCACGCCCGAGATCGGGGTGCTGGTCAAATGACAGAACACCGCAGCGGAACCGCCGGCCCCGTGCACGGCGCGGAAACCGCCGTTGAAACCCCGGAGCAGGCTTCCGCCGCAGCCACCGAAACCGCCGCAGCCACCGAAACCGCCGCGGCCGCCGACACCGCCGCCCCGAAGGCGCGCCCCGCCTCCCCGCTGGGCGTGCTGCTGGCGCCGATCGCGGGCCGGGTGCGGGCGGCCGTCGTGCTGCGGGCGCTGGGCGCCGCGCTGGGCCTGGTGCCGCTCATTGGCCTGGTCGAGATCGCCGACGCGCTGCTCTCCGGGGCAGACACTCCCGACTCCCGGATATGGATCCTGGCCGCGGTGGCCGTGGGCGGCGGCCTCGCCGCGCTGGCCGCCGATGCCGCGTCGACCCTGGTCGGCCACCTCGCCGACAACGACATGCAGCTGGGGGTGCGGCGCTCGCTGGCCCAACGCATGGGCCGGGTCCCCATCGGCTGGTTCACCGGGCTCGGTTCCGGCCGGGTCAAAAAGGCGCTGCACGACGACATCGAGGACGTCCACTCCCTGGTCGCCCACACGCTTCCCGACCTCGCCGCCGTCGCCGCGGTGCCCGTTATCGCGCTGGTGTACCTGTTCACCGTCGACTGGCGGCTGACCCTTGTCGCGATCGCGCTGGTGGCCGCGGGGGTCTACCTGTTCACCCGCGCCATGGCCGGCGGCATGGCCAAGATGGCCGAGTACGCCGCGGCGATGAACGACATCAACGCCGCCGCCGTGGAGTTCGTCGACGGCATCCAGGTGGTCAAGCACTTCGGCAACCACCGCCGGGCCCACGACCGCTTCACCGCGGCCGCCGACGCCTTCGCCGACTTCTTCGTGTCCTGGTCGCGCAGCACCACACCGGTCACGGTCGGCTCGTTCCTGCTGCTGTCGGCACCCATGGTCACCGTCACGACCGTGGCAGCCGGAGCCGTATTCGCCGCCCTGGGCTGGAGCGACCCCGTCGCGGTGGTCGCCTTCGCGCTGATCGCGCCCGCACTATGCGCACCGATGAACGTGATCGGCTCGCGCGTCCAGCAGATCCAGGCCGCCCGCGGCGCCGCCGGGCGGGTCGCCGACCTGCTGGAGGTCCCCGGCCTCAGCGAAGGCACCCAGGCCCGCCCCGAAGGGTCCCGCGTCGTCTTCGCGGGCGTGCGCTTCGCCTACCCCGGAAACGGAGACGGCGACGCCAACGGCGGTGGCGGGCAGGACGCGGACGGTGGCACCGCTGAGGCCGCCGAGGTGCTGCGCGGCGTCGACCTCACCCTGGAACCCGGCACCGTGACCGCCCTGGTCGGCCCCTCCGGCGCCGGCAAGACCACCCTGGCCACGCTGCCGGCCCGCTTCCACGACGTCGGCGCCGGCTCGGTGCGCATCGGCGGGGTCGACGTGCGCGACATCGCCGCCGAGGAGCTGTACCGCACCGTCGGCTTCGTGTTCCAGGACATGCACCTGCTGCGCGAAACGGTCGCCGACAACATCGCCCTGGGCCGGCCCGCGGCCACCCGCGCCGACGTCGAGGCCGCCGCCCGCTCCGCCCGCGTCGCCGCGGAGATCGAAGCGCTGCCCAAGGGCTACGACTCCATCGTCGGCACCGACGCCGAGTTCTCCGGCGGGCAGGCCCAGCGGATCACCATCGCCCGCGCGCTGCTCGCCGACACCCCCGTCCTGGTGCTCGACGAGGCGACCGCGGCCGTCGACCCGGTCTCGGAGGCCGAAGTCCAGGACGCGCTCAGCGAACTCGCCCGCGGGCGCACGGTCCTGGTCATCGCCCACCGGCTGGAAACCGTCGCCGAAGCCGACCGCATCGCCTACATGGACGCCGGACGCATCGTCGAGACCGGCACCCACGAGGAGTTGCTGGCCCGCGGCGGAGCCTACGCCGGCCTGTGGCACGCCCAGCACGACCCTGCGCACACGGCCCCACACCAACGACCGGGAGCAGACCAGTGATCCGCGCCTTCCTCCGCGCCATCGGCCCCGAACAGGCCGGCCCCATGCGCACCAGCCTCGCGCTGACCACCGCGGTCGCGGCGCTGCAGGGCGTGGTGTTCGCCCTGCTCGTACCGGTACTGACCACCCTGCTGGGCGGCGAACCCGAACGGGCGCGGCCCTGGGTGGCCCTGCTGGTGGGCGCCACCGCGGTCTATGCGGTGCTGCGCGCCACCAGTCTGTTCGTGAACTTCCGCGTAGGCGGCGCGGTGTCGCGGGCGCTGCACCACCGGCTCGGCGACCACCTGGTGCGGCTGCCCCTGGGCTGGTTCACCCGCGCGCGGGTCGGCGAGCTGAACCGCATCGCCACCAGCGGGGTGTCGCAGGCCACCAGCGTGCCCGTGCACATCTACCCGCCCCTGGCCGACGCCGTGGTCACCCCGGTCGTGGCGGTGGCGGCCCTGTTGCTGTGGGAGTGGCGCATCGGCCTGGCGGCGGCGGCCTGCCTGCCGCTGCTGTGGCTGGTGTTCCGCACCGCCAACAGCGCGGTGGCCGACAACGACGCCGCCCGCGACACGATCGCCGACGAGGCCGCCGACCGGGTGCTGGAGTACGCCCGCGTCCAACCCGTCCTGCGCGCCTTCGGCCGCACCGAACAGGGCGGCCGCAGCCTGGACGCGGCCCTGACCGCCGAACACGGCGCTGCACGCCGCCTGCTGCTGCGCGCGGTGCCCGCACTGCTCGGCTACTCCGCCGCCGTTCGCCTCATGCTGGGCCTGCTGCTGGTCGGAACCGTCTACCTGGCGCTCGGCGGCGGCCTCGGCGCACCGGCGGCGGTGGCCCTGCTCGTCCTGGTCGCCCGGTTCACCCACCCGCTGGCCTCCGCGGCCGAACAAGGCGCCGCCCTGCGCATGGCCACCAACCGGTTCGACCGGATCACCGCCGTGCTCGACGCCCAGCCGCTGCCCGAACCCGCCGAACCCGCCCCGCCCCAAGGGGCGGCGGTGGAGTTCGCCGGGGTCGGCTTCTCCTACACCCCCGGCGGCCCCCGGGTGCTGGACGGTGTCACCTTCCGCGCCGAGGCGGGCACGCTCACCGCCCTGGTCGGGCCCTCCGGCTCCGGCAAGTCCACCGCCGCCAAACTGCTGGCGCGGTTCCACGACACCGACACCGGCCGGGTCAGCATCGGCGGAGTCGACGTGCGCGACATCGGCAGCGAGGAACTGTCCAAGCACGTGGCCATGGTCTTCCAGGACGTGTACCTGTTCGACGCCACCATCGCCGACAACGTCCGCCTCGCCGCACCCGGCGCCACACAGCAGGACCTGGACCGGGTCGCGGCCGCCTCCGGCCTCGACACCGTCCTGGCCGAACTCGCCGACGGCTGGGACACCCGGGTCGGCGAGGGCGGCGCATCGCTGTCGGGCGGCCAGAAACAGCGGGTCTCCATCGCCCGCGCGCTGCTGAAGGACGCGCCCGTCATTGTGCTGGACGAAGCCTCCGCGGCGCTGGACGCCCGCAACGAGGCGCTGATCACCGCCGCAGCCGTCGACCTGGCGCGCGAACGCACCGTCGTGGTCATCGCCCACCGCCCGGCGACCGTGGCGGCCGCCGACCAGGTGGTCTTCCTCGACGAAGGGCGCGTCGCGGAGATGGGCACCCCCGGCGACCTGCTCGCCCGCGGCGGGCGCCACGCCGAGTTCGTCCGCGCCCGCGAACGCGCCCGCGGCTGGCGGCTGACCTCCGCCGGCACCTGACGCCCGGCCCCGCCCCCACCCCCCACCCCGTTTCCCCCGATCCCAGCGATCTCCCCGGAGAGGACCAGCATGTCCGAGTCCGTTGCCCCTTCCCCCGGCCAGGACGGCGGCACCACCGCCCACGGGTTCCCGCACGCCCGCTCCTGCCCGTTCCTGCCGCCGGACGCCTACCGCGGCATGCGCGCGCAGGAAACCGCGCCCACCGCCGAGGTCCCCGGCGGCAAGCAGGCCCGGCTGGTCACCCGGCACGCCGACGTCCGCGCCGCACTGGCGCACCCCGCCGCCAGCTCCGACGCCCGCCACGCGGCCTTTCCCGCCCTGGGCAAGGGCGAGCAGGCCGTCGTCGCCGAACTGCGCCCGTTCATCCGCATGGACCCGCCCGACCACACCCGCGTCCGCCGCATGCTCGTGGGCGAGTTCACCGTCCAGCGCGTACGGGCGATGCGCCCGGAGATCGAGGAGATCTGCGCCGAGCAGGTCCGCCACCTGCTCGCCCAACCCGCCCCCGCCGACCTGGTAGGCGAGTACGCCAACCGGGTGTCCACCACGGTGATCTGCCGCCTGCTCGGCGTGCCACTGTCCGACCTGGAGTTCTTCCGGCACATCACCGCGGTCTCCGGCGGGCGCGACAGCACCGAAGAAGAGGTCGGCGCCGCACTGGGCGACCTGTTCGGCCTGCTCGGCCGGCTCATCGACGACAAGACCGGCAACCCCGCCGACGACCTGATCAGCCGCCTGGTCACCGGGCCGCTCGCCCGCGGCGAGATCACCCGCGACTCGCTGCTCTCTCAGATCGGCATCACCCTCAACGCCGGCCACGAGACCTCCCGCAACATGATCCCGCTGGCGGCCCTGGCACTGCTACGCCACCCCGACCAGCTCGCCCGCCTGCGCGAGGACCCCTCGCTATGGCCCAACGCGGTCGACGAACTGCTGCGCTACCTGTCGGTGGCCGACGTGATCACCCTGCGGGTGGCGACCGGGGACATCCCCCTTGAACAGGGCACCATCAGCGCGGGCGAGGGCTACATCGCCCTGCTCGGGGCGGCCAACCACGACCCCGAGGCGTTCCCCGACCCCGAAACGCTGGACGTGGCCCGCCCGCAGCGCAACCACGTCGCCTTCGGCTACGGGGCACACCAGTGCGTCGGCCAGAACCTGGGGCGCCTGGAGATCGAGGTGGCCCTGCGCACCCTGTTCGACCAGGTCCCCACCCTGCAACCGGCCATCGCACCCGAGGACATGCCGCAGCGCTCGGCCTCGGCCATCTTCGGCCTGGAGGAGGTGCCGGTGACATGGTGAATCTTCCCGAACCCGTTGGCACCGCACCCGCCGGCACCGCGCCCCGCCTGCGGCTGCACGCCGACACCGGCGTCTGCGCCGGAGCGGGCCAGTGCGTGCGGGCCGCGCCCGACCTGTTCGACCAGGACGAAGACGGCCTGGTCGTGCTGCTCGCCGCCGACGTACCCGAGCACGCGCGCAGGCGCGCGCTGGAAGCCGCCGACTGGTGCCCTTCGGGCGCCGTCAGCGTGCACGAACTCCGCTGACCTGCGCCGCCCCGCGCCCTTGCCGCCTCCCGGCGCCGCCGCCGGCACTGATGTGAAAGGCCGACCGTTGAGACCACGATCCCGATCCCTGCCGATGAGCGCGGGCGCGCTCGCCCTCGCCCTCGCCGCCACCGGCTGCGGCGGCGCAGGCGAGGAGTCCGCCGCCGCGCAGTCCGTCCTGCGCTACGCCGCGGTGGGCGCCCCCGCCGCAACCACCCACGACCCGCACGGCCGGGTCTCCAACGAAGCCGACTACCTGCGCTTCGCAATGCTCTACGACGTGCTCACCGTGCCCGGAGAGCAGGGCGAGGCCCAGCCGCGCCTCGCCGAGTCGTGGGAGCCGCAGGGCGGCGACCTCACCGAATGGCGCATCACCCTGCGCGACGACGCCGAGTTCTCCACCGGCGAGACCGTCACGGCAAGCGACGTGCTCTTTTCCCTGCGCCGTATCCAGAGCAAGGGCGCCGAGAACAACGGCCGCCTGTCAATGTTCGACCTGGAGTCCTCCCGCACCACCGGCGAACACGAACTCGAACTGGCCACCGAGCAGCCCTACGCCGAGGTCGGCCTCGCCCTGGCCTCCCTCACCTTCGTCGTCCCCGAAGGCACCGGCGACATCACCGCCCCCGTCCCCGGATCCGGACCCTTCGTGCGCAAAAGCGGCGACGACACCACCTCGGTGCTGAACCGAAACCCCGACTGGTGGGGCGAGGCGCCGCGGTTCCAGCGGCTGGAGATCACCGCCATGCCCGACCCCTCCGCCCGCGCATCCGCCGTCGCCTCCGGCCAGGCCGACATCGCCGGCAGCGTCGCCCCCGCCACCGCCCAGCAGTACGAAGGCGGCGGTAAAGCCCAAGTCGTCACCCGGCCCGGCGGCGTCAACTACCCGCTGGTCATGGACCTGGAAACCGAACCCTTCGACGACCCCGGCGTCCGCAAAGCGGTCAAGCTCGCCCTCGACCGCGAAGAACTGGTGCAGACCGTCTTCCTCGGCTACGGCGAGCCCGGCACCGACCTGCTCAACCCCCTGGAACCCCACGCGCCCGACGCGCCCGCCGTCGAACGCGACCTGGACCGCGCACGCGAACTGCTCGCCGACGCCGGACACGGGCAGGGCATCGAACTCACCCTGCACACCACCAGTTCCTACCCGGGCATGGAGGACGCGGCCGTGCTGGCGGCCGAGCAACTCGCCGACGCGGGCATCGACGCCGAAGTCGAGGTCGTGCCGCCCGACACCTACTGGGCCGAGGTGTGGAACAACGAACCGTTCTACCTGAACAGCCTCGGCGGCAACGGCTTCGTGGAGTACGCCCGCATGGCGCTGGTCGCCGACGGCCCCATCAACGAGACCGGCTGGGACGACCCGCAGTGGGAAGCCGACCTCGACGAAGCGCTCGCAACCGCCGACGAGTCCGAACGCGACGCGATGCTGGGCGACCTCCAGCAGCGGATCGCCGACGAGGGCGGCTACGCGGTCTGGGGCCTCGGCGACGGCATCGACCTGGCGGCGCCGGGCGTGGGCAACCTGCCCACCGGACCCGGGTTCCACCGGCTGCTGATCGACCGGGTCGACGTACCGGCGTGAACGAGCCCTCGCCTTCCGCGGCGGCCGGGACGGCCGGGGCCGATCAGGCACCCGGCCCGCCCGAGCCGGTAGCCGCGGCAGCGGCGCGCGGTACGGGACCGCGCCGCGGCGCGGCCGGCCCGGCCGCCGCAGCGGGCCTTGCCCTCGCCCGCTCCGCGCTGCTGCTGGCAGCGGTCTCCGTGCTGGTCTTCGCCGCCACCGAGGTGCTGCCGGGCGACGCCGCCCTGCTCCGGGCGGCCCCCGGCGCCTCGGCGGACGAGGTGCGCCAACTCCGCGCCGAGCTGGGCCTGGACGAGCCCGCCTGGCGGCGCTACACCGAATGGGCGGCGGCACTGGCCACCGGCGATTTGGGCACCTCCCTGGTCAACGGGCGCCCTGTCGCCGCAGCCCTCGGCCAGCGGTTCCCGGCCGCACTGGCCCTGGTCGGCGGCGCGCTGCTGCTGGCGGCGCCCGCCATGCTCGCCCTCGGCTGGTGGGCGGGCGCGGCCGGCAGCCGGGGCCGGGCGCTGACCGCGGTTCTCACCGGCAGCGCGGCCCTGCCCTCCGCCGTCGTCGCCAGCGGCCTGGCGGCGCTGCTGTCCGGATTCCTCGGGCTCGTGCCGCCCGTGTCGACGCTGCCGCCCGGCCAACCGCCGACCTCCAGCCCGCACCTGCTGGTGCTGCCCGTGCTGTCCCTGGCCGTGCCCACCGCCCTGTTCGGCGGGACCCTGCTTGCGGGCGCCGTGGCCGACGCGCTCCGCCGCCCGCACGCGGCCGATTCCCGGCGGCGCGGCCGGCCGGGCTGGTGGATCGCCGCTGTGGACGTCCTCCCCTTCGTGCTCGCCCCCTTCCTGCGCGTGCTCGCCGTCAGCGCGGGCGGCCTGGTCGCCGCGTCGACCGTGGTGGAGACCCTCTTCGGCTACCCCGGGCTCGGCTCGCTGCTGGCCTCCTCTGTAGCAGCGCGCGACCTGCCCGTGGTCCAGGCCGCGGCGGTGCTCGCGGCCGCCATCGTCGTGGCGGGCCTCCTGCTCGCCGACACGGTGGCCGCAGCGGTCGGCACGGACCGGGGGACCCGGTGAACCGCGCGGTGCCCGCGGCGTTGGCCGGCGCGGTACTGGCCGCCGCGGCTTTCGGCGGCCGGCTGGCGCCACGCGACCCCACCGAGCCGGCGGCGGTGCCCTGGCAGCAACCGTCCCCCGGCCTGCCGCTGGGCACCGACGCGCTGGGCCGCGACGTATGGTCGCGCGTGCTGGCCGGGGGAGCGGAACTCCTCGCCGTGTCGTTGGCGGCCGCCCTGTGCGCCTGCGCGGTCGGCCTCGCCGGCGGGCTGGTGGCGGGCTGGGCCCACCAGCGGGTGGAGCGGGCCGTAACCGCGGTGGCCGATGCGCTGCTGGCCGTGCCCTCGCTGCTGCTCGCCCTGGTCGCGGCCATCGCGCTGCCCGGCCCCGCCGCGGTCGTGGCAGCCACGGTATGCGGCGGAGCGCCGCTCACCCTGCGCGTGGTGCGCGACGCCGTCCGCTCGATCCGCGCGTCCGGATACGTCGAAGCGGCCCGCTGCCGCGGCGAGCACCCGGTGTGGATCCTGGCCTGGGAAGTCCTGCCCGCCATGCGCGGCCTCGTCGCCGCCGACGCCGGGCTGCGGCTGGTGGTGGCGCTGCAGGTGGCTTCGGCACTGAGCCTGCTGGGTTTCGGCGCCCAACCGCCCGAGCCCGACTGGGCACTGATGCTGCGCGAGAACATGGCCGGTGCGGCGATGAACCCGTGGGCGGTGGCGGCACCCGCCGGCGCCCTGGGGCTGACCACGGTCGTGCTGGCGCTGTCGGCCCAGTACGCCCCGCCCGGCGGCAGCGCGCCGCGGCGCCGCCGGCGCGGACCCCGGACCGAGCGGCGCAAGGAGGTCCGCAGTGGCTGAAGGGTTCCAGGCGGAGGGGATCACCGTTGTTGACGCTGCGGGGCGCACCGTCGCCGGTCCGGTCGACCTGTCCGTTCCGGGCGGGCGCATCCTGGCCGTGGTGGGGGAGTCCGGCTCCGGCAAGACCAGTGCGGTACTGGCGGCCCTGGACGCCCTGCCGCCCGGCCTGTTCCGCAGCGCCGGCGCGGTCCGCTGGCAGGGCGAGCCGGTGCCCGCCGGGCCGCCGGCGCGCCGCTGGCGCCTGGCCAACGCCGGTGTCCTCGGCCAGGACCCCGCGGCCGACCTGCACCCGCTGCGCACGGTGGCCGCCTTGGCCGCCGAAGGCCTGGCCCAGCGCAGCGCCGGCCGCACATGGCCGCAGGTCCGCGGCGTGCTCGCCGAGTTGGGTCTGGACCCGGACACGGTGCGCCGCCGCCGTCCGCACCAGCTCTCCGGCGGCCAAGCGCAGCGGGTGGCACTGGCCCGAGCGGTGGCGGGCGACCCGCGGGTGCTGGTGCTGGACGAACCCACCAGCGGACTCGACCCCGCGGCGGTGGAGTTGGTCGCCAAGGTGTTGGAACGCAGACGCGGCAGGCCGGACAGGGCCGCGATCGTCATCACCCACGACCGGGCGTTCGCCGACCGGGTGGCCGACGACCGGCTCACCATCGGCGCGGCGGCGGACGCTCCCGCAGCCGCGCCGGCGGCGTCCGTACCCGGCGGCGCCTGTGTGCTGGATCTGCGCGGCGTCCGGGTGGCCGCGCCCGGCGGCGGGTCCGGGCTCCTCGCCGGCGCCGACCTGTCGCTGCACCGCGGCGAGTTCGCCGCGGTGCTGGGGCCTTCGGGCAGCGGCAAGTCGACGCTGCTGCGCACCATCGCCGGGCTGCACAGCCCTACCGCCGGCAGCCTGGCGCTCGCCGGCGTGCCGCTGCCCGAACGCGTGCGCGACCGGAGCCGGCCGGTGCTGGGGGGCATCCAACTCGTCGGCCAAGACCCGGCGGGGGCGCTCAACCCGGCCCACCGGGTGCGCACCGCGCTGACCCGGCCCGGCCACGTACTCGGCGGCTTGTCGCGCAGCAGCGCCGCGGCGCGCGTGCCGGGCCTGCTGGAGCAGGTCGGGCTGCCGGCATGGGTCGCCGACCGCCACCCCGGCAGCCTCTCCGGCGGGCAGCGCCAGCGGGTCGCCATCGCCCGCGCCCTGGCCGCCGGCCCAGCGGTGCTGCTGGCCGACGAGGCCACCTCTGCCCTGGACGCCGCGAGTGCGCGCACCGTGCTGGACCTGCTGGAGACGCTGCGCAGCGAAAACGGACTCGCCGTACTTGCCGCCACCCACGACCGCACCGTCGCGGCCAGAGCCGACCGGGTGCTGGTCCTGGATCCGCAGCACAGGTCGCTGCTGCCCGCAGCGGCAGGCGGGCCGGCTCCGGGCTGACCCCGGCACGGTCGGACCGCGGCCACCGGACCGGTCGGCGGGTCCGCCGGCGGAGACGTCCGGGTGGCCCGGCTGCGGACCGGCTGGTGGCAGCCGCGGCTCGACCTGGCACGATGGCAGTGCACAAGCGTGTTCCCGCGGTGTTTCCGCGGTATCCCGGAATAGAGGAGGCAGCGGAGACGTATGACAACGAGTCCGCCGAACGGCAATGGTCTGCGGCTTACCGCCAAGGTGTTCTCCGACATTGAGCGGCGCGACTACGACCAGCCCGAGTTCCGCCAGGCCGTGCACGAGGTGCTGGAGTCGCTGGAACCCGCCCTCGAACGGCACGGCGAGTACCTGGACAGCCGGGTGCTGGAGCGGCTGTGCGAACCCGAGCGCCAGATCATCTTCCGTGTCCCCTGGACCGATGACTCCGGCGACATCCGGGTCAACCGCGGGTTCCGGGTGGAGTTCAACTCGGCCCTGGGCCCGTACAAGGGCGGGCTGCGGTTCCACCCCTCGGTGGATTTGGGCATAGTCAAGTTCCTCGGTTTCGAGCAGACCCTGAAGAACGCGCTCACCGGGCTGCCGATCGGCGGCGGCAAGGGCGGGTCCGACTTCGACCCCAAGGACAAGTCCGACGCCGAAGTGATGCGGTTCTGCCAGTCGTTCATGACGGAACTGCACCGCCATCTCGGCGAGTACACCGACGTGCCCGCCGGCGATGTCGGTGTCGGCCGCCGCGAGGTCGGCTACCTGTTCGGCCAGTACAAGCGGATCACCAACCGCTACGAGTCCGGTGTGCTCACCGGCAAGGGGCTGAACTGGGGCGGTTCGCAGGTGCGCACCGAAGCCACCGGTTACGGCACCGTGTACTTCGTCAACGGCATGCTCCGCGATCGCCGCGACGGTTTCGACGGCCGGCGGGTCGTGGTCTCGGGATCGGGCAACGTGGCCATCTACGCCGCGCAGAAGGCCGCCGAGTTGGGCGCCACCGTCGTCGCAATGTCGGACTCCGGCGGCTATGTCGTCGACGACTCCGGCATCGACCTGGACCTGATCCGCGAGATCAAGGAGGAGCGGTCCGGACGCATCAAGGAGTACGCCGACAAGTACGCCCGCGCCGAGTTCGTCGAAGGCGGCCAGATCTGGGACGTCCCCTGCCAGATCGCGCTGCCCTGCGCCACGCAGAACGAACTGGACGGCGACTCGGCGGGCACCCTGGTGCGCAACGGCCTCATCGCCGTGGGCGAGGGCGCCAACATGCCGGCGACCCCCGAGGCCGTCAAGGTGTTCAGCGACTCCGGTGTGGCGTTCGGGCCGGGCAAGGCCGCCAACGCGGGCGGGGTGGCCACCTCGGGCCTGGAGATGCAGCAGAACGCCTCCCGCGACTCCTGGCACTTCGACTACACCGACAAGCGGCTCGCCGAGATCATGGACGACATTCACATCATGTGCCGCGAGACCGCCGACGCCTACGGGGCTCCGGGCAACTACGTCCTGGGCGCCAACATCGCGGGGTTCATCAAGGTCGCCGACACCATGCGCGACCTCGGCGTCATCTGACCGGTCGGTGTGCGGTTCGGAGTTTCCTCCGTTGTTCGGAGCGGTCGTCGGGGGCGGGCGAAACAGGCGGGTCGGGGCCGTTCGAACCTGGGCCGGCTCAAGGGAATTTATCTGCACAGGCAGATAGTTGTTCCAGGGGAGTCCGGTGCACAACCCGGGCTCCCCCGCATGGGCGATGGCCCCGGGTACGTGATGCGACGGATCCCGGGGCCGCCGAAGACCTGGGCACGCCCGTCTCCGGCTCGCCCGAGACGACCCGACCGACTACTCCGAGGAGTGCACCATGACCGACTACGGGCATGAGCTTCAGTTCGGCAGCTTCATCACCCCGACGAACGCGGACCCGCGGCACCCGGTCCGGCTGGCCCAGCTCGCTGAGCGGTCCGGCCTGGATCTGGTCACCTTTCAGGACCACCCCTACCAGGCCGCATTTCACGACGCCTGGACTCTGATGACGTGGGTCGCGGCAGCCACCGAGCACATCGCGGTGGCGGGCAGTGTCCTCAACCTCCCGCTGCGCCAGCCCGCGGTACTGGCGCGGGCAGCGGCCAGTCTCGATCTGCTGTCGGCGGGCCGGTTCACGATGACCCTTGGCGCGGGTGTGTTCTGGGACGCCATCGAGGCGATGGGCGGCCCTCGCCGGACTCCCGGCGAAGCGGTAGGGGCCCTTGAAGAAGCCGTGCAGGTCATCCGCGGGATGTGGGATACGTCCGACCCGGCACCTTTGCGCGTCGCCGGGAACCACTACGAGGTCAACGGTGTACCGCGCGGACCGGCATCCGCGCGCAACATCCCGCTCTGGCTGGGCATGTACAAGCCGCGGGGCCTGCGGCTGGTGGGACGCGAGGCGGACGGCTGGCTGGTCGGCACCCCCTACCTTCCCGACGGCGACCCGGGGTCGAGCAACGCGATCATCGACCAGGCGGCACAGGAGGCAGGACGCGACCCGTCCGAGATCCGGCGCGTGATCTCGGTGACCGGGTCGTTGCAGCATGCGAGCACGGGACGCCTGCAGGGGCCGGCCGAACAGTGGGTCGAAGAACTCACGGCCCTGGCGGTGGGAAAAGGCGCCGGCACCATCGTCGCCATGAGCGACGACCCGGACTTCATCGAGCGGTTCGGCAAGGAAATCGCCCCCGCCGTGCGCGAGGCCGTTGCAGCCGAGCGGGCACCGGCGCGCCGATGACGAAGGTCTGCATTACCGGGCCGCCGGCACGGCCGGCGGCCTGCTGGCGCGCACGCTGACCAGGAGCCGGCACAGGCGCGTGGCCGCCTGCGCCGCGAGCAACAGGACAGGCCCGCAGCAAAAAGACCGAAACCGCCCGGCACACACGCTTGGCGGCCCCGGTTCGCTTGCGGCCAGGCCGTGTGGGCGGCGCCCTCCGCCCACACGGCCTGGCCGGGCCGAGCTACTTCGGGCCGGGGCGGGCGGCTTGGCCGAGGCGGACGCGCACGGCGATCCCGGCGCAGGCGATCACGGCCAGTCCGCCGAGGACGGTGGCCCAGGTGACGTCCTCGTGCAGCAGCAGGGCCGCCCAGCCGATGGTCAGCACCGGCTGGACGAGCTGGATCTGGCTGACCTGCGCCATCGGGCCAATGGCCAATCCGCGGTACCAGGCGAAGAAGCCGAGGTACATGCTCACCACCGCCAGGTAGCCGAACGCGGCCCACTCGGCCGCCGTGCCGCTCGGCAGCTGCCGGGCCATCGTGGCGGCGGTCAGCACGGCCATCAGCGGTGCGGCGATCACCAGTGCCCAGGACACGGTCTGCCAGGCGCCGAGTTCGCGGGCCATCAGCCCGCCCTCCGCGTAGCCGATGGCGGCCGCGACGACGGCGCCGAACAGCAGCGCGTCGGAGAGGTGCAGGCCGCCGAGTCCGCTGCCCTGCAGCGCCGCGAACACCAGCGCGGCGGCCGCCCCCACCCCCGCCATGACCCAGAAGGGCATCGGCGGCCGCTCGCGTCCGCGCAGCACGGCGGTGACCGCGGTAGCGGCAGGCAGCACGGCGATGACGACGGCGCCGTGCCCGGCCGAGGCCGTGGTGAGCGCGAACGAGGTCAGCACCGGGAAGCCGACGACCACCCCGCCGGCGACGACCGCCAGGCGCACCCACTGGACGCCGCGGGGCCGGGGCTGCCTGGTGACCGCCAGCGCGGCGGCGGCGAGCAGCGCGGCGGCGACCGCGCGGGCGGAGCCGGCGAACAGCGGCGATATCCCGCCGCTTTCGACGGCGACGCGGGTGAACGGAACGGTTAGCGAGAACGCCGCGACCCCGAGCAGTCCCCAGCCGAGACCGGCGCGTGCAGTGGGTAGCAGTGGCGCCGCTGCGGAAGTAGCGCTACTATTATTCGTCATGTCCAACGATAGCAGTGCACGCATCGTCGCGGATCTGCGCGAGTGGATCGCAGCGGCGCCACCCGGTGCGCAGCTGCCGTCCACCCGGGCGCTGGCGGCGCGGTACGGGGCCGGCCCGGTCACGGTGCAGAAGGCGCTGCGGACCCTGACCTCGCAGGGGATGGTCGAGGGTCGCCCGGGTGTCGGTACTTTCGTGCGCTCGGTACGCGTCGCCCGCCCGAACGACTACGGGTGGCAGACCGCCGCGCTCGGCTCGCCCGGCCCCCGCATGCCGCAGCCGTCCGCCGCCCTGCAGATCACCGCGAACGATGTGATCGCGCTGCACTCCGGCTACCCCGACCGGGAACTGCTGCCCGAGCGCCTGGTCCGCACCGCGTTCGCCCGCGCCGCCCGCGGCGCCGCAGCGGTAAGCCGATCGCCGGCCGCCGGGCTCGGCGAGCTGCAGGCATGGTTCGCCACCGAACTGGGCGCGGCGGCCCCGGCCGGCATCGCGCCCCCGGCCCCCAGCGATACCGTCATCGTCCCGGGCAGCCAGAGCGGGCTGACCACCGCCTTCCGCGCACTTGTCGGCGCGGGCCGGCCGCTGCTGATGGAGTCGCCGACGTACTGGGGAGCCATCCTCGCCGCCGCAAAGTCGGGCGTGCAGATCGTGCCCGTGCCCAGCGGCGACCGCGGCCCCGACCCCGACGAGCTGGAACGGGCGTTCGAGCAGACCGGGGCGCGCGCGTTCTATGCCCAACCGAACTTCGCCAACCCCACCGGCGCCCAGTGGCCGGCCGCACTGGCCGGCCGGGTGCTCGACATCGTGCGCGGGCACGGCGCGTTCCTGATCGAGGACGACTGGGCGCACGATTTCGGTATCACCGCCGACCCCGCCCCGGTCGCCGCGCGGGACGACAACGGCCACGTCGTCTACCTGCGGTCGCTGACCAAGAGCGTGTCCCCGGCCGTGCGCATCGCCGGGATCATCGCCCGCGGCCCCGCCCGCGAGCGCATCCTCGCCGATGCCCAGGCCGAGTCCATGTACGTCAGCGGCATGCTGCAGGCCGTCGCGCTCGACGTCGTCACCCAACCGGCCTGGCGCAGCCACCTGCGCAGCCTCCGCCACCAGCTCGCCGCCCGCCGCGACCTGCTGGCCGACGCGCTGCGGCGGCACGCCCCCGCAGCCGTGCCGGAATCCGTGCCACCGGGCGGGCTGAACCTGTGGGTGCGGCTGCCGGACGGCACCGGCCTGGCGCGGTTCGTCCGGGATTGCGCGAGTGCCGGAGCCGTCGTCGCCCCGGGCGACGAGTGGTTCCCCGCCGAACCCACCGGCCCCTATGTGCGGCTCAACTACACGGGGCCGAACCCGGGCGCCTTCCCCGACGGCGCCCGCATCATCGGCCGGGTGCTCGCCGAACACGGAGCCGGGTAGCCGGGTAGCGGTGTGCGCGGGCCCGGGTGGCGGACGGGTCCCGCGCACCGGGAAACCGGGGGAGTGCGGTCGCCGTCGGGCCGCAGGCCCTGGCCGGGCGGGCGGCCCGACGGCGGACCCCCGGTCCACCGCGGAATGAGAGATGAGGGAGCGCGGTGGCCGGGTGCCAGCGGTGCGGAAGGAAGCCGCGGGTTATGCGCGGGCGTCGGCCGCCGGTTCGGCGCCGGTCCGGGCGGCCGGCGTTTGCATGTCGATCGGCAGTTCCGCGGTCGCCGGGTCGTAGCCGAGCTTGCCCTTGGTCTTGATGAGGAGCACCGCGGCCCAAACACCGAACCCGAGCAGGAGCATCAGGTGCCCCATTACGGGGCTTTCCGGGAACGCGGGGAACATATCCAGGATCACGATCGACATCATGGTGTTGCAGCTGACGTGCGTCAGGATCGCGATCGGCAGGCTCCCGCCGGTGCGGTTGAACACCCAGGTCATCACGATGCTGACGACGATGCACATGCCGATGAACACGAAGGGGTCATACCACGGCCAGTTCGGCCAGTCGGACCACTCGGTGATGAACATCGGCAGGTGCCAGATTCCCCAGACCACTCCGAGAATGAGCGTGCCGCGCAGCGGCCCGAAGTACGGCTGGATCCGGGGCAGGCAGAAGTCGCGCCAGCCGGGCTCCTCGGCCAGACCGGTCGTCAGGTACTGCATGAGGAGCACAGGGATGTAGGCCACGAGCGCCATCGCCGGCGGCGGCTGGATCTCCCCGCCGGAGAACGGGAGACCGGAAAGGATGAACAGCAGCGGGACGCCCACGACCGACATCAGATACCAGCGCCAGTTCACCTTGAACTTCAAAAAGCGGCCTCCCCAGCGGCGCACCCCCTTTTTTCCTTCGACCACGCGGGTGACGAAGTACGCGGAGCCGATCGGGCCCATGAAGGCGCCGGGCAGCATGATTGTGAGCTGCGCCGTCGAATTGCTGCCGACCCTGAAGTCCAGCAGGCCGAGGCCGTGACCGGAAATGATGTAGGGGATCCAGCCGATCCAGCTCAGGCCGCACGCCAGCACGAAGAAACTCGCCAGCGGGTGGCGGATCAAGATGCGGCGCCACGCTGCCACGCGTTGGGGGGCGTCGGAGTTGGTCATGGACTGTCCTTCGAATCGGAATGCGGGAATTTGTTGGCAGTGCCGTGTCTGCTGGTCTGCTGAGTTGCGCCTGAGACCCGGTGTGCAGCGACATGCGCGGCCGCCCTGCGTCGGCGGCCGCCGATATCAACTCGGGCAGGGAAATGCCGGCCAGTGCAGAATCCGCCGTGGCACGGGGGCGCCGAACACGGCGATCCGGCGCGATGTCACTACGAGGATCGCGGTCGGGGCGGGGGAGCGGCCAGTGCCAGGCAACCCGATCGGACGTGCATTCTGCACGAACGGGATGAAGCATGTGGCGGACCGACATATCGGAGCGAAGCACTAGAGTGATGCCCTGTGACGATCGTCATCATCACACTCGTGAGCCTGTCCATCGCGATGTTCCCCGCCCAGCCGACCGCGGCGACCGCCGCGACGCTCGGGCTCCAATTGGTGCACAGCCTGCCGCAGACCAAGCGGTTCCGGGGGTGGTGGACACTCGCGGCCCAGGCCGCGCTGTTCCCGTGGAGCGAGCCGAAGGGTTTCCTGGGCGCCGCCGTGCTGCTGGTCGTCCCGGGCCGCGCCCGCTGGCCGGTGCTGGGCGCCGTTGTCGTGTGGGCCGGGCTGCTTGCGGACGGTGGTTTCACCGCCGGCCTGATCGCTGCGGCAAACGCGTTGTTCATGGGACTGGTCATCTTCGGGCTGACCCGGCTCAGCGACCTGCGCAGCGAACTCCACGCGTCCCGCCGCGAGCTGGCCGCACAGGCCGTGGCCGAGGAGCGCCACCGCATCTCGCGCGACCTCGACACCGTCCTCGGCTCGGCGCTGTCGGTGATCATCGGCCTGGCCGGCAAGAGGCGCTCGGCCGAGATACTGGAGCTGGCCCGCGATGCCGCCGCGCAGGTGCGGCGGGCACCCGAGACCCGCCCGAACCCGGTTGCCCAGGCCGATATGACGCCGCGGCTCGCGGTGCCCGTCGTGGCCAGCGGCATGGCCGCCTACCTGAGCAGCGGTCTGCTCTCCGCGGTGTCGGATCCCGGGATGCTCACGGTGACCGGATTCGCCATTGTGCTGGCCGTCGTCGGATTGCAGGTCTACCACCTGCTCACCCAGCGCCACGGGGCGCGGCCCTACCCCTGGGACCTGGTCTGGACACTGCCCCTGCAGACGGCGCTGGCGCTCGTGCCCCTCATCTACGCCGAGTTGGAGGTCGTCAACAGCCTCGTCAGCCTGGCGGCGGCATCGGCCCTGATCGCGGTACCGCGCCGCAGGGCCGCCTGGGCCCTGTTCGCGGGCATCGTGCTGACCGAGCTGCTGGTGCTGACGGCGGTGAAGACCGCTCCGTTCATCGACATAGTGATGGCCTCGGTCGCCACCGTTGCCGTGGCGATGATCTTCTACGGATTGGCGCTGCTCACCCGGCTCGTCACCCAGGTGCACGAGAGCCGGCAGGCGATCGCGGCCATCGCGGTGGCCAACGAGCGCCGCCGCATAACAGCCGACATCCACGACCTGCTCGGCTACGGCCTGTCGGCGATCACGGTCAAGGCCGAGCTGGCCGCCCGCGACCCCCGCGGCGCGGACGCCGAGTTCTGCGACATCGCCCGCATGGCCCGCGGCACGCTCGCCGACCTGCGCACCATTCCCTACGACGACCATCCGGAGATCTCGCTGCACGCCGAAGGCGCATCGGCCCGCGAGATCCTCACCGCCGCGGGCATCGACGTGCGGCTCGACATCGACACCGGGCTGCTCACCGACGAGGCCGACGCCCTGCTCGCCACCGTGCTCCGCGAAGCCGCCACCAACATCCTCCGGCACAGCCGGGCCGGCAGCGCCGCCATCGAAGCCGCCGCCACCGGCACCCACCTGCGCCTGCGCGTGGCCAACGACGGCGCGGCCGGCAACAGCAGCGCCGACACCGCCGATATTGCAGGCGCCGACGACAGCACCCCCGCCCCGCGGCGCGGCGGCAACGGCCTGGTCAACCTCGCCGAGCGGGTGGCCGCGGCAGGCGGCGAGCTCACCGCCGGGCCCACCGGCGGCGGTTACGAGCTGGTCGCCACCTATCCGCTGCCCCGCGGCGCCCGCCCCGGCGGCCCTGCCGCGGCGCCGGCGCGGGCGTGACCGCGCGGCCTCACAGCCAGCCAGCCTCGGTGGCGATGCGGACGGCGTCCAGGCGGTTGCGCGCGCCGAGCTTGGTGACGATCGCGCCGAGGTAGTTGCGCACCGTGCCCTTGGCCAGATGCAGCCGGGCACCGATCTCGCCCGGTTCGTCCCCTTCGCCGGCCAGGCGCAGCACCGCCGCCTCCTGTTCCGTCAACGGATTCTCGCGGGCCTCGATGGTGGCCGTGGCCAGGTTGGAGTCGATCACCCGCTCGCCTGCGGCCACCCGGCGGACCGCGCCGGCCAGCTCGGCGGGCGGCGCGTCCTTCAGCATGAACCCCATGGCCTTGGCCGCCAGTGCCCGGCGCAGCACCTCGGGGCGCCCGATCTGGGTGAGGATCAGGGTGCGGCACTCGGGCAGACGCTCCACGATCTCGGCGGCCGCCGCCAACCCGTCGATGCCCGGCATCTGCACATCCAGGACGGCCACGTCGGGGCGGTGCTCCAGAGCGGCGGGCACGACCGCATCGCCCGAGGACACATCGGCGACCACCTCGACATCGGGTTCCATGTCCAGCAGCGCCACCAGTGCACCCCGGATCATGTGCATGTCCTCGGCCAGCAGAACCCTGATCACGTTGTGCTCCTTTACTCGGACCCGCAGGTGGCATGGTATTTGCTCGGCGGCAGCGATCGGCGCCGCCGCCCGACCGCCCCCGGCGGGCCCGGTCCCGCTGCCGGTCCGGGCTTATGCCGGTTTTCCGCTGCTGATCATGCTGAAAGGCCCAGATCCGGCGCTGGATCTGGGCCTTTCAGCATGATCACCGGTGCACGGGGGGATCTTCAGCAGCCCTTTTAGCGGTGCGCCTTGAATACCGCGGCGGCCGCTATCGGAGTGAGAGCGGCCGCGGTGGTGCTGAGGCAGGAGACGGCTGCGGTCAGGTCGTGGGAGATGGTCAGCAGGCCGACTGCGATTGCGGGGCCGCCGGCTCCCAGGTAGAAGGCCAGGTGGAGCGCTGAGCTGATCGTGCCGCGTTGGGCGTCGGGCGCGGCCGTGTCGATGGCGGCGGTGGCGCCGCCGTAGGCCATGCCGTGGCCGATGCCCGCGGTGGCCGCTGCGGCCAGGACCGCCGGGAGGGAACCGCCGCCGGTTGCGGCGAGGACGGTCAGTGCGCACGCCAGCGCGCCGAGTCCGGTGAGTTGTGCGGCGGCGGGGCCGCAGCGGGCGGCCAGGGGCTGGGACAGGGCGGAGCAGGCCAGGACGGCGCCGACCAGTCCGCCGGTGACCGCGAGGTCGTCGATTCCGGCGGCGCGGCCGAGTGCCGCCGGAATGACCGCCAGGAACAGCCCGGCCGCGGTCCAGGCGAGGAACCCCGTTGCCGCTGCGGCGGCGAACCGCGGCCGCAGGGCGGCCGGGACGTGCGGGCGGGTGGGCCGCCAGCGGCCCGGGCGCACCATCGGCGCGGACAGGGCCGACACCCGCCGCCACCCCACGCCCAACAGGACCAGGTGGACCACGTACGGCAGCACCGCCGGCGCCGGGGCGTACTGCGCCAGCGCCCCCGCTGCGATGGGGCCTGCGGCGGTACCGGCGACAAAGGCCGTGCCGGCCAGCATCGACGCGCGCAACCGCCGGTGCTCCGGCGCGCTCCGGAGCATCAGCGCCGTCAGCGCCCCCGTTGCCGCCCCCAGCGCGAGCCCTTGGGCCGCGCGGCCCGCCAGCAGCAGGGCCGGTCCATCGGCGAGTGCGAAGCAGGCCGAGCCCGCGGCGGCCGCCAGCAGGCTGCCCCGTAGTACCGGCCGGGGGCCGAGCGCATCGGCGGCCGGGCCGAACAGCAGCAGTGCCGGCGCGCTGACCAGGGCGAACGTCGCGTAGATCAGCGTCATCGCCAAGTCACTGAACCCGAAGGCGTGCTGGTAGCCGGGGTAGAGCGGGCTGGGCAGGTAGGCCCCGGCGGTGAGCACTATGAGCAGGTAGACCGCGGTGCGGGTCTCGCGGACGCGGTGGGGAAGCCGGCCCCGGAGCTGCCGGAGCCGGTCGCCGGCTCCGGCATCAGAGGTCTTGCCAGGGGTCTTGCTGCAGGAACTCATCGTGGACACGTCTACAGCGTGCACGCGCAAGGTAGCTGAAGAAAAGCGAACGTTTTTCCATGGGAGCGTGCAAAATGGTTTCATGATGATCGACCCGAAACTGCGGATGCTGCAGCTCGTCGACCACCACGGCACGGTCACCGCGGCAGCCGAGGCGCTGCACTACACGCCCTCAGCTGTTTCCCACCAGCTGCGCCAGCTGGCCGCGGAACTCGGCGTCGAACTGGTGGCCCAGTCGGGGCGCGGGATCCGGTTGACCGCCGCGGCCGCCATCGTGCTGCGCCACGCCGAGGCGCTGTCGGCCCAGGCCGAGCGCGCCCGCGCCGAACTCGCCGTCTCCGCCGAGGAGACCGGCGGGTTGTTCACCCTGTGCGGATTCTCCACGGCCGCCACGCACCTGCTGCCTCCGGCCGCTGCGGCCCTGCGCGACCGCTACCCGCAGCTCACCGTGCGGGTCATCGAGGCCGAGCCGGCCCGCTGCTTCGATCTGCTCCTGGCCGGCGAGGCCGACCTGGCCCTGCTGATCGCCACTGCCGACACCCCGCCGACCTCCGACACCCGCTTCGACCAGCACCCGCTGTTCGACGACCCGCTCGACCTGGTCGTGCCCAGCGGGCACCCGCTGACCGGGCGCCGCCGGGTCACCCTCGCCGACGCCGCCGACGAGCCGTGGATCCTCGGGCGGCCCGGCGGCACCTACCACCACCTGGTGCGCACCGCCTGCATGGCGGCCGGGTTCACGCCGCGGATCGCCCACTACGCCGACGAGTGGGACACCGGGACCGCGCTGGTCGCCCACCGGTTCGGCACCATCCTCGTGCCCCGGCTGGCGCGCCTTCCCGAGAGCGCGCCGGTGGTCCGGATCCCCCTGCACGGCGAGTCGGCTCCGGTGCGCCGCGTCCTGACGGCCACCCGCCTGGGCAGCCGCGACCATCCAGTCGTCCGGACCGCTCTGGAGACGATCACCGCAACGACCAATGAGCTGTACCGCCGGTCCCGTCCGGACGGGACCGAAAGCAGCGGGGCCTGACACCGCCCTGATCCCGCCACTCGGCGTGCTCGGCGGGGCCGGCACGCCGGCCCCGCCACAGCCCCCGCCTGCGCTAACGCAGCGCGTCGCGCAGGAGCCGGGCGTTCTTGATGGTCTGGCTGGAGCCCTTGCGCCCCGCCACCGCGTCGACCTCGGGGATCGGGCCGGTGGCGCCGCATCGGGAGGCGCATTCGGCGGCCAGGGCGAGCAGCGCCCCGGCGCCGCGCACCGGTGTGCCGCGCAGCAGGCCGGGCAGGGCGGCGGCGAGTACCGACCACACGGTGGCGTGGGCGCCGGTCTCGGTTGCGGCGTGCAGCGTGGCGGTCACCGGTTTCGCCTCGCTCTCGCGGTGGCGCAGCATCGCCTGCAGCAGTCCGCCGAGCAACGCGCTGTCCAGCTGTCCTTGGGCGGCGAGCATGAGCAAGGGGTCGGCGGCGCTGCGCAGGCCGTCCGCGACGTGCCAGTGCACCGCGAACCCCGCCGGCCCGCCGGCGTCGGCCAGGAACGGCGCCACCGTGTCTCCGAACAGCGGCAGGTGGGCGCGTGCGGCCACCTCATCGCGGTGGTGCGGCAACTGCGCCATCCAGAACGGTCCGGCGCGCCCGGATTCCCACTGCGTGCACCTGCGCAGCCCGATCAGGGCAGCGGCGACCGGCGGGAGCGCGGGATCGGTCACCGGCCCCGGACGGGCCACCGGGCGCCACTCTTCCAGCGGCCGCCTGGCCGGATCGGACACCGGCCACTGCGGCGGTGCGGAGTCGCGGTGGGGCAGGCCCCCGTTGCGCAGCCAGCGGGCCAGCCGCCGTCCGGCGCCGGATCGGAGTTTTTCGGCGGCGCGCAGCACCGGCCCGTCGGGGGCGGGGCCGACGCGCAGCAGGGCCTGGGCGAGGTCGACGGGGGCGGGATCGGCCCCCGACGCCTCGAACCCGGCGATGCGCTCCACCAGCACGGCGGCGTCGATCGCGCCGGTGGACACGGTCGGCAACGCCAGTAGCGACGGCTGCGAGCCGGACTCGACCAGCTCGATCGCCTCGCTCAGCCGCGCCTGGAGCATCCGCCCGGGCGGGGAGATCTCCGCGATCTTGGGGATGATGTGGATGAAGGGGTTGGCGACCTCGTCCTCGCGGAGGTGGATGTGCCACCTGCGGCGTTCATCGCCGCACACCGCAGCGGCGACGTCGTACAGGTCGACCTGCGAGTAGTCTTCGTCGATCCGCGTGAAGCCGTGATCGGTGTGGCGCGGCTGCGGTTCCCTGCGCACGGCCGGCGCCAGGGCCGCGGCCAGCGCCCCGCGGCCGAGGCGGGCATGGCGCACCAGCCCGTCGAGTGCCCGCTCGAAGGCCACCACGTCGTCGGGGTGGGCCAGGACCGCGGCGACCTCCTGGGCGACCTCGGCGGCGGTTTCGATGGGGCCGGGCACCGATCGGGGCTCGGGCGCTGCGGGCAGGGTTTCGGTGTACTGACCGGCGCCGACACCGGAACCGGCGTCCTCCGGTGCGCCGAGCACTTCGGCCGCCCTGTCGGCGAGCCCCGGGCTGATCCCCGCGGCGGCGGCCCGCAGCTCCGGCAGCACGTCCGCGTCCGCGTTGCGCAGGTGGCGGGCGATGAGCTTGAGGGCGCGTTCCTGCAGCGCCACGTCCGGGTGTTGGAAGGCCATCGCGGCGTCGGCCAGCACCCGGCCCGCCCGTGCCGGGTCGCGGCGGGCGATGCGGTCCAGCCAGGAAAGCTGGGCACGGACCAGTTTCTTTTCCGGGCGCAGCAGGACGCGCTCACACGTCTCGGTGAGCACATCGGCTTCCAGCAGCCCGGCCTCCTCCAGCGCGATCAGGATCTCCTGGCCGTAGTCGGCCACCGGCGACGACAGGTCCAGCATCGCCACATGGTCGCGCAGGAAGGCCGCGTTCTCGTCCGGGGCAAGGCCGAGCGCGCGCAGGGCCGCGCGGGGCGCCCCGGTCTCGTTGGGTGTTCCGTCCTGGAGCAATTGCGTGAGCAGGAGCTCGGCGAGTTCGGCGCGTTGCGGAGCCGTCCGGGCGTGTTCTTCGGCGGTGAGAGCGAGCTCGTTCAGCATGTCCGCTTGGCGGCGCGCATCGGCGCCGGCCGCGTCGGCGAAGACGCGGTTGATCAGCACGGCACGGTCGATCACGCCGTCCGCAGCGAGAGCGGTCAGCGGTTCCACAGTGAGGATCGCGACACTGGGCCGTTCCACTGCCAAGGGGAGGAGCAGCGGGGTGAACTCGTCGTTGCGCAGCCGTTCCAGGTAGTTCGCCCCCTGCACCCAGTCCAGCCGGTGCCCGGGCTGCATGCGCGCCGGATACATAAGGCGGCTCAGCAGCCAGCCTTGGATGAAGACATCGGAGGTGGGAACGGGGCAGCCCGTGGTGCGGACCAGGTGCTCGGTGATGGGGAACCACATTGCCCTTGGGTTGGGCGACGCTTGTGCGACCACCTGGGTGACCAGTTCGATCCGCCATGCGGTGGGGTACAGGTTCACAACGTCCAGCATCCAGTCGGGGGTCGCCGGCTGGAGCTGGTGAGCCGCGAGCCAGGCCGCGGCGGCCTGCGGGGTGGTCCGGCATCCCAGTTCGGCGGTGCAACGGGCGGTCTCGTGCACATTGCCGTTGTATTCCACCATCCACCAGTTCGGGCCGGTGATCAGGGCTTCGCGGCGGGCCGCGAGTTCCGGGGCGTAGGCGGCGCGCTGGTCCGGCGTCATCGCCTCCAGTTCCCGGAGCACACCTGCAGTGTCCCCGGCATCCACCAGTTCGAGCAGGTTCACGGTCTCTGTTCCTCTCGGCGCAGCGCGTCGCGCAGGAGCCGGGCGTTCTTGATGGTCTGGCTGGAGCCCTTGCGCCCCGCAACCGCGTCGACCGCGGCGATCGGGCCGGTGGCCCCGCATCGGGCGGCGCATTCGGCGGCCAGGGCGAGGAACGCCCCGGCGCCGCGGACCGGCTTGTCGCGAAGCAGCCCCGGTAGGGCGGCGGCGAGCACCGACCACACGGTCGCGTAGGCGCCGGTTTCGGCCGCCGCACGCAGCGTGGCCACGACCCGGTTGGGTTCGCTGCTGCCGAAGCGCACCCGCGCCTGCAGCAACCCCCCGAGCAGCCCGCCGTCCAGCCGGCCCTGCGCGGCGAGCACCAGCAGGGCGTCCACCGCCGCGTGGCCGTCTAGGACCTCCGCGATCTTCCAGTGCACCGCGAACCCAGCGGCACCTCCGGATTCCACCAGGTACGGCAGCACACCTTCCGGCCGCGCTGCGTGGGTGCGCGCCGTCACCTCGTCGCGGTGGTGGGGCAGCTGCGCCAACCAGTACGGTGCGACGTCTGCGGCAGGCCACGGCAGGGAAGGTTCCGGCCCGATCAAGGCGGCGGCGGCCGGCCCGAGCGGCGGGTCAAGTGCCCGGCCGGGGCGGGCGGGGAGCCACTCGCCGGGCGGAGCGCTCGCCGGGTCGGCCGCCGGCCACCCGGGCGGAGTGGAGTCCTGGTGCGCCAGGCCGCCCTCGCGCAGCCAGCGGGCCAACCGCTGCCCGGCGCCGGACTCGAGCTTTTCGGCGGCGCGGTGGACGTGCTCGCCGGGGGCGGGGGCCACACGCAGCAGCGCTTGGGCAAGGTCGTCGGGACCGGGCACGGCGCCCAGCGCCTCGAACTCGGCGATGCGCTCCACAAGGACGGCGGCGTCGATGGCGCCGGTGGCCAGGGTCGGCGTCGCCAGCAGGAACGGTTGCGAGCCGGACTCGATCGCTTCCATCGCCTCGGTCAGCCGCGCCACGAGCATCGTCCCGGCGGGCGGGAACCACATCGAGTCCGTGCGGAAGGCCGTGCCGCGCAGGTACTCCGTGCGGAAGCGGGCGATCTGCTCCGGCCACTCGCCGTCCCGCGCGAATGCGGCCGCGTCGTAAATGTGGTGCTGCGGGAAGTCCCGGAACGGACCGGTGCGGCTCTGCCGGATCACGCTGAGCGCTGCGGCCAGCGCTGGGCGGTCGAGGCGGGCATGGCGGACCAGCCCGTCCAGCGCCCGCTCGAACGCCATCATGTCCCCGCGGTTCGCCATGACCGCGGCGACTTCCTCGGCGACTTCGGCGGCGGTGGCGATGGGGCCGGGCACGGGCCGCGGTTCGGGCGCCGGAGGCAGCGTTTCGGCGTACTGTCCGGCGGGGGGCTCCTGGCCTTCCCGGATCTCCCGGCTCTGGGGTGTGCTCTCGGCGCCCCGGGTGCCCAGGGTGCCTTGGGCGGGGCCGGTCTCAGGCCCGAGCAGTTCGCGGGCCCGCTCGGCGAGTCCCGCGCTGGTGCCTGCGGCGGCGCGCAGCTCCGGCAGCACATCACCGCCGGCTCTGCGCAGGTGGCGGCCGATGAGTTTGAGGGTGCGCTCCTGCACGTCCACATCCGGATGCTGGAATGCCGCCGCCGCCTCGACCAGGATGCGGCCCGCCTGCCCCGGGGCGCGGCGGGCCGCCTTGTCGAGCCAGGAAAGCTGGGCGCGGACCAGCTTCTTTTCCGGGCGGAGCAGGACGCGTTCGCACGCCTCGGTGCGCACGTCGGCCTCCAGCAGCCCCGCTTCGTCCAGCCCGGCCAGCACCCGCTGGCCGTAGGCGGCCACCGGCGACGACAGGTCCAGCATCGCCGTGAAGTCCCGCACGAACACCGCGTTCTCGGCGGGAACGGGCGCCAGGGCCCGCAGCGCCGCAAGGCCCGCCGCCGTCTCGTTGCGGCTGCGCTCCTGCAGCAGGCGGGCGAGCAATCGCTCCCGGAGCGCGGCGCGTTCACCGGCCGGCCACGCCTCTTCGGCGTGAGCGAGAGCGAACGCCTCGACCAGGCCGGCCGCCCATGGCGCGCCATCGTCGTCGTCGGGATCCGCCGCTACCCCGCCGCCGTCCAGCTCCGCGAGAGCCCGGCGGATGAGCGGAGCACCCTCGATGGTGCCGTCTGCGGCGAGTTCGGCCAGATCTTCTACGTCAGGCAGGGTGCGCAGGTGCGCCCGCTCCACTCCCAGGGGCAGCAGTGCCGGGGTGAAGCGGTCGTTGCCCAGCCGCTCCAGACTGGTACCGCGCTGGACTCCGCCCAGCGGTTGCGCCCCACCCGGGGTCTTCTCGCCGGACGGTTCCCTCCTGGTGGAGCGGTGTTCCTCCAGCCAGGCCGCGACGAAGGCGTCGCAGACCGGCACCGGGCAGCCCGTGTCGCAAATGAGGTGTTCTGCGATGGGGAACCAGCCGCCGGTGCCGGGAGTGGCCTGCCGACCGATCTCGGCGACCAGCTCGGCCCGCCATGCGGCGGGATACAGGTTCACGACGTCCACCATCCAGCCCCAGGACCGCCGCCGCTGCTCGGGCGCCACCAGCCAGGCCGCCGCGGCGTGCGGGGCGGTCCGGCACCCCAGTTCCGCACTCGCCAGGGCGTAGGACTCCCGGCTGGACCACCACCACACATCGGCCGCGGCCGCGGCCTCGGCCTCCGCAAGCCGCGCTGCCAAAGCCGGCACGCAGGCCTCCCGCTCCTCCAGTGTCATCGCGTCCAGTTTCCGAAGCACGCCGGGCGTATCGCCGGCTTCGATGGGTTCGGTCAGGTTCATGCCGGTGTGGTTTCTTCTCGGTGGAGTGCGTCGCGCAGGAGTCTGGCGTTTTTGATGGTCTGGGTGGTCCCCTTGCGCCCGGCCATTTCGTCGACCTCGGCGATCGGTCCGGTGGCCCCGCATCGGGAGGCGCATTCGGCGGCAAGGGCGAGCAGCGCTGCGGCGCCGCGGACCGGCTTGTCGCCGAGCAGCGCGGGCAAGGCGGCCTTGACCACGGACCAGACCGTGGCGTAGGCGCCGGTCTCAGCCGCGGTGCGCAGCGTGGTGGCCGCGGGGTTGGCACCGTCCCGTCCGCGGTGTGCCAGCGCCTGCAGTTGTCCGCCGAGAAGTCCGCTGTCGAGCCGGCCTTGGGCGGCGAGCACCAGCAGGGCATCCGCTGCGGTGTCGGTGCCCATGGCCTCCGCGATCTTCCAGTGCACCGCGAATCCTGCGGGGCCACCGGATTCCACCAGGAACGGCAGTATGCGGTCCGGCCGGGAGATGTCGCGCATGCGGGCCGCGGCCTCGTCGCGGTGGTGCGGCAACTGGGCGAGCCAGAACCGTTCGGGGTCGAGTCCCGTGTATCTCGTCTTGTACGGCCCGAGCAGGGCTGCGGCGACCGGCGGGAGCGGGAGTTCGGCCGCCGGGCCGGGGTGGGCCGGCTGCCACCACCGTGACGGTGCGCCGGCCGGATCGGCCACTGGCCACTCGGCCGGCGTGGAGTCCTGGTGTGCCGGCCCGCCGTCGCGCAGCCATTGGGCCAGTTGCCGTCCGGCGTCGGATTGCAGTTTTTCGGCGGCGCGCAGCACCGGCCCTTCGGGGGCGGGGTCGACGCGCAGCAGAGCCTGGGCGAGGTCGACGGGTGCCGGAGCGGCACCGAGCCGCTCGAACTCGGCGATGCGTTCCACCAGTACGGCGGCGTCGATGGCGCCGGTGTCCAGGCTCGGCAACGCCAGCAGGAACGGCTGGCTACCGGAGGCGACCAGCTCGGCGGCCTCGCTCACCCGTGCCTCGAGCATCTTTCCGGACGGGGATACCCCCTGGGGCCGGAACCGCGGATGCAGCGATTCCGCACGGCACACCGCCGCCGCCATGTCGTACAGCAGATCGGCCTGCGGACCGTTCTCGCTGGAGCGGCGCTCTTCCTGACGCACGACCGGGGCGAGGGCCGCGGACAGCGCCCCGCGGTCGCGGCGGGCGAGGCGCACCAGTCCGTCGAGTGCGCGTTCGAAAGCCACCACGTCCCGGTCGTTCGCCAGGACGGCGGCGACCTCCTGGGCGGCCTCGGCGGCCGTTGCGATCGGGCCGGGTACCGGGCGGGGTGCGGGCACCGGAGGCAGCGCTTCGGTATACGGTGCGGCGCCGGTGTCCTGCGGCAGGCCCAACAGCTCGGCGGCCCGGGCCGCATGCGCCGGGTCGAGCGCCGCGGCGGCGGTCCGCAGTTCCGGCAGCACGTCCGCGCCGGCCTTGCGCAGGTGGCGTGCGATGAGCTTGAGGGCGCGCTCCTGCAGGTCCACAGCCGGGTGCTGGAAGACCATTGCGGCGTCGATCAGCACCCGCTCCGCCCGCGCCGGGTCGCGGCGGGCCACCTTGTCCAGCCAGGTCAGCTGGGCACGCACGAGTTTCTTTTCCTGGCGGAGCAAGACGCGTTCGCAGGCCTCGGTGAGTACATCGGCCTCCAGCAGCCCTGCCTCGTCCAGCCCGGTCAGCACCTCCTGGCCGTAGCCGGCCACCGGCGACGACAGGTCCAGCATCGCCACGTGGTCGCGCAGGAAGGCCGTGTTCTCGTCTGGGGCGAGGGCGAGCGAACGCAGTGTGGTGAGCGAGTCCGCCGTCTCGTCGCGGGCGCCGTCCTGGAGCAGGTCGGCGATAAGGGGCTCGGCGGCGTCGCGGCGGGCGGCAACGACCCGGTCCTGCTCGGCGGGGGTGAGGGCATGGCCCGCCAGCGCCTTCAATGCGTCCTCCTGCGCCGGGGTATCGCAGGTCAGATCCGCGAGGGTGCGGCGGCTCAGGTCGGCACGGTCGATCACGCCTTTGGCGGCGAGCTGGAGGATCGCCTTGCGGTGGTGCCCGAGAGGGGCGATGGCCGGTCGCAGCACGACCAGTGGGAGCAGGGTCGGGGTGAAGTCGTCGTTGCGAAGCCGTTCCAGGAGGGTGGCGCCCTGCGGCCCGCCCAGCACGCGGCTGCGCCACCCCTGGGCGAAGCTGGAGGGGACGCGCTTGGCGAGCCACCAGGCGTAAACGAAGGTGTCGGTGGTCGGTAGCGGGCAGCCGAGGTCGCGGATGATGTGTTCGGCCAGTACGAACCAGCGGTAGGGCGGGTCTTGCGGTTGTTCGGCGAGCCGGGCGACCAACTCGCGCCGCCACTCGGGTGGATACAGGTCTGTAGTATCCACCATCAGGCCGCAGTCCAGGCGCGTTCCCACGTGCTTCTTGACCCAGGCCGCCGCGGTTTCCGGGGTGGTCTGGCCTGCCAGTTCGGCGGCCGCCCAAGAGGCGTTGCGCTCGTGGACGGAGCCCTCGGACGCCGGCCTTTCGGTGGCTTCGCGTCGGGCGGCCAGTTCGGCGGCGCAGGCCGCCCGCTGCTCCAGCGTCATCGACGCCAGCTCCTGGAGCACGCCGGCGCGGTCGCGGGCCTCAACGAGTTCGATCAGGTTCACGGTGTTGTTCCCTCTCGGTGCAGTACGTCGCGCAGGAGTCTCGCGTTTTTGATGGTCTTGGTGGTTCCCTTGCGCGCGGCCACGGCGTCGACCTCGGGGATCGGGCCGGTGGCGCCGCATCGGGAGGCGCAGTCGACGGCAAGGACCAGGAACGAGCCGGCGGCGCGGTGGGGGGTGTCGCGCAGGAGTGGGGGCAGGGCGGCTTCGAGTACGGACCACACGGTGGCGTAGGCGCCGGTCTCGGCCGCGGCGCGCAGCGTGGTGGTCACCCGGTTCGCCTCGATCACACCGCGGTAGAGGAGCGCCTGCAGTTGCCCTGCGAGTAGTGCGCTGTCCAGCCGGCCCTGGGCGGCGAGCACGAGGAAGGGGTCTGCCGTGCTGCGCAGGCCGTAGGCGATATGCCAGTGGATCGCATAGCCCGCGGGGCCGGCGGCGTCGACCCGGTACGGCGGTACCGAGTTCCGCCGCTCGTCCGCGTGGATGCGTGCGGCGACCTCGTCGCGGTGGTGCGGCATTTGCGCCAACCAGATCGGCCCCGCATGTTCATATGCGACCCGGTCCCTTCCTTCCCAGACCAGGGCCGCGGCCACCGGAGGGAGCGGGGGTTTGGTCGGCAGCCCGGGATTCGCAGGGCACCACCAGCCCGGCGGGGCGCTGGTCGGATCGGTCACCGGCCATTCCTTCGGAGTCGAGTCCGTGTGCGGCAGGCCGCCGTCGCCCAGCCAGCGGGCCAGTTGCCGTCCGGCGTCGGATTCGAGTTTTTCGGCGGCGCGCTGGACGAGTTCGCCGGGTGCGGGGTCGACCCGCAGCAGGGCTTGGGCCAGGTCGACGGGCGCGGGGGTGATATCGAGGCGCTCGTACTCGGCGATGCGCTCCACGAGCACGGCGGCGTCGAGTGCGCCGGTGTCCAAGGTCGGCACCGCCAGCAGGAACGGCTGCGTACCGGACCCGATCATCTTCAGCACTTCGGACATGCGCGCCCGGAGCATGTCGCCGGCCACGGTGATCAACCAGTGCTTCGGGAAGGTCTGATCGGCGGCATGGTCTTCGAGGAGGAACGTATGCCGCCCATGGCTCTCGTTGCCGCGCAGCGCCACCGCGACCTCGTACAGGTCGGCCTGTGTCCAGTCACCGCTGAAGCGGCGCGGCTCTCTGCGGACGGCCGGAGCGAGGGCTGCGGACAGGGCGTCGCGGTCGAGGCGGGCGTGGCGCACCAGCCCGTCGAGTGCGCGCTCGAACGCCACCACGTCCCCGGGGTTGGCCACGGCCGCGGCGACCTCCTGGGCCGCCTCGGCAATGGTTTCGACCGGGCCCGGCACCGGCCGGGGCTCGGGCATGGCGGGCAGTATTTCGACGTACTGCTCGGCGGCGGTGTCCTCCGGCAGGCCCAGCAGTTCCGCGGCCCGGGCGGCGAGCCCCGGGTTGATATCGCCGGCGGCGGCCCGCAGGTCGGGCAGCACCTCCTCGCCCGCGTTGGGCAGGTGCCGGGCGATGAGGTTGAGGGCGCGTTCCTGCAGCGCCACGTCCGGGTGCTGGCAGGCGGCCGCCGCCTCGACCACGACACGGCCGGCGCGCGCCGGGTCGCGGCGGGCCACCTTGTCCAGCCAGGACAGTTGGGTGCGCACGAGTTTCTTCTCCGGGCGGAGCAGGGTGCGTTCGCAGGCCTCGGTGAGTACGTCGGCCTCCAGCAGCCCCGCCTCGTCCAGTCCGATCAGCATGTCCTGTCCGTAGGAGGCCACCGGCGGTGACAGGTCGAGCATGGCGACGTGGTCGCGGAAAAGGGAGGCGTTCTCGTCCGGCGTGAGGTCGAGCGCGCGCAGTGTGGTGATGGGCCCCGCCGTCTCCTCGCGGTGGCCGTCTTGGAGCAGGCGGGAGATGCAGGGCTCGGCGAGCTCCTGGCGGGTGCGGGCTATGCGGGCCTGTTCGGTCGCGGTGAGCGGGTGTCCCTCCAACGCCTTCAGCGCGTCCGCGTATGCCGGGGTGCCGCGGACCAGGTCGGCGAAGATTCGGCGGCTCAGCAGACCGCGGTCGAGCACGCCTTTGGCCGCGACGCCGACGAGTACCCGCCGATACCGATCGATGGAAAACGACGGTCGTTCCAGGGCCGGCGGGAGGAGCACCGCGGAGAAGTCGTCGGAGCACAGGCGTTCCAGGAAACCGGCGCCCCGGCCTCCGCCCAGCATGTTCGGCGCCCGACGGTCCCGGGACCCGCCCCTGGCGATGCCTTTGCGGTCACACAGCCACACGTGGATGAAGTCGTTGGAGGTCGGTATCGGACAGCCGGTGTCGCGGATCAGGTGCTCGGCCAAGGCGAACACGCCTCCGTCGTCCCGCCATATCGTCCGGGGCAGCCCCTGTTCGACAAGCTTGACGACCAGTTCGGCGCGCCATTCGGGGGGATACAGGTTCACGGTGTCCACCATCCAGCAGCGGCTTCCGACCACGGAGACGCGGAGGCCCCTGAGCCAGGCCGCGGCGGCCTCGGGGGTGGTCCGGCATCCGAGTTCGGCGCTCGCCAGGGCGGACGCTTGGCCGCTGTGCTTCCATACGTAGTCTTCGGTATCCAGGGTCTCCCGAAAGGCCGCCAGTTCCGGGATCCAGGCCGCGCGCTGCTCCAGCGTCATCGACTCCAGTTCCCGGAGCACTCCCGCGGCGTCACCGGCTTCGGCAAGTTCGAGCAGGTTCACTGCGCCGCCCCCTCGGCCGAGTCCCGGACCATGCGCGTGGCGAGCACGTGCTTGCACGGGCCGCGGCCGCCCCGGTACTTGGCCCACCACAGGCAGGTGCAGCTCAGCTTGCCCGTGTCGTCGGTGCGGACCAGGTGGGCGTGGTCGGCGCTGCCCACGCGCGCCAGTGTGCCGTCGAGCCGGACGTGGCCGTCGGCGACCAGCTTCCGCGCTCCGCGCAGCCGGGGGTTGCGCTTTTCCGCGGCGCCCGCGGAGTAGGGCAGGTGCCGGTGGAAGTAGGACTCTTCGGCGAGGTCGTAGCCGATCTGGCCGGAGGTGCCCAGGACCGTTAGCGCGGCGCGTACCCGCTCGGCCGGCAGACCGGCCTGGTGGGCCAGGTCGGCCAGGTCGATCTTGGATTCCCACGCCAGCAGCTCCGACACCGCCTCGGCGTCCTGTTCCGAAGATCCGGCGGCCAGGTCGTGGAGCACCCCGCCCTCGCCGGAGAACCCGCGGGCGGGGTTGGGGGAGAGCATCAGTGTCAGTCGCATGCCCGGCAGCTCCACCTCCCAGGCGGCGGCCGGCGCTTCGCCCTCGGACCCCTCGGACGCGGCGGGGGCGTAGATGCGCAGCGCCGTCGCGTGCCGCAGCACCGGGCGCAGCGACAGCAACCGCTCGGCACCGGGCAGGCACACGGCACCGGCCGTCGGCCTGCTCACCGGCCGCAGAGTACCGCCGGTGGGCATCACCCAGCGGGTGGTGCGGGCACCGGACTGGGTGAGGCGCGGCAGCGACCGCAGGAAGGCGGCGGCCTGGGCGGCCGAGACCTCGGCGCGCAGGGCGAAGTCGGCTCCGAGCACCTGGGCTTCGGCGAACCCGCGCAGCCAGCGCTGGGGGAGCGGCACCTTCTTCTCGACGAACCCGCCGTCGAAGGTCGTGGCCTCGATCCCGTCGGGCCCGACCGCAAGGTGCAGCGGGTCCAACCCGCCGATCTTGGCGAGGGCCCGCCGCAGCGGGGCGTTGACGTCGACGTTGGTGGTGCCGTGGCCGACATCGTCGCCATCGAGGCCGGCTGCGAGCACGTCCAGGCGCGCGTAGACGCCGCAGCAGCCGGAGAAGGACTCCATCCGCAGCCGGTCGCCGCCGGCCGTGACCACCGGGTCCAGGAAGGCCGCCGAGGGCCGCGGCCGGTAATAGCGGGCGGCCGCGACGTCGGCCACCGCCAGCAGCGCGGTCGCCGATGCGGTGGGCGCGGTCAGAAAGCCGCTGAAGAACCGCGGGTTGGTGACCTCACCGGCCGGTGTGGCGCCGCCGGAGGTCTCCAGCGCGAGCGCGCGTCCGTCGGCCGACTCGTGCACGGCCGAGGGGTGCAAATAGGTGTAAGACTGCGTGAGTGTGGCCATCCGGACACGCTAGAGGCGGGCAGTGACAGGAATTGCTGCGCATCCGCCGCCCTTGATCCGGTATTTCCGGACACAGCAGAGAACCGCAGACGGCATTGCTTGGTGGGCGAAGCTCCGGCCTGCGGAGACGCCCGACGACGAATCTTTCTTCGCACAACTATTCGAATTCGGTCCGCGGATTCCTTCCGCGGCCTGAAACCGGGGGGCGGCGGGCTGCTGCTGCGGGGCCTTACCGTTTCCGCGGTTTGGCCTCGACCAGGCCGGCTTCGTGGGCCAGTAGCCCGGCCTGGGTGCGGTTGGTGCAGTCGAGCTTCGGCAGCATGCGCGAAACGTAGCTTTTCACCGTGGTTTCGGCCAGGTGCAGCCGGGCGCCGATCTCGGAGTTCGACAACCCTTCGCCGAGGCAGGTGAGCACGTCGACCTCGCGTTCGGTCAATGCCGAGGTGACGTCGCGGGCGCGGCCGGTATTGCGGCGCCCCGCCCCCGAGGACGCGACCAAGCGCTGCATGGCCGGCGGCGACATGACGGCGTGGCCGTCGGCGGCCACCCGGACCAGCCGGATGAGGTCCTCGGCGGAGGTGGACTTGATCAGAAAGCCGATCGCGCCGGCCTCAAGGGACTGCAGGATGTGGGTGTCGTCGTCGAACGTGGTCAACGCGACGGTGTAGGGCGCATCGGACATGCGCGCGATCCGCTCGATGGCGGTGACACCGTCGACGCCCGGCATACGCAGGTCCATCAGGACAACGCCGGGGCGCAACCGCAGCACGGCCTCGACCGCTTCGGCGCCGTCCTGCGCCTGGCCCACCACCTCGATGTCCTCGGCCGAACCGAGGATGGTCCGCAAGTGTGTGCAGACCATGGGCTCGTCGTCGACGACCAGCACCCTGATCATGACGCCTGCCTGCTCGAATCCACTATGGGCGCCTGCAGCGGCAATATCACATCGACAATGTACCCGCCGTCCGGTGCGGCCGCCGCCCGCAAGGACCCCCCCACCAGTTCGACGCGTTCCCGGAGCCCGTCGAGCCCAGTGCCCGAGCCGCTGCCCGCGAGTACAGGGTCGGGAGACTGTTCGGAGGCGGCGTTGCGGACCTCGATCAGCATGCCGCTGTCGCGGTAGCGCAGGTCGACCGTTGTCGGTGCGCCGGGAGCGTGCTTGCGTACGTTGGTCAGGGCCTCTTGGACGACCCGGTAGGCAGTACGCGCGATGACCGGCGAGGCGTCGGCGGGGTCGCCGTGGACGTTCAACTCAACGGGCAGGCCCGCCGCACGCGACTCGGCCACCAGTGTCGCGGGGTCGAGCACCCGGTCTTCGCGCCGCTCGCCGCCATCGCGCGCCCCCTCGGCCGGGGCAGCCCGCAGGGCTTCGGTGGGCCCGTCGCGGAGCACGCCGATGATGTCGCGCAGCTCCTCGATCGCGCGCGAGCCGGCGGCGCGGATGGCGTCGGCCGCGGTACGCGCTTCGGGGTCCTTGGTCGCCACCCCCAGCGCTCCGGCCTGCAGGACGATCAGGCTCACCTCGTGGGTGACTGTGTCGTGCATCTCGATCGCCAGCCGCCGCCGCTCCTCGGCACGCGCCTGCTGGGCGAGCAGATGCTGCTCGCGTTCGGCCCGTTCGGCACGTTCCCGCAGCGACTGGAGCAGGTTCCTGCGGGCTTGCAGGTACATCGACAGCAGCGCGGGTACCGCGGTGTTCAGCAGCCCGAACGGAAGTATGTCCCAGCTCGGGTCCCACACCCGGGTGCCCAGCAGCGTGAGGGCGGCGACGATGGCGACCGCCTGGCGGGGGTCGGCGCGGCGCGCGAGGTAGAAGACGATGATCGGTGTCTCAGCGGGGACCGTGGAGAGCACGATCGGGTCCATGGGCACCAGCAGGCCGGGCGACAGCAGATCCGAGAGAAGCAGCGCCGTGGACACGGCAACGGCGTAGAGGCCCACCAGAACCGGGAGGCGGGCGAGGACCAGCACCGAGACCGCGACGCTGACCCGCAGGGCCGTCCAGGCATAAGGCCCGGCCGCGCCGGTCGTCGGCTCGCTGTTCAGCCCGATCGCGAGCTCCAACACGACGAACAGCACGGCGACGACAGCGGTCGGCGCGTCGTCGCGGGTGGGTGTGAACCGTGGTCGTGATTGCCGGAGCATGGTGCGGATACTCCTCTTCATAAGGCCACATTAACTTCGGGGTACCGGAGAAGGAGGCCAAGTGGATGAGGTTCTGGATTCAACGGCGCGCACCGCCTGACCGGACCGCATCGCCGGCGGCGCCGGGCCCGATCCAGCGGATCGCCACTCCGCGCCGCCCCTGAACAGGGCCCCGCGGCCGGCTGCGGCGCCGGGCGAGGGGCGGTTGGCCGCGTTATTCCCGGATTCAGCGGCCGCGCCGGCGGCGGGGAGCCGGGATCGCGGCCGGAGGTTGCAGCCCTGCCGCGATAGGTGTCGCCGCCCGCCAAGCCCACAACTTTTGTTGCGCGAGTAATCCACTTCATGCGCTTGAGCCGCATCTTCGGCGCCTGGTTGCCTGGAAGGCAGAAGGCATCAGCAGGTTTTTCGGTACCGCGCAACCGGGGGTTGAGAATTGATTGAAGCCATAAATCTGACAAAGTCGTTCGGCGAAAACAAGGCCGTCGACGACCTGTCCTTCACGGTCTCACCGGGCAGGGTGGTCGGATTCCTGGGCCCGAACGGGTCCGGCAAGACCACGACCATGCGGATGATCCTGGGGCTGATGGAGCCCACGCAGGGCAGCGCGCGGGTGAACGGGCGGTCGTTCCGCCAGTTCACCGCCCCCATGCAGGAGGTGGGGGCCGTGCTCGACCCGAGCGCGATCCACCCGGCGATGACCGCCCGCGCGCACCTGAGCTGGCTCGCGAAAGCGGGCCGGATCTCGGTGAAACGGGTCGACGAGGTGCTGGAGACCGTCGGCCTGACCGAGGTCGCCCAGCGCAAGGTCGGTGCGTTCTCCCTGGGCATGCGGCAGCGGCTGGGGCTCGCCAGCGCGCTGCTGGGCGATCCCGCCACGCTGCTCCTCGACGAACCGGTGAACGGTCTCGACCCCGACGGCGTGCTGTGGGTCCGCAACTTCATGCGCGGACTCGCCGCCGAAGGGCGGACCGTGTTCGTCTCCAGCCACCTCATGCACGAGATGGAAGAGACCGCCGACCGGGTGGTCGTGATCGGGCGCGGCCGGCTCATCGCCGATAAGGACATGGACGAGATCATCCAGAGCGGATCGGGCGGCCACGTGCTCGTCGCCAGCCCGCAGGCCCCGCTGCTGACCACGGTGCTCACCGACGCCGGCGCCAAGGTCGAGCACGATACGGAGAAGCCGTCGGAGGCTGCCGAGGGCCGGGTGGTGGTGCGCGGGCTCGACGCCGCCTCGATCGGCGAATTGGCCGCGCGCTACAACATCACGCTCCACGAGCTGGCGCCGCGGGCGGTCACGCTGGAGGACATGTTCATGGAGCTCACCCATGACAGCGCCACCTACACCGCCGCCCCCACCGAGGGTCAGAAGAGCCGTTCATGATCCCGGCCGGCCCGGTCCGCGGCAGGGCCCGGCGCCGGACGGTCCGGTGCTGAAAAGCGCGGCGAGCACCGCAGCCGCGCCGATCCCGCGGGCCGCAGCCGGCCACCATCCGTCCCGTCCAGTTTCGTCCCGGATCCGCTTTCCGGCTTTCCGGGACCGTGGCCTACGGGAATGCCGCAATCGTCCCGACCGCTCAGCCAAGGAGCCGCTCAATTGTTCACCAAAACCAAGGGCACGCGATCAGGCCGGCCCACGCCCCGATTCACGTCCACTCTCGCCTCCGAATGGGCGAAACTGTGGTCGGTATCAGCCACCTACATTTTCATCGCCATCACCGCGGGACTGACCGTCGGGATCACCTCCCTGGTCATCCTCTTCGGCGGCGCGGAATCGATGGCCAACGCCCAAGCGGGCCAGCGGTACGAGATCATCTTCTTCGGTGCCAGCCTGGGGGTGATGGCGTTCTCGGCGCTGGGGGCCGCGGTCGTCACCGTCGAGTACCGCACCGGGATGCTCACGTACACCCTCATCTCGACGCCGCGCAGGTGGCGGGTACTGGCGGCCAAGTTCATCATCGTCACGGCCCTGGCCCTGGTCATCGGCACGGTGATCTCGTTCGCGAACTTCATTATCAGCCAGAGCCTGCTCGGCGTCACCGGTGAGAACACCCTGGAGCTCAGCAACGAAGGGCTGCTGCGGTCCGTCGCCGTGTTCATTCCCATGTCCATGGCAATACACGTGGTCCTGGCCATGGTGGCGGCGGTGGTGCTGCGCAACGCAGCCGGCGCCGTCGTGCTGGTGCTGGCCATCGACACCGTCCCGGTGTGGGTCGCCGGCTACTTGGGCGACTGGTTCGCCGAAACCGTTCCGCGCCGCCTGCCCGGCTCGATCGCCGAGAGCCTCGCCGGGGTCAACACCGCCGAATCGGCCTCCTACCTGCCGCCGCTGGAAGCCGCGCTGACGGCAGTGGTCTGGCTGATCGCGGCGACGTGGCTGGCTTTCGCCGTGTTCAGCAAACGCGACACCTGACGCAGGCGCGTCACGGGCGGCCCGGTGCCGCCGAAACCGCCGCCCCGCAACCGCCGCTGTGCGGGAACGGGGCGGCGTTTCGCTGCGGTCCGGCAGCGCGGCACCGCCCCCTCAGACCCTCCGAACACCGGCGCCGTGCCCGGTCGCCTCAGCCCGCTGCCGCGGCGAGCGCGAGCAGCGTGTCGGCGGCCCGCCGGTAACCGCCGGCGCGGTGGCAGGACCGGCTCATCCCGTGCACCCGGTCGGCGATATCGGGGTCGGCCGCGACCTTGAGCACCGAGTCGCGGACCGCCTCGGCCCGGATCTCGCCGCGGCCCAGGCGGGTGCCGAGCCCCAGTTCGGCCACCCGGTCGGCGTTGACCGCCTGCTCGCCGTGCTGCGGAACCACGACCAGGGGGGTGTCGCAGGCCAGCGACTCCATGATGCTGCCCATGCCCGCCGGGCAGACCGAGGCGCGGGCGGCGGCCAGCACCAGCGGGTGGGGCAGCCACCGGTGCGCGCGGACGTTGGCCGGCAGCGGACCCAGTTGGGCGGGGTCGGTGCCGTTGCCCAGGGTCATCACCACGTTCCAGGGCAGGTCGGCGAATGCCGCGGCGCAGGACCGGAAGAAGTCCGGCTGATCGTTGAACAGCGACGTGCCCAGCGATATCAGCAGCACCGGATCGCCGTTTCCGGGCGGGGCCCAATCGCCCCGGGTGCGGACGGGCCCCAGGCAGGGGCCGACGAACGTGTGGCGCTGGTCAAAGGTGTCGCCGCGGTACTGGAACTCCTTGGGCATGAACACGAGTTTGTGGTCGCCGGCGTCGCTGAGCAGGTCGGCGGGGTCGCCCCGCAGTCCGGCAGCGGCCAGTGCCGACCGCAGCGCACCGGCCCCGCCATCCCCGCCTGGTCCGCCGGTGTCCTCGGAGGCGTCTTGGCACGCGTCTTCGCCGGTACCGCGGACCCGCTCGGCCACGCGTGCGGCCAGCGAGAAGTGCTCATTGGAGACGAAGCACGGGCTCAGTTGCACGACCGGGCACGAGTGGGCCGCGGCCAGTACCCGGCCGGCCACCCACATCGTGGAGTCGAAGCCCAATAGATCGGGCGGGTCGGTGGCGAGGAGCTCCCGCACCGGGGCCAGCGCAGTCAGAAACCCGGTGAATCCAGACACGGCGCGGGCCGTGGCGTGCGAACCGGAATCCCCACTGTCCGTGGGCCCGTAGGCGACGGTGGCGGCACCGGCGGCGGCGAGGCGGGCGGTGAACTCGGCCCCGGTGGCCACGGTCACCCGGTGCCCGCGGGCGCGCAGTTCGGCCACGATGTCCAGCAGCGGAGTCACATGGCCGTAGCCGGGCAGCGTGCACAGGACCACGTGGCGGGACGGTGAAGAGGCCATGCTCCGAGCCAACAGCAACCGCCTGTGGGGGATTTGCTAAAGGTGCGTGGCGCATGATGCACGGGGCACCCCGAAACCGATCGTCGAGGCGGGTCACAGTGCGCAGCGAAACCGATACGGGACCGCACATCCTGTTTCTGCCGTACCCCTCACCCGGTCACGTCACGCCCACACTGCCCGTCGCCGGCGAACTGCTGCGCCGCGGACACCGGGTGACCTACGCGGTGACCGAAGCCGTCGCCGACGCCCCCGCCCGGATCGGCGCATCGGTGATCGACTACGACACCGCGCTGATGTCCACGACCGACCCGCCCGACGAGTGGACCGGCGACGAGCTCGGACGCGCCCTTGTGCAGTACATCTCCGAAATCACCGGCACCACCGCCGGAATCGAGAACCGGCTCGCCACCGACCGCCCCGACTGCATCGTCTACGACTCCACGGTCTGGGCACCCGGCCGCGTCCTCGGCCGCAAATGGGGCCTGCCCACCTGCCGGCTGCTGCCGGTGTTCGCCTCCAACGACACCTACAACCTGATGCAGGAGCAGGTCGAACGCGCCGACCACCCGCAGCTGAGCGAGGACGACCCCGCAGCCCGGACCGTCCGCGACCTCATGGGCGATTTCCTCGCCCGCCACGGCATCGATCCCGCCGAAACCGACGAGATCGCCGCCGGCAAGGGAGAACCCGCCCTGGTGTTCCTCCCGCGGTCGTTCCAACCGTTCGGCGACACCTTCGGCGACGACCACGCGTTCGTGGGGCCCTGCTTCGGTGCCGAATCCGGCAGCGGCGGATGGTCGCCGCCCGGCAACGGCAGGCCGGTGGCTTTCGTGTCACTGGGCACGGTGGTCAATGACCACCCGGAGTTCTTCCGCACCTGCGCCGACGCGTTCGACGGCCTGCCGTGGCACGTCGTGGTCGCCACCGGCGGCCACGACCCGGGTCCGCTGCCCGCGAACTTCGAAGTGCACGATTGGGTGCCCTACGCGGAGGTGCTGCGCCACGCCGACGTGTTCGTGTCGCAGGCGGGCATGGGCAGCATCATGCGGGCCGGATACCACGTGACACCGCTGGTAGTGGTGCCGTTCCAACCCGAGCAGCGGGTCAACGCCGACCGGGTGGCCGAACTCGGCCTCGGCCGCCGGATCGACCCCGCAGCGGCGACCGCCGACTCGCTGCGTGAAGCGGTGCTCGCAGCGGCCGGCGACACCGCCACCCGCACCCGGCTGCGGAACCTGCGCGCCGACATCGACGCCGCCGGAGGCGCCCCGCGCGCGGCCGACTTCGTGGAAGAGCGGATGGGGCGCCGTGCCGGCAGCAAACCTTAGCCCGCTGAACCGGGCGCGCCCGCGAGCGGCCCGCAACAACCAGGAGCTTCAGCAACCAGGAGTGAGTCCGTGCCGGACCTGACCACGTTGCCCCGAACCCGCGGCTGCCCCTTCGACCCTCCCGACGCCTACCAGGATCTGGCGCGCACCGGCCCGATACACCGCCTGCAGTTCCCGCTCGGCCAAACCGGCTGGCTGGTCGTCGGCCACGCCCAGGCCAAGGCCGTGCTCTCCGACCGGCGCTTCAGCCACCGCAACGAGCTGCTGGCGTCGCCCCTGCCGCCTCCGTTCCCGCTCCCGCCGGACGCCCCCGCGCCGCCGGCGGCCGAACCGGGCGCGTTCAACAAGATGGACGCGCCCGAGCATACGCGCTACCGGCGCGCCGTGGGCCGACACTTCAGCCCGCGCAGGGCCGCCGACCAGGAAGCCGCGATCACCGCGGCCGCCGCGGAGCTGCTGGACGCCATGGCCGCCGGCGGCGCCCCCGCCGACCTCGTCGCCGGGTTCGCCCGCCCCCTGCCCGCGCGGGCGGTGTTCGACCTGCTCGGGATCCCCGAGGAGGTACGCCGGCCGCTGCACGACAACCTCGACGTGATCATGCACCTTTCGCTTACGCTGGCCGAACTCACCGCAGCCGCCGAGACCGTCGGCGCGATCCTGGACTCGGTCGTGGCCGCCGAACTCCGCGGCAGCGGCGACGGCGGCGGCGTGCTCGCGGACCTGGCAGGCAGCGGAGAGCTCGACGCCACCGAACTCCGCAACATCGCCTGGGCACTGGTGGGCGGGGGTACCGACACGACCTCCAACATGATCGCGTTCGGCGTCCTGGCACTGCTGGAACATCCCGGGCAGCTGGCCAAACTGCGGGCCGACCCGGCGCTGCTCGACAACGCGATCGAGGAACTGCTGCGCTACCTGACCATCTCCCAATTCGGCGCGAGCCGGTGCGCCCTTGAGGACGTCCCAATCGGTGGCGAACTCGTACGCAAAGGCGAGACGGTGGTGGTCGCGCTGCCGGCCGCCAACCGCGACACCGGATCGTTTGCCGCCCCCGGCGTCCTCGACGTGTCCCGCGACCCCCGCGGGCATCTGGCCTTCGGACACGGTGTGCACAAGTGCATCGGCCAGCACCTGGCGCGGGTGACCCTGCGGGCGGCCTACACCGCGCTGCTCGACCGCTTCGGCGGCCTGCGGCTCGCGGTGCCGCTGAGCCAACTGCGCATGCGCGACGACATGGACCACTACGGCGTGCACGAACTGCCGGTTGCGTGGTGAGCCGGTGCGCACCCGGTACCTTGCCCTGAACGCGCTGCGCGCCGGCGGCGGCGCCACTGTCGGCCTCGTGCTGCTGAGCGTGACCGACACCGCCACAAGGCTCGCCGTTCCCGCGCTCATCGGCACCGCGGTCGACCAGGCACTGGCCGGGGGAGCCGGCAACACCCTGGTCATCGCCGTGATCGCCCTGCTCTGCCTGGGCATCGCCGCCGAGAGCCTCACCGAACTCAGCGACTACTCCGCCCGGGTGCGCGCCCTGCGCATGCTGCGGTCGCGGCTGCTGGGCCACCTGTTCCGGCTCGGCTTCCGCGGCCAGCGCAAGTTCAGCCACGGCGACCTCGTCAACCGGCTGACCGCATCAACGGACCAGACCGCCCAGGCCGCGAACCTCGTCACCCGGATCCTGGTGCCGCTGATGACCTCGATCGGCGGCATCGCGGCACTGTTCGCCATCGACTACCGGATCGGGCTGGTCTTCCTCGCCGCCAGCGCCGTCCTGATGGCGCTGACTCTGCGGCACCTGCCCCGGATCACCTCGTTGAGTACCACCGCAGCCGCCGAACTGGCAAAGGTCAGCACCCGGCTGCTGGACGCCGTCCGCGGAATGCGCACCATCCGGGCCAGCGGCACCGTCGAGTCCGAGACCGAACGGGTACTGCAGCCGGCCGCGGACCTGCGGTCGGTATCGCTGCGCATCTGGCAGCGGCAGCGCAGCGTCAGCTGGGAAGCGGCCATGTACGCGCCGCTGGTGCAGGTGCTGGTGCTCGGCACCGCCGGCTACGGCCTGGTGAACGGCGGTATCAGCCCCGGCGAGCTGATGTCGGTGTCGTTCTACGTCGGCTACGGGATGGGCATCTTCCAGCAGGCCGGCAGCCTCCGCGACATCGGCCAGCTCACCGCGGCGTCGCGGCGCGTGAGCACCGTGCTCGAGGAACCGGGCCTGCCCACGGGCACCCGCACGCTGCCCGAAGGCAACGGAGCGCTGCACTTCGCGTCGGTCGGCTCGGTGGCAGGCGGCCGGCCGATCCTGCGCGACATCAGCTTCGACGTGCCGGCCGGCGCCACAGTGGCCATCGTCGGCGAGTCCGGCGTCGGCAAGACGACGCTGACCGCGATGGCCGGCGGCCTGCTCGCACCCGACGAGGGGACGGTGACGTTCGACGGTGCGCCCATCGGCGAGCTGCGCAACGAGGAGCTGCGCACCGCGGTGACCTACGCGTTCGAACGCCCCCACCTACTCGGTGCGACCATCGCCGACGCCCTGCGGTACGGAGACGACACGATCACCGACGCCCAGCTGCGCGCCGCACTCCGCTCAACCGGCGCCGAGGACTTCGTCGCACGGCTGCCCGCGCAGACCGCGACACCGATCGCGGAACTGGCGCTGTCAGGCGGTGAACTGCAGCGGCTCGGACTGGCGCGCGCCGCCTGCCGTCCCGCGCGGCTGGTCATCATGGACGACGCGCTGTCCAGCGTGGACACGGCGACGGAGGCGGTGATCAGCTCCGCACTGCAGCAGGCACTGCGCGGATCCACGCGGCTGCTGATCGCACACCGCATGTCCACCGCCGCTCGCGCCGACTTCGTGGTGTGGCTGCACAACGGCGCCCTCGCCGGGACCGGGACACACCGCGAACTCATGGCGGACCCCGCCTACCGCGCGGTCTTCGGCGTCACCGAGCGGCCGGAGTCCGCAGCCGCCACCTTCGACCGTGAGAGCTGAGACCGTGGTCCCCACATCTGCCCCGACACCGACACTGCAAGCCCGGGCCGGCTGGAGCATGCTGTGGGAGAACCTGCGCAGCAGCCGGCGCAACATCGCCAAGCTGCTGCTGTGGTCGGCGGTGGAAGCCGCCCCGGCGCTGTTCTCCGGCGCCCTCGTTTCGTTGGCGCTGGACCACGGTTTCCTGAACGGCGATTTCGGCACCGGGATGCTCATCCTCGGCGGCTACGCCGCGCTCGTCGCCGTCTGCGCCGCCGGCGCCCGGCAGGCGACGATGCCGCAGGCCGAGATCGTCGAGTCGCTGCGCTACGACCTGATCGTGCGCACCGCCCGCGCCATGATGCGCCGCGGTGCCCAGGGCGAGGAACCGGTGGACGGCCGCAACGTCGAAGGCATCACCAAACACACCGAAGGGCTGCGGATCCTGCTGTCGCAGCTGCTCACCGTCGTACGGACCTCGGCCTTCTCGCTGGTGTTCGTGATCGCGGGCCTGTTCTTCCTGGCGCCGCTCGTAGCGTGGGTCGCGCTGGCCAGCGTGGCCCTGATGGCCGCGGTGCTCGCCGCGACCGCCCGCGGCTGGCAGCTCCGCATCCGCGACGCCTTGCTGGCCGAGGAGCGGGTCTCGCAAAGCGCGGCCGACGTCCTGCCCGGGATCCGCGACGTCGTCGCCTGCGCTGCCACCGACCGGGCCAAACGCGACCTCATGGCCGACGTCGAAGCGCACACCGACGCCGCCTACCTGGTCGGTAAGACCGTGGCCGCGCGGCTCGCGGTCATCGCCCTGGGCGGGCGGCTGCCGCTGATGGCGCTGCTGGTGACCGGCCCGTTCGCGGTTGCGGCCGGTACGCTCACGCCCGGCCAGCTGATGGGGGCGGCGACCTACCTGATCGGCAACTTCGACCCGGTGCTGCGCGCCATCGTGCGCGTGGTCGGCGACATCGGGATGCAGCTGGGGGTGCTGCTGGCGCGGGTACAGGAGTACGCGCGGATGCCCCAGGAGCACCACGACGACCGTGTACGGCAGGCGAGCGGCACCACGTTGGAGCTGCACGGGGTGTGCTTCAGCTACAGCCCCGCATCCGAACGGATTCTGGACGGGGTGGACCTGCGCATCGGCGCCGGCGAGCGCATCGCGTTCGTCGGCCCGAGCGGGGCCGGGAAATCCACCCTGGCCAACCTCCTCGCCGGGCTGGAAGAGCCGCAGCACGGCAGCATCACCATGGGCGGTGCCGAAACCGCCGAACTGAACCGCGCCTGGCTGCACCGGACCATCGCACTGCTGCCGCAGGAGGCCTACGTGTTCTCCGGGACCCTCCGCGAGAACCTCGCCTACCTCAACCCCGCCGCGGACGACGGCGAACTGCTGCGTGCCTGCCGGGCCGTCGGCTCGGCGGACCTCGTGGCCGAACGCGGCGGCCTGGACGCCTGGTTGGAGGCCCCCAGCGAACTCTCCGAAGGCCAGAAGCAACTCATCGCCTTGACCAGGACCTATGTCGCCCCCGCGGCCATCGTGGTACTCGACGAGGCCACCTGCCACCTGCACCCCGAACGGGAACGCCAGGCCGAGGATGCCTTCGCCGCGACCGGCAGAACAGTGATCGTCATCGCGCACCGCATGAGCTCGGCGATGCGCGCCGACCGCGTCGTACTACTGCACGGCGGCCGAACGGACGTGGGCACCCACGCCGAGCTGTGCACGAGCTCCCCCCTGTACGCAGACCTTGTCGGCTACTGGAACGAGACATGACCATGGCGCACATCGCCTTCCTGCCGCTGCCCGCCCACGGCCACGTGACCCCCGCTCTGCCCGTGGCCGCCGAACTGGCCGACCGCGGGCACCGGATCACCTTCGCCACCACCGCCGAGTTCGCCGGCGCCGTTGCCGGCACCGGCGCAACGCCGGTGTGCTACGAGTCGTCGCTTGCCGGCAAGGCCCAACCCGCGCGGTTCACCGCCGACTACATGGCGCGGGAACCGTTGCGCTGCATCGAAGAGAGCATCGCGATCACCCCGCTGCTTGAGCAGCGCATCGGCGGGGATCCGGACCTGTACGCCTACGACGTCAGCACCTTTCCCACCGGCCGGGCGCTGGCACGCAAGTCCGGCCGCCCCGGTGTCCAGCTGTTCCCGGTGTTCGCCTCCAATGAGCGGTACTCGTTCGGCCGGGCGCAGGCGGCCGAACTGGACGACCCCGTTCCCGCCGACCATCCCGCCATCGCGGAGTTCCTCGGCAAAGTGGCGGACTTCGCAGGCGAACACGGCCTCGGCGGCGCACCGGAGTCGCTGCTCGCGCCCTGCGACGACGCCAACCTCGTCTTCCTGCCCGAGCGGTTCCAGCTCAACGCCGAAGCCTTCGACGGCCGGCACGCGTTCGTCGGCGCGTGCCTGCCCGCCCGGGAACCCGAAACGCAGTGGCGTCCCCCCGCCAATGGCGAACCGCTCGCGCTCATCTCACTGGGCACGACGTTCAACGACAACCCGGGTTTCTTCCGGCGCTGCGCCGACGCGTTCGCCGACGTGCCCTGGCGGGTGGTCCTGACACTTGGCGGCCGGGTCGACCCCGCCGACCTGGGCCCGCTGCCCGGCAACGTGGCCGCCTACCGCTGGGTGCCGCACACCGCGGTGCTGCGCCACGCCGACGTGTTCGCCTGCCACGCCGGGATGGGCACCATGATGGAGGCGCTTGCCTTCGCGACCCCGCTGGTGCTGGTGCCGCCGGAGGTCACCGAACACCGGATGAACGCCCGGCGCGCCGTCGAGCTGGGGCTCGGCCGCATGCTGGCCTCTGGAACGGCCTCGGCCGAGGACCTGCGCGATACGATGCTTGCCGCCGCGGCCGACCCCGCAATCCGGTCCCGCACCACCGAAATGCGCGATGTGCTGCGCGCGGCCGGCGGCACCGGCCGGGCCGCCGACTATGTCGAGGCCCGGCTGCGCCGCGGGTGAGGGTTTTCAGCGGATGCGGGACATGATGGTGTCGGCGGCCGTGCGGGGGCCGCCGGCTTTGCGGCAGAGTTCCCGCATCCGGGACAGGCGGCCGCGGAGCCCGTTGTCGGCCAGGAGGGTCTCGGCACCCTCGCGCAGCAGTTGCGGGCTCACCTGGGATTCCACGAGGCTGCGGCCCAAGCCCAGTTCCTCGACCCGGTCGGCGTTGGCGCACTGTTCGGGCTGGTACGGGACCAGCAGCAGCGGCGTGCCGTAGGAGAGCGCCTCCATGATGCCGCTCATGCCGCCCTGGCAGACGAACAGGTCGGCGTGGCGCAGGACGGCGCCGATCGGGATCCAGCGGTGCAGTTCCACGTTGTGCGGCAGCGGTTCGAGCTCGGCCGGGTCGATGCCGCCGCCCAGCGCCAGGACGACGTGCCAAGGTCCGTCGGCGAACGCCCGCAGGCACATCCGCAGGAAGCCGGCCGAATAGTGGCTCGTCGTCCCCAGCGAGATGAGGGCGACCGGCGCGCCGTTCTCGGGCGGCCGCCACTCGCGGGTGACCTCGCTCGGGCTTGGGCCCACGAACATGTGGTCGTCGCCGAACGTCTCGTTGTAGGGCTGGAACTCTTTGGGTACGAACGCGATGCTGGTCTCGCCGGTACCGGCCAGGACCCCGTCCGGTTCGCCCGTGAAGCCGTGGCCGCGCACGTACTCGGTGATCGCACCGCAGTAGCGCAAAATGGCCGGATGCGGCGGGTCGTCGGGACTCTGCGGCGGGGCGAGGTCCTGCAGCTTCTCGTCGATGGAGAAGTGCTCGTTCGAAGCCAGCGACGTCACCAACTGCACACCCGGCCGGTCCCATTTCGCGGAGATCACCCGGCCCGGAAGCAGCAACGTCCGGTCGTAGACGAGCACATCGGGGCGCTGAGGGCAGGCGTTCTCGATGGTGGCCGACGTGCCCAGGACGTCCTGGCACATTGTCTCGATGTACTCGCAGAGGCGGTCGCGCGTTGTGTAGTCCGGCAGCCGTGTGGTGAGGGGCGCGGGGTAGGCGACCGGTTCTGCGCCCGCTTCCCGCACCCGATCGGCGAACTCCGGTGCGATGGTGGCCGTCACCCGGCATCCCCGCTGCACCAGCTCCTTGACGACGGGGAGCGCGGGCAGCAGATGCCCGAAAGCGGGAAACAGCGCGCACAGCACGTGCGGCGCAGCCGTGCTTTCGGCGGGTGTGCAAGTGGCCAAGGACAATGCTCCTCCTGCGGCAGGTGTTTCATGGATGGGACGAAGCGCGCCCGCACGTACCGCTGGGCTTCGTCGGAGCCCGGCGGTCACGAGCCGCACTGCAGCGCGGCTCGGGCACGTATTTCGGCGGCCGCCCGTACGGCACCGCCCGCGGCCCGGATGCGGCCGCGCATCCGCGCCACGCGGTCGCGGGTACCGGCGTCGGCCGAAACCCCGCCGGCGGCGTCGCGGATCGCGGCCGCCGAAACGCCGGCCAGGGGGACCACGCGGCCCAGCCCGAGCTCTTCGATGCGTTCTGCGTTGGCGCACTGTTCGCGGTGGTGCGGGATCACCACCAGCGGAACCCCGTGGTGCAGCGCCTCTTGGACGCTGCCCATCCCGCCCTGGCAGACGAACACCGACGCGTGCCGCAGCACCGCACCGTGCGGCACCCATTGGCGCACGTCGACACCTGCGGGCAGGGCACCGAGATCGGCCGGATCGAGCCGCGCGCCCACGGTCATCACCACGTGCCAACCGGCACCGGCGAGCGCCGCGGCGCACCGGCGGAACAGCTCCGGGCGCTCGTTCACCGTCGTACCCAGCGAAACCAGCGCCACCGGTCGGCCGTCGCCGGGTGGCTCCCATTCTTCGGGCGGCTCTTCCAGGCAGGGGCCCACGAAAATGTGGTCGTCGCCGAAACTGTCACCGAAAACCTGGAATTCCCGCGGAACCGCAACAATTTTGAGCTCGCCGCCGTCGGAGAGTGCACCTGCCGCGGCGTCGCCGCAAAATCCGTGCCCGGCCGCGAACTCGCCGAGCCGCACACCGAACTCGGCCAGGGCCGGATGGTCCGGGTCGATGGGGTCGGCCACCTCGGCCAGCCGGTCGGCGACGGAGAAATGCTCGTTGGAGGCGAAGGTGGGAATCAGCTGGATGGCCGGAATCCGCCATTTAGCCGCCAGCACCCGGCTGGGCGCCCAGATGGTGGTGTCGTAGACGACGGCATCGGGCGGGGCCGCACAGGCGCCCTCCACGGTCGGGGAAACCGCCAGGATCTCCTCCAGATAGCGCAGGGTCCGTTCGGCGAGATCGTCGGGTGTGAGCCGGTCCGGAGGCGCGGAGGTCGACAGGAACGACGTGTAGGCAACGGCTTCCGCGCCCGCCGCCCGGACCCGGTCGGCGAAGGCGGCCCCGGTCGTGGCCGTGGTGCGGCACCCGCGGCGGGTCAGCTCGGCGATGATCGGCAGCATCGGCAGCGTGTGCCCGAATGCCGGGTAGAGCACGAACAGGATGTGTGGCCCGCTCGCCGCCGCCTGCGAGGATTCGGCGGTGCGTGCGGACGGTGGTTGCCGGTTCACGACTGCCCATCGAATCAAGCCGCGGGTTAGTGAAACCGCTAGACGTGCGCGCCGCCGTGCAATTGGCCGGGCGGTTAAAAAAACGCTGGCACAAACCCTAAACCAGACCCCGTAATTTCGTGGCGAGAACCTGGAAGAAAGGGGTCACGGGCGATGAGCATTGCACCTGGACCGACCGGGCGCGCCGAGCGTTGCGACCTCGCCGTGGTCGGGATCGCATGCAGGCTGCCCTCCGCACCGGACCCCGCGGCGCTGTGGACCCTGCTGCGCGACGGCACCAGCGCCATCGGCGCCGTGCCCGAGGGCCGGTGGGCCGACGCCGCCCACTACGAACTCGACGCCCATCCCGGAGTCCGGTTAGGCGGGTTCCTCGACCAGGTGGACGGCTTCGACGCCGACTTCTTCGGGATCCCGCCCCGCGAAGCCGCGGCAATGGACCCCCAGCAGCGGCTCGCACTCGAACTGTGCTGGCAGGCGTTCGAGGACGCCTCGCTCGTCCCCGGCGCAGCAGGCACCGGCGACACCGCGGTCTTCCTCGGCGCGATGGCCGACGACTACGCGCACCTGCGGCACCGGGCCGCGGGCGCATCCGCAACCGGGCGCTACACCCTGACCGGCGGCAGCCGCGCGGCACTGGCCAACCGGGTCTCCTACTGCATGGGACTGAACGGGCCCAGCATGACGGTCGACTGCGGCCAGTCCTCCTCGCTGGTGGCGGTGCACCTGGCCGCCGAAAACCTGCGCTCGGGCACCTGCCGCCTCGCCGTTGCCGGCGGCGTGCAGCTCAACCTGCTGGCCGGCAGCGCGGTGGACGTACACGGGTTCGGTGCGCTCTCCCCGGACGGCCACTGCTACACCTTCGACGCCCGCGCCAACGGCTACGTCCGCGGCGAAGGCGGCGGAACCGTCGTCCTCAAGCGCCTCGCCGACGCGCTGGCCGACGGCGACCGCATCTACTGCCTCATCCGGGGCGGCGCGGTCAACAACGACGGCGGAGGAGCGTCGTTCGCCGCACCGGACCGGCACGCCCAACAGCGCCTCCTCGGCGACGCCTGCGCCGCCGCTGCAGTCGACCCCGCCGATATCGGCTTCGTTGAACTGCACGGCACCGGCACCCCGGCGGGCGACCCGGCCGAAGCCGGCGCGCTCGGCGCCGCCCTCGGCCGGGCCCCCGGACGCCGGCATCCGCTGCGGGTCGGGTCGGTCAAGACCAACGTCGGCCACCTCGAAGGAGCGGCCGGCATCACCGGCCTCATCAAAGCGGCGCTGGCGCTGGACCGCGGCCAACTCCCGGCCAGCCTGAACTTCCGCTCCGCCAACCCCGCCATCGACCTGGACGGGCTCAACCTTTACGTCCAGCGCGAACTCGGCCCGCTGCCCGCAGACGGTGCCCAACGCCTGGCCGGTGTCAGCTCCTTCGGCATGGGCGGCACCAACTGCCACCTCGTCCTTGCCGGCGCCCCGCAACCCGCCCCCCGCGCCTCCGCCTCCGCCGGCGCCCGCGTGTCCTTAGGCCTGCCCACCGTCCCCCTGCTCGTGTCCGGCCGCACTCCGGCGGCGCTGCAGGCGCAGGCCCGCGCACTCGGTGCGCACACCGCCGCGCACCAGGACACCTCCACCGCCGACCTCGCGGCGGCACTGGCCACCACCAGAACCCACTTCGAACACCGCGCGGTACTCAACGCCCGCCCGGACGGCGGCGACCGCGCCGAGCTGCTGCAGGCACTGGAAACCGGCCGGGCCGACCCGCGCATCACCACCGGTGCGGCCGATTCCGGCGGCGGGATCGCGTTCATGTTCTCCGGACAGGGCGCACAGCGCCCCGGCATGGGCCGCGAACTGCACCGCGACATACCCGCCTTCGCCGAAGCCTTCGACACCATCGCCGACGCGCTCGACCCCCACCTGGATCGTCCGCTGCGCGAGATCGTGTTCGCAACCGACGACGGATCCCTGGACCAGACCCGCTACACCCAGCCGGCGCTGTTCGCGGTCGAGGTCGCCCTGGCACGCACGCTCGAACGGCACGGCATCCGCCCCGACCACCTCATCGGGCACTCGATCGGCGAAATCGCCGCCGCCCACTTCGCCGGGGTACTCGCCCTCGGTGACGCGTGCACGCTCGTCGCCGCCCGCGGGCGGCTCATGCAGGCGCTGCCACCCGGCGAAATGGTCGCGGTCGAGGCCACCGAGGACGAGGTGAGCGGGTTCGCCGACCGCCCGGACCTGGACATCGCAGCGGTCAACGCGCCCCGCGCCGTGGTCCTTTCCGGCACCCGGGAAGCGGTCCGCGCCGCGGCCGACCACTTTGCCGCGGCCGGGCGCCGCACCCGCCGCCTGCGGGTCGGCCGCGCCTTCCACTCCGCGCACACCGACCCCATACTCGGCGAGTTCGAGCAGGCCGCAGCCGCCATGGCGTTCGCCGAACCGCGCATCCCGGTCGTATCCAATGTCTCCGGCAGGATCGCCGGACCCGGCGAACTGGGCTCGGCCCGGTACTGGACCCGGCACGTGCGCGAGCCGGTCCGGTTCCTCGACGGCATGCGGTGCCTCGACACCGCAGGGACGACCCGGTTCGTCGAGGTCGGTCCGGGGGCGGCCCTGCTGACCATGCTCGACGCCTGCGTCGGCGCCTCGCCCGCGGGCCTGCGCGTGCCGCTGCTGCGCGACCGCGAAGACGGCACCCGTTCCTACCTCCGAGCCCTCGGGGAACTGCACGCGGCAGGGGCCGACGTGTGCTGGAGCGACCTGCTCGGCACCTCCCGCGCCGCGCTGCCGCCATACGCCTTCCAGCGGCGGCGGTACTGGGCCGGCGCCGAGAGCCCGCCCGAACCCGCGACCGGACCCGCAGCCACCGCACCCGCGCCCGGGGAAACCGCGGAACCCGACCGGTCGCCGGCCCGGAGCCCGCAGCTCGCGCTGCAGACCGTCCGGGAGCACACCGCCCACGTGCTCGGGCACACCGACGGCGGCGCAGTGGCGGCGAACCGGACGTTCAAGGACCTCGGATTCGACTCGGTGAGCTCGGTCGAACTCCGCAACCGGCTGGGTTCGGCAACGGGCCTCGCCCTGCCGGCCACGCTGCTCTACGACCACCCGACGCCGGCGGCGGTTGCGGCGCACCTGGCACAGCTCCTCGGTACAAGCGCTCCCCGGACCGCTGCGGCGGCCCCCGCACCGGCACCGGCCGACGAACCCGTCGCGATCGTGGGGATGGCCTGCCGGCTGCCGGGCGGTGTGGCGTCGCCGGCGGATCTGTGGGCGCTGGTCGAAGCCGGTGCCGAAGGAATCGGGCCGTTTCCCGCGGACCGGGGTTGGGACCTGGCCGAGCTGGCGGCGCTGGGCGTGCTGGCCGGCGGTTTCGTGCCGGGGGCGGCGGAGTTCGACGCGGAGTTCTTCGGGATTTCGCCGCGCGAGGCGCTGGCGATGGATCCGCAGCAGCGGCTGGCGCTGGAGTGCTCGTGGGAGGCCCTGGAGCACGCCGGTATCGACCCGGCGGCACTACGCGGCACGGACACCGGCGTGTTCACCGGCACCATGGGCCAGGACTACCTGCCGCAGCTCCACGACGTCGCCGACGACACCCGCGGGCACGCGCTGACCGGTTCGGCACCGAGCGTGGTGTCGGGCCGGGTCTCCTACGCCCTGGGCCTGGAAGGGCCGGCGGTTTCGGTGGACACGGCGTGTTCGTCGTCGCTGGTGGCGCTGCATTGGGCGGTGCAGGCGCTGCGCCGCGGCGAATGCTCGCTGGCGCTGGCCGGCGGCGTGACCGTGATGGCCACCCCTGGCATGTTCACCGAGTTCGCGCGCCAGGGCGGGTTGGCGGCCGACGGCCGCTGCAAGGCGTTCGGCGACGGCGCGGACGGCACGGGCTGGTCGGAGGGTGCGGGCGTGCTCGCGCTCGAACGGGTCTGCGACGCGGAACGCCGCGGCCACCGGGTGCTGGCGGTGGTCCGCGGCAGCGCGGTGAACCAGGACGGGGCCTCCAACGGCCTGTCCGCACCGAACGGTCCGTCGCAGCAGCGGGTGATCGCGCGGGCGTTGGCGGATGCGGGTGTGTCGGCCGCCGGGGTCGACGCGGTCGAGGCGCACGGCACCGGCACCGCCTTGGGCGATCCGATCGAAGCCCAAGCGGTCCTGGCGGCCTACGGCGCCGACCGGCCGCCGGATGCCCCGTTGTGGTTGGGGTCGGTGAAGTCGAACATCGGGCATACGCAGGCGGCCGCCGGGGTGGCCGGGGTGATCAAGATGGTGCAGGCGATGCGGCACGGCCGGTTGCCGAAGACGCTGCATGCCGAGGTGCCATCGCCGCATGTGGACTGGTCCGCCGGAGCGGTGGAGGTGCTGTCGCAGCCGCGGACGTGGGAGCGCAACGGCCGTCCGCGGCGGGCCGGTGTGTCGTCGTTCGGAGTCAGCGGCACCAACGCCCACGTGGTGCTGGAACAGGGCGCCGAGCCGCCGGTGTCGGCGGAAACGGCGGAGCCGGTGGAGTCCGCGGAACCCGAGGAACCCGCCGGTGCCGGTCCGGTGCCGTTGGCAGTGTCGGCGCGGGACGATGCCGGCTTGGCGGCGCAGGCCGCGCAGCTGGGCGCCCCGGGCGGTCCGGTTGCGGAGTCGCCGGTGGTGGATGTGGCGTGGTCGCTGGCGCGCTCGCGAGCAGGGCTGGGCCGACGCGCGGTGGTGCTGGGCTCCACCCGCGAGGAACTGCTCACCGGGTTGGGTGCGGTGGCCGGGGGCGGCACCGCCGGAAACGCGGTGCGCGCAGCGGCCGCAGGCACCGGCCCGGTCCCGGGCGAGGCGGGCCCGCTCGCGGTGGTGTTTCCGGGCCAGGGTTCGCAGCGGCCGGGGATGGGCCGCGGCCTCTACGCCCGGTATCCGGTATTCGCGGCGGCGGTCGACGAGGCGTGCGCGCACTTCGACGGGCTGCTCGGCCGCCCGCTGCGCGACGCCATGTTCTCCGGCGACTCCCTGGACGAGACCGGCATTACCCAGCCGGCACTGTTCACCCACGAAGTGGCGCTGTACCGGCTGTTGGAATCCTGGGGCATAACCCCGGACCACGTCATGGGCCATTCGGCGGGCGAGTTCGCCGCCGCCCATGTGGCGGGGGTCTGGTCGCTGCCCGATGCCTGCACCGTGGTGGCGGCGCGGGGCCGGTTGATGCAGGCGCTGCCCCCCAACGGCGGGATGGTGTCGCTGCAGGCAGCCGAGGAAGAAGTGCTGCCGCTGCTGGAGGACCTGCCCGGCCGTGTGGGGGTCGCGGCGGTGAACGGTCCCTGGGCGGTGGTGGTCTCGGGCGACACGGCAGCGGTCGAGCAGATCGCGGGGACGGTCGCGGACTGGGGGCGCAAGACGCGCCGGCTGCGGCTGAACCAGGCGTTCCACTCCCCGCACATGGACCCGATGCTGGCCGAGTTCGCCCGCTGCCTGGAGCAGGTCGGGTTCCACCGCCCCGAACTGCCGGTGGTGTCGAACCTGACGGGCGAACTCGCCGATCCGGACCTGCTGTGCACAGCGGAGTACTGGGTCTCCCACGTGCGCGAACCGGTCCGGTTCAGCGCGGGCATCGCCGACCTGGTCCAACGCGGTGTAGGCCGGTTCCTGGAGGTGGGCCCGCACTCGGTGCTGGTGCCTGCGGTGACCGAGTGCGCACCGCAGGCGCTGGTGGTCGGGTCGCAGCACCGCGACCGCGCCGAGACCGACACCCTGCTGACCGCGGTGGCGCGCCTGTACGTGGAAGGCGCGGCCGTCGACTGGCCCGCCGTGATCACCGCAGGCACCGGCGATGGTCCGGCACCGGCTGCGGTCGACCTGCCGACCTACCCCTTCCAACGCGACCGCTACTGGCTCCAGCGCACCCCGCAGGAGCGGGGCGCCGCCCGGCCGGCCGACCGCTACCTGCCGCGCTGGGATCCCATCGGCGACCCGGCGGGCACCGCCGGCGGCACCTGGGTCGTTGTCGCCGGCACCGGCGACCCCGGCGCCGACCGCCTGTGCGCCGCGCTGCACGCCCGGGGCGCCGGCACCCGCCGCATGGAGCCCGCCCCCGACCGGTCCGTGCTCGCCGAACGGATCGGCGCCCTCGCAGCCGGCGGGGTGTCCGGTGTCGTGCTCCTCACCGACCCGGCCGCCGAGGACGACCCCCGAACCGCTCCCTGGCACCTGGTCTCGCTGACCCAGGGCCTGGCCGACGCCGGAGCGGACGCCCCACTGTGGTGCCTCACGCGCGGCGGGGCCGCGGTATCCGAAACCGACCCCGTCACCTCCCCGGTTGCGGCCGGCCTCTGGGGCCTGGGACGGGTGGTCGGGCTGGAGCGCTGCGCTTCCTGGGGCGGCATGGTCGACGTTGCGCCGGCCGCCCGCGACGACCCCGCCGTGTGGGAACGCGCCGCCGGTGCGCTCACCGCTGGATTTGAGACCGAGGTGGCCGTACGCCCGCAAGGAACGTTCGCCCGGCGGCTGGTGCGCGCCCCGGAGGCGGCGGCCGGCACCCCCGACCCCGGTATCCGCGGGGCAACGGTGCTGGTGACCGGCGGCACGGGCGCGCTCGGCACGCGGATCGCCCGGTGGCTCACCGACTTCGGTGCCGCCCGGATCGTCCTCATCAGCCGCGGCGGCGAACGAGGCCATGAACTCGCCGAGCTGCGCGAATGGCTGGAGTCCCGCGGCACCGCCCTAAAAGCGGCGGCCTGCGACGTCACCGACGCGGACGCATTGCGCGGTGTCATCACCGGAATCGAGGAATCGGGGCCGCCGCTGCGCGGAATCGTGCACGCAGCCGGCGTCCTCGCAGACGGGCTGCTGAGCGGACTATCGCCGGACGGGTTCGCCGACGCCATCCGCCCCAAGGCGCTGGGCGGGTGGCACCTGCACGAGCTGACCCGCGGCCTCGACGTGCGGATGTTCCTCGTCTTCACGTCGATGGTGGGCGTGTGGGGCAACGGCGGCCAAGCCGCCTACGCCACCGGAAACGCCTACCTGGACGGGCTCGTCTCCTACCGGCGCGGGCTGGGCCTCGCCGGTTCGGCTGTGGCGTGGGGCCCGTGGGCGGGCGCCGGAATGGCCGCGCAGACCCAGATCATGGAACGTTTCGAGCGCGACGGTGTGCGCCCGCTCGTGCCCGACGCGGCGCTGGCGAGCCTGCACCGGGCCGTCGCCGACGGTGCGGCCCTCACCGTCGTCGCCGACGTGGACTGGCCGCGGTTCGCCCCGGCGTTCGGCAACGTGGGCCTCGCGGACCTGTTCCGCGAAATCCCCGAAGCCCGTTCCGCGCTGAGTACCTCCGCGGCACCCGGCGGGTTCGCCGAGCGCATCGCCGGGCTGCCCGCCGGCGAACAGCGCCGGATCATCCTGGACACGATCCGCGCCCAGACCGCTGCGGTCCTGGGCTACGCCGACCCGGGCCGGATCGCAGTGGACCGCACCTACCGGGAACTCGGCATCGAGTCGCTGACCGCAGTGGAGTTCCGCAACGCGCTGGCGGCGGCCGTCGGCACACCGATCGACGGGACGGTCGTCTACGACCACCCCACACCCGAGGCGACCGCCGACCACGTCCGGCAACTGCTCGTGGGAACCCCCGCAAAGCCCCCCGAGCCGGACCGTGCCCCCGCCCGCACGGGCGCCGCCGAGGCGGACGAGCCGATCGCGATCGTGGGGATGGGCTGCAGGCTGCCCGGCGGAGTGGCAACCCCAGAGCAGCTCTGGGCGATGGTCGACGCCGGCGACGAAGGGATCGGCACGTTCCCGGACGACCGCGGGTGGGACCCGGACCTCACCGGATCCGGCGGATTCCTGGAGGGCGCCGCCGACTTCGACGCGGCCTTCTTCGGTATCTCGCCGCGCGAGGCGCAGGCAATGGACCCGCAGCAGCGGCTGGTGCTGGAGTGCGTCTGGGAGGCACTGCAGCACGCCTGCCTCGACCCGACCGCGCTGCGCGGCACCGACACCGGCGCGTTCGTGGGCATGAGCCGCCAGGACTACGGCCCCCGCCTGCACGAGTCCGCGGGCACCGCCGAAGGCTACCTGCTGACCGGTTCCGCACCCAGTGTCGTCTCCGGCCGGGTGGCCTACGTGCTGGGCCTGGAGGGTCCGGCGATTTCGGTCGATACGGCCTGTTCGTCCTCCCTGGTCTCGCTCCACCTGGCCGTGCAGGCCCTGCGGCGCGGCGAATGCTCGCTGGCGATCGCCGGCGGTGTGACGGTCATGTCCAGCCCCGGCGCGTTCGTGGAGTTCGCCCGCCAAGGCGGGCTCGCCCCGGACGGCCGCTGCAAGGCGTTCGCGGACGCCGCCGACGGCACCGGATGGGCTGAGGGCGTCGCGGTGCTGGTCGTGGAACGGCTGTCGGACGCGCGGCGGCTGGGCCATCCGGTCCTGGCCGCGGTGCGCGGTAGCGCGGTCAACCAGGACGGCGCGTCCAACGGGCTCACCGCCCCCAACGGCCCCTCGCAGCAGCGGGTCATCGCCCGCGCCCTCGCCGACGCCGGCGTGCGAGCCGACGAGGTCGACGCCGTCGAAGCGCACGGCACCGGCACCAGGCTCGGCGATCCGATCGAGGCGCAGGCGCTGCTGGCCACCTACGGCGCCAAGCGGGACCGGCCGCTGCTGCTGGGATCGCTGAAGTCCAACATCGGCCACACCCAGGCCGCCGCCGGGGTTGCCGGCGTGATCAAGATGGTGCAGGCGATGCGGCACGGCGCCGTACCGCGGACGCTGCACGTGGACGCCCCGTCCTCGCAGGTCGACTGGGCGTCCGGGCACATCGAACTGGCCACGCAACAGCGGGACTGGCCGCAGGCGGACCGCCCCCGCCGCGCCGCAGTGTCGGCCTTCGGGATCAGCGGCACCAACGCCCACGTCGTCCTGGAGCACGTGCCCGAACAACCGCGGCCACCCGCTGTCTGCGACGGCCCGGTGCCGTGGGTGCTGTCGGCGGGCGATCCCGCCGCACTGCGCGAACAGGCGGCCCGGCTCGCCGAGGCGGCCGGTGGCAGCGAGGTCTTCGACATCGCGGCGTCGCTGGCCCGGTCGCGGGCCGGCCTGGCCCACCGCGCCGTGGTGTCGGGGCGCGACCGCGCCGAGCTGACCGACGGCCTGCGAGCCCTCGCCGGCGGCGGCACGTCCCCAGGGCTGGTGCAGGCGGACCCCGGCGCGGCACCCGGCCGGACCGCATTCGTGTTCTCCGGCCAGGGCTCGCAGCGACCGGGCATGGGCCGCGAACTGTACGAGCGCTTCCCGGTGTTCGCGGCGGCCGTGGACGAGGTGTGCGCGCACTTCGACGTGCTGCTCGACCAACCGCTGCGGGAGGCAATGTTCTCCGGGGAGTCCCTGGACGAAACCGGGCTCGCGCAGCCGGCGCTGTTCGCGTTCGAAACGGCGCTGTTCCGCCTCCTGGACTCCTGGGGCGTGCGCCCGGACATCCTCGCGGGCCATTCGATCGGCGAGATCACCGCGGCCCACCTCGCCGGTGTGTGGTCGCTGGAAGACGCCTGCCGGCTCGTGGCGGCCCGCGGCCGCCTCATGCAGGAGCTACCGCCGGGCGGGGCGATGGTCTCGGTGCGGGCGACCGAAGCCGAGGTCGCGCCCCTGCTCGGCGGCAGCGTGGCGATCGCGGCGATCAACGACCCGGAGTCGGTCGTCCTCTCCGGCGCAGCCGGGGCCGTGGACGCCGCCGCGGCGCAGGTGGCCGCCTGGGGCCGCCGCACCAAGCGGCTGCGGGTCAGCCACGCCTTCCACTCGCCGCTGATGGAACCCATGCTCGACTCGTTCCACGAGGCCGCGGCGAGTGTGGCCTATCACGAACCGAACCTGCCCCTGGTCTCGAACGTGACCGGCCGGCTCGCCACGCCCGGCGAACCGACCGACCCCGCCTACTGGGTCCGCCACGTCCGCGACACGGTGCGCTTCGCCGACGGTGTCGCCGCGCTGGCCGGCGACGACGTGGCACACGTTGTCGAGGTCGGCCCGGACGCGGCACTCACCGCGGCGGTGCAGGCCTGCACCGGAGAACGGGCCGTCCAGGCGACCGCCCTCCAACGCCGCGACCGGCCGGAACCCGACCACGTGCTCGAAGGGGTCTCCCTGCTCTATGTGAACGGCGCCGGAGTCGACTGGCCGCAGGTCATCGCGGGCATGTACCCGGACCTTGCGCCGCGGCCGGTGCGCCTGCCGGCCTACCCGTTCCAGCGCCAACGCTTCTGGCTGGACATGCGGCCCGACGCACCCGGCGGCAGCGGCGGCCACCCGTTCTTCGCGGGTGCCGTGGAACTGGCGAGCACCGGTGCAGCCGCGCTCGACTACCGGATGCGGGTGCCCGACCACCCGTGGCTGATGGAGCACACCGGTCCGGAAGGGCTGGTGCCGGCGAGCCTCCTGCTGGACGTGGCCCTGCACAGCGCCGCCCATGTTGCAGCGGGCCGGATCGACCGGCTCGACATCACCGCGGCAGCGGCGGTCGACGAGCACACCGACCTCCGAATCCAGGTGGTGGCGGAACCCCCCAACGACGGCGGCGGCCGCGGCGCGCACCTCTACGCGAAGTCGCCCGGCGGAGACTGGCGGCAGCACGCCTCGTTCTCGCTCAGCGGCGCAAGCGCCGACACCGGCCCCGCCGCGCCCGGCAGCGGGTTCATGCTGCCCCCGGCCGCCCTGGAAGCGGCCCTCAACGCGGCGGCGGGTTTGCCCGGCGACCCCGGCACCACCGCCGCATCCTGGTCGGAGGTCGCCCTCTACCAGCCCGGCACGGAGAGCATCGGAGCCAAGGTCGTCCGGAACCAGGACGGATCCTTCGAGGTGTTCGCCGAAGACCCGGTCGGCAACCCGGTCGCCCACATCGAATCCGTCGCGATGCGCCCGGTACCCGTGCACCACTACAGCGCACCGCGGGCGCTGCCGCGGGACTCGCTCTTCTCCGTGGACTGGGTCCCGGTCGCCCTGCGGCCCGCGACCGGCGAACGGTCCATCGCCCATGTGCGGGCCCGCGCGGCAGCGGACCGCCCCGACATCGACAAACTGGCCGAAACCATCGCGGCCGGAGCCGCCTGCCCGGACATCGCGGTGCTGTCGCTACCGGACCAGGGCACCGACGGTGTCCGCGGCGCGCTGTTCGACGTCCTGCACAGCATCCAGGTGTTCCTCGCCTCCGCTGCGCTGACACGGACCAAGCTGGTCGTGGTCACCAACGGCGCGGTCTCGGCATCGGCCGGCGACACCGTGCCCGATCTCGCGCACGCGGCCGTCTGGGGACTGGTCCGCAGCGCGCAGTCGGAGCACCCGGGGCGGCTGGTGCTCGTCGACGGAGACCCCGGCGACGACACCGCGCTGGCCGCGGCGGCCGGCTCGGCGCAAGCCCAACTGGCGTTCCGGGGGTACCGGTGGCTGACGCCGCGGATCGCGCGCGCCGCCGAACCCGCGCAGCGCGCCGACGCCCCATGGGAGCAGGGCGGGACCGTGCTGATCACGGGCGGCACGGGGGAGCTCGGCCGCATGGTCGCGCGCCACCTTGCCGCCGAACACGGGGTCCGCAGGATGGTCCTGGCCGGCCGGCGGGGACCGGCGGCCGCGGGGGCAACCGATCTCGTATCGGAGCTTGCGGCCGCCGGCTGCACCGCTTCCGTGGTGGCCTGCGATGCAGCGGACCAGGAAAGCCTGTCCGCTCTCCTGGACGGTCTCCCCGCCGAGCACCCGCTGACGGGAGTCGTGCACACCGCGGGCCTGCTCGACGACGGGGTCCTCGAATCGCTCACCCCCGAGCGGCTCGACACCGTGCTGCGCGCCAAGGCCGACGCCGCCGCGAACCTGGACGCGCTGACCCGCGGCCTACCGATCACCCATTTCGTGCTGTTCTCCGCGTTCATCGGCCTCGTCGGCGGGCCCGGGCAGGCCAACTACGCCGCCGCGAACGCCTACTTGGACGCCCTCGCCGCCCGCCGCCGCGCCGAAGGCCACCCGGCGGTCTCGCTCGCATGGGGCCTGTGGGACACCGACGGCGGCATGGCCGAGCAACTCACCGCGGCCGACGCGCGGCGGCTCGCCCGGTTCGGCGTGGTTCCCATGCGGCCCGACGATTGCCTCCGGCTGTTCGACCGCTGCCACAACGCCAAGGAGGCGCTGCTCATCCCCGCCCGCCTCGCGTTGGCCAACCCCGAACTGACGCAAGCCGAACCGCTCCCGCTGTACGCGAAGCTCGTGCCGGCGCAACGCACCGAAACCGGTGGCGGCACCAGCGGCGCCGACGACGCAGAGCCCGGCATCGCGCACCAACTGGCCGGGATGAGCGCCCAGGAAAGGGAGAACCACCTGCTGCGGCTCGTGCGGTCGGAGGCCGAACGGGTACTGGGCCATGCCACCCCGGGACGGCTCGGCTCCCGGGCGCGATTCATCGACCAGGGTTTCGATTCGCTGACCGGTGTCGAGCTGCGGAATCGGCTCACCGCGATCACCGGGCATTCACTCCCGACCACACTGATCTTCGACCATCCGACGCCGCTGGCCATAGCCGGTTTCCTGGCCGCGGAGGTGTTCCCCGACGATCACCAGCACACTGGCCCGCCGCTGGGCGACCTGGAGCGCCGGTTCGACGAGATCATGCGCAGCCCCGCCGAGCGCGAAGCGGTCACCGAACACCTCCGCCACTTGCTGGCCAGGTTCGAAGAGGGAACGCACGACGTGTGCGCGGGGGACGCGGAAAACGTCGACGACCGGCTGGACTCGGCCAGCGATGACGAAATTTTCGCCTTTATCGACAATGAACTTGGTATGTCATAGCGGCGGTCGTCGGTAAGCGGTAGATGGACAACGGACCCTGCATTAACGGTTCATTCGCACAGCGGGTCATGCCGCACAGCGGATAAATAGCACAGAGGAAAGGTCACCGGTGGCGGAAGAAAAGCTTCGCGAATATCTGAAGCGCGTGACATCCGATCTCCACCGTGCCCAACTCCGGGTGAAGGAGCTGGAGAACCCGCGGCCGGAACCCATCGCCCTCGTCGGAATGGCCTGCCGGTTCCCCGGCGGTGCGGATACACCCGACCGGTTCTGGAACCTGGTCGCGGACGGCGTCGATGCGGTATCCGAGTTCCCGGCGGACCGGACCTGGGATATCGAACAACTGGCAGAACTCGGCGTTCCCGCGGTCGGCGGGTTCGTGCCGGGTGTGGCGGAGTTCGACGCGGGATTCTTCGGTATTTCGCCGCGTGAGGCGCTGGCGATGGATCCGCAGCAGCGGCTGGTGCTGGAGTGCTCGTGGGAGGCGCTGGAGCACGCGGGCATCGACCCGACCTCGGTACGCGGGAGCGACACGGGCGTCTACCTGGGCACCAACGGCCAGGACTACCCCGAGTTGCTGGCCGGATCCGCCGACAAAGCGCAACTGCACGGCCAGGTCGCCATCGGCAGTGCGGCTTCGGTGCTGTCGGGGCGGGTTTCCTATGTGCTGGGCCTGGAGGGGCCGGCGGTTTCGGT
>NZ_BAAGYZ010000101.1:0-659 GCF_054778995.1 Streptomonospora sediminis
GGGGCGGGTGCGCGCGGAGATCGGGACCGGCACCACCGGCAACACCCCCGCATCCGGCTCGGTGCTGTGACCGGATTCACTGGATTCACCGGACACACCGGCCGCGGTGGGTCCGGCCGTGTCCGCCGTGCCGGACGCTGCCGCCACCGCCGAGTCGGCCGCATCGGATGTATCGGCACCACCGGACACACCGGTCGTGGTCTCTTGGGGCGCTTGTTCGATGATGAGGTGGGCGTTGGTGCCGCTGATCCCGAACGACGACACCCCGGCCCGGCGCGGGCGGTCGCCCGGTTCGGGCCATTCGCGGCCCGAATCGAGCAGCCGCACCTGGCCCTGGTCCCAGTCGACATGACCGGAGGGGGTATCGGCGTGCAGGGTGGGCGGCAGGAACCCCTCCTGCGCCGCCATCACCATCTTGATCACACCCGCAACACCGGACGCCGCCTGCGAGTGGCCCAGGTTCGTCTTCACCGAACCGAGCCATAGCGGTTCGGCGGGGTCGCGGTCGCGGCCGTAGGTGGCCAGCAGGGCCCCGGCTTCGATGGGGTCGCCGAGGGCGGTTCCGGTGCCGTGGGCCTCGACCGCGTCGATGTCGGCGGGCGCGAGCCCCGCATCGGCCAGCGCCCGCCGGATCACCCGCTCCTGCGACGGCCCGTTGG
>NZ_BAAGYZ010000102.1:0-86889 GCF_054778995.1 Streptomonospora sediminis
GGTCCGCTGCCGCCGCCGTCGCCGTCCGGCCCGGCGGGTCCCCCGCAGCAGCAGTGGGGCGCACGCGGCCGGTGACCGCCCGGCGCGGCCGCCTGCGGCCGTCACTGCCGGCTTTCCCGTCCGGACCGCCCGCGGGCCGGCCGCGGGCAAGGCCGCCGAGCGGACCCGTGTCCAACGGCAGGCGGCCTCACTCCCGCCAGGAGTTGAGGTAGTCGTGCTGGTCGGGGGTTAGGCGGTCGATTCCCACGCCCAACGCCTCCAGCTCCAGGCCGGCCACCTCCGTGTCGATCCCGGCGGGTACCTCCCACACCCCCGCGGCCAGGTCGGCGTGGGCCCCTGCGAGCCAGGCAACGGTCAGCGCCTGCACCGAGAAGGACATGTCCATCACGGCGGCGGGGTGGCCTTCGGCGGCACCCAGGTTGACCAGGCGCCCCTCGGCGAGCAGCACGATCCGGCGGCCGTCGGCGAGCACGTACTCGTCGGCCTGCGGGCGCACCTCGCGCCGGATGTCCACCGCCATCGCCTCCAGGGCGGGCAGGTCGATCTCGACGTCGAAGTGGCCGGAGTTCGCCAGCACCGCGCCGTCCTTCAGCGACGCCAGGTGCTCGGCGCGGATGATGTCGCGGTTGCCGGTGACGGTCACCAGCACGTCGCCGACCGGGGCCGCTTCGTCCATGGGCAGCACGGTGTAGCCCTGCATCACCGCGTCCAGCGCCTTGACCGGGTCGACCTCGGTGACGATGACGCGCGCGCCCAGGCCGCGGGCGCGCTCGGCCAGGCCCCGCCCGCAGTAGCCGAACCCGGCGACCACGACGGTGCGCCCGGCGATCATCGCGTTGGTGGCGCGCATGATCCCGTCCAGGGTCGACTGGCCGGTTCCGTAGCGGTTGTCGAACATCCGCTTGGTGGCGGTGTCGTTGACCGCGACCATGGGCACGTTCAACATTCCCTCGGCGCTCATCCGCCGCAGCCGGATGACACCGGTGGTGGTCTGCTCGCAGCCGCCCACCACCTGCGACAGCAGTTCCGGACGTTCCATGTGCGCGATGTTGACCAGGTCGCAACCGTCGTCCAGCAGCAGGTGCGGGCGCTGTTCGAGGACGGTGACCAGGTTGCGGTCATAGGAGGCGGGGTCCATTCCCGCCCGCGCGTAGACCGAGATGCCGTACTCGGCGACCAGTGCGGCCGCGGTGTCGTCCTGCGTGGACAGCGGGTTGGAGGCGGCCAGCGCGATCTCGGCGCCGCCGCCGCTCAGTGCCCGCAGCAGGTTGGCGGTCTCGGCCGTGACGTGCATACACGCGGCGATACGCATGCCTTCGAGCGGCCGCTGCGCCGCGAAGCGGTCGTGCACCTTGCGTAGCGCCGGCATTGCGCGCTCGGCCCATTCGACGCGGCGGACCCCGGCCTGAGCCAGGCCGAGGTCCGCGACGTCGCTATGCGGGAATGCCATCCGGGGATTATCCCAGGACCTGTGCCCGGTACCGCTTAGTAGCGGTAGTGGTCGGGCTTGTAGGGGCCGGCGACGTCGACGCCGATGTAGGCGGCCTGCTCCTTGCTGAGCTCGGTCAGCCGCACGCCGAGGGCGTCCAGGTGCAGCCGGGCGACCTTCTCGTCGAGAAGCTTCGGCAGCACGTAGACGTCCAGCGGGTACTCGCCGGGCTTGGTGAACAGCTCGATCTGGGCGATCGTCTGGTTGGTGAAGCTGTTGGACATCACGAAGCTCGGGTGCCCGGTGGCGTTGCCCAGGTTGAGCAGCCGGCCTTCGGACAGCACCAGGATGGTGTGGCCGTCGGAGAACCGGTACTCGTGCACCTGCGGCTTGATCTCGGTCTTCTCGATGCCCTGGATCTTCTCCAGGCCGGCCATGTCGATCTCGTTGTCGAAGTGGCCGACGTTGCCGACGATGGCCTGGTGCTTCATCCGCGACATGTGGTCGGCGGTGATGATGTCGAAGTTGCCGGTCGTGGTGATGAAGATGTCGGCGGTGGCGACATAGTCCTCGACGCGGGCGACCTCGTAGCCGTCCATCGCGGCCTGGAGGGCGTTGATCGGGTCGATCTCGGTGACGACCACGCGGGCGCCCTGGCCGCGCAGGGAGTCGGCCGAGCCCTTGCCGACATCGCCGTAACCGCAGACGACCGCGATCTTGCCGCCGATGAGGACGTCGGTGGCACGCATGATGCCGTCCGGCAGCGAGTGGCGGATGCCGTACTTGTTGTCGAACTTGCTCTTGGTGACCGAGTCGTTGACGTTGATCGCCGGGAAGAGCAGCTTGCCGTCGCGGTGCATCTCGTAGAGACGGTGCACGCCGGTGGTGGTCTCCTCGGTGACGCCCTTGATGCGCGAGGCGACCCGGGTCCACTTCTGCGGGTCGGCCGCAACGCTCTGCTTGAGCAGTTTGAGGAAGACCTGGAACTCTTCGGGGTCCTCAGCGGTGGGGGCGGGCACAGCGCCGGCCTTCTCGAACTCGGCGCCCTTGTGCACGAGCATGGTGGCGTCGCCGCCGTCGTCGAGGATCATGTTGGGACCCTCGCCGCCGGGCCAGGTCAGCGCCTGCTCAGTGCACCACCAGTACTCTTCGAGGGTCTCGCCCTTCCAGGCATAGACCGGCACGCCCTGGGGGTTGTCGGGGGTGCCGTTGGGGCCGACCACCGTGGCGGCGGCGGCGTGGTCCTGGGTGGAGAAGATGTTGCAGCTCACCCATCGGACCTCCGCACCGAGCGCGACCAGGGTCTCGATGAGCACCGCGGTCTGCACGGTCATGTGCAGAGAGCCCATGATCTTCGCGCCCTTGAGCGGCTGAGAGGGGCCGTACTCGCGGCGCGTGGCCATGAGGCCCGGCATCTCGTGCTCGGCCAGCCGGATCTCCTTGCGTCCGAACTCGGCCAGGGACAGGTCAGCGACTTTGTAGTCGAAGGACATGCGTGTTTACTCCTCCTGGTGGATGCGGACCGAGTCTAGAACGGGGCAGCGCCCCAGGGCACGACCACAGCGAAGGATTTGACGTTCCAGTGTCAGATTTGCTGGTCGCAATCGGGTGGAACGGCTAGGGTTGCCACCCATGGCGCATCCAGACAACCGCGCGGCAACCTCGCATTCCGCGCCGTTCGGCCCACCGGAGCACCCCGCTCGTGAGAGCCGCGGTGACTCCGCTCACGTTGACGCCCCCGCGGGCCACCGCTACCCGGGGCGCCAGGGCCGCCCCGCCGACCCGGAACCGCCTGCCGTGCCGATCTCCACCGCTGCGGAACGCCTGGGCACGACCCCTCGCATGCTGCGCTACCGCGAGGCCCTCGGGCTGGTCCCGCCGACCAAGGAGCAGCCCACCGGGCGCGGACACCGCCACCGCCGCTTCAGCGAGAACGACCTCAGCGCGGTATCGGCGGGCCTGGAGCTCGAAAACACCTACGACATCCCCCCGGCGGCACTGGCCTTCGCGCTGCGCGTGCTCGCCGAACCCGCGATCCTGGCCCAGGTCCGCTCCTTCGGCGAACGGGTCGGCCGCCTGGCCCCGGCCCCGGCCCGCGCGATGGACTTCGAGAAGCAGAAGGCCCTGCGCCTGCTCCAGCACCGCGGGCAGAGTCCGCAGCAGGGGGCCCGGCCGCCATCGGACGGGCAGCCACCTCGTTGAGGTGCCGCGGGTGAAGGCACGCGGTTCGGACGGTTTCTGCCCGGAACTCCGGAGGGGACTACAAGGGCTCCATGCTGTGCCGCCGAAGCCGCCAGACACCGGGAACCCTTCCCGTCGCATTCACGCACATCTCCTTGGGATTCGTGTGCAGGATCTCAATCAGCACGTCCCTTTTGACATTGTTCGGCAATAGGAACATGTGGACTTTCGCCGCCCTGTACGCCGCCAACTCGTGGGGACGCTGCAGGATCTTCTCGTCTTTGCCGATGACCGCCCAGCCATAAGGGGAGATCCTGGCCAGCCAATCTTCGTCACTTCGGCCGTCGGCGGATTCAATGCTTCCGTAGAGCTCCGCCGGCGTATGGACGACATAACCCAGGTCGACCAGGCATCTCCGGATCGACCGGCCGGCGATATTGGCGCCAAGGTAGAACTCAGGCGGCTCGGCCCAGTGAGATGCGTGCGGTACCCCGTACGGTGTCGAGGTCGAGCCCGAACTCATCGGCCACCACCTCGGGGTCCTCGTCGGCTCGGAGCATCCCGACCACGTCGGCCACACGGACCCCGGAACCGGCGAAATACGGCTGTCCGAAGAATCTGTGCGGATCGACGACCACGTTGTAAGGTTCGAACCGCATGATCCGGAGGCTCTCCGGGAATTTGTCGTCCGCCCACGTGATATATTTCAGATAGTCCTGCACTATTTCGCGCATCACATGCTGCCCCGTACGTCCTTCGACAAGCCCCTGCCCTGGCTCCGAACGGGCGAGATCCCAGAGGGCGTCGACCCCGTCCGTCGCGAGTTCGGGTGCCACCAGGACATACTCCCCGAACTCGCTACGCAGGTGCTCCAGAGCCGGCCGGATCTTATGTGGTCGGACCCCGGCATCGCGCAGCGCGTTCAGCACGTGGGCCTCAGCGAGAGCGATGAAGGGCATCGTCGCCACTGCCTCGTCCGTCGTTTTTTCGAGGACGTGGAGTAGGGGCGGGCTGCCGTCCTTCGTGCCGGCCCAACCGGCCAGGGTCTGCCGCTGCACATCGAGAAGGCGAGCGGCACCGCTGACCGTCGAGACACCCATGGTGAACCGAATGTCGTCCATCACTGTCCCTCCTGTCTCGATGCCATCCTCGCCGGTCGTGGCCTTGTTCGCCACCACAGCATGCGTTGCGCTTTTCAATACAGAGTCCGTCCGGTCTCCCGCGGGGAAAGATCGGCCAGATCGCCGCATCCGATCGCGGCCGTGTGGCAACCCGCGCCGCGTCCCGTTACAGGTCGGTGGCCGCCTCGATGCGGGTCTTGAGGGTGGGGGCCAGACTGCGCATGTAGGTGGTGGTGATGTGCGCGCTGTCCCAGTAGACGAGGATGTTGCCGATCACCGTCGGGCACTCGTTGCCTTGGCAGAGCTGGTCGGTGAAGTCCAGGAACGTGACGTTGCCGGGGACCTGGCCAGGGGCGTTCCGCAGGAGTTTCAGCGGTGAGACCCGGGCCATGGAGTGGCTGCGCTGGCCGATGCACTCGTCGGGTGCGCCCTCGGCGAGGCATTCGGGGGCGTTGAAGTCCAGCCGCGGGGTGTCGCGGACGGCGATCACGTCGATGCCCATCGCGTCGAGTTCGCGCCAGCGCTGCACGTAGCCGTCGACGACCACTTCGCCCACCAACCCGGACTCGGGGTCGAGGTTGGTGCGGGTCGCGTTGGTGAAGACGGCGTCGGGGTGCAGTTCCTGCAACTCGGCCATGACTCCGGCGTTCCATTCCATGCAGGAGTTGTAGACCTTGCCGTCGCGCATCTGCTCGGTGCCGGTGAACAGGCACGAACCCTTGATCATGTTCACGATGCGCCAGCGCTTTTCGTGCGCCAGTTCCTGCAGCGCCGGGAACCAGTGGGCGGCGTGGGAGGCGCCGACCAGTGCGATCGTGTGCTCATAGTCGTCGGGGCCGTAGGTGCAGGTGAGCACCTCCGAGCCGCGGATCTCCTGGTTGCAGCCGTCGGCGTAGGTGGCCGGCACGTCTTCGGCGGCGTTGGCGGGGTCGGGGTTGATGGGCACCGGGTTCTGCGCCGGTTTCGGGGATGCCGCGGCGGCCGAGGAGTCGATCGCCGCCGCGCCCGGGTAGTTCGTGGTCTGCGCGGCGGCGAGTTCCTGCTGGCGCTGCTGTTCGGCCAGATAGCCCGACCACACGCCCGCCGCCGCCAGCACCGGGACGATGAATGCGGCGCCGACCGACAGCGACCACAGTTTGCCCGGGCGGGCGCGGGTGAACGCGTCGACACCGTTCTCGGCGATCCACCGTGTCGCCACGGCCAGCACCATCGACACCGCGAGGATGAGGCAGCCCCCGGTGAGGCTGGGCTGGGTGCGGTCGGTGACCGCGAGGTAGCAGACCAGCACCGGCCAGTGCCACAGGTAGAGGGCGTAGGCGTGGTCGCCGATGTAGCCCATGGGGCGCCAGTTGAGCAGCCGGTCGGCGCCCACTGCGGAGTTCGTGGTGCCGGCGACGACCACCGCGGCGGCGGCCAGGGTCGGCCATAGCGCGATGTAGCCCGGGAAGAGCGTGGACACCTGCATCAGCAGCCCGCAGCCCACCAGCGCCGCCAGGCCGGCCCAGCCCAGCAGTACCCGCAGCCAGCGGTAGAGGCGTATGTGCGGGAGGGCGAGGACGAGCAGACCGCCCAGCGCGAGCTCCCACAGGCGGGCGCCGGTGTCGAAGTAGGCCCAGGGCTGGTTGGCTCCGGTCATGAACACGGAGTAGGCGAGTGAGGCGGCGAACACCAGCGTGAGCACGACGCCCGCGACGCGGCGCAGCGGCCGGCCGGCGGCGCGCGCCAGTAGTGCCGCCGCGGTGATGACGACCGGCCACAGCAGGTAGAACTGGCCCTGCACCGCCAGCGACCAGAAGTGCTGCACCGGGCCGGCGGTGCTGTTCTGGGCGAGGTAGTCGACCGAGTTGAGCGCCAGGTTCCAGTTCTCGAAGTACAGCGCCGAGGCGATCACTCCGGAGATCGTGTCGCGCCAGACCGTGGAGGGCAGGAACAGGTAGCTCGCCACGAGGATGCCGGCCAGCGCCACCGCGGATGCCGGGAACAGCCGCTTGGCCAGCCGGGTCCAGAACGCGGCGAAGTCGATCCTGCCGCGGCGTTCGGCCGTACGCAGCAGCGAACCAGTGATCAAAAAGCCGGTGAGCAGCAGGAAGACGTCCACGCCGCCGGAGACGCGGCTCAGCCAAATGTGGTAGATCGCGACGAGCAGCACCGCCACGGCCCGCAGCCCCTGGATCTCGGGGCGGTAGCCCGACCCGGCGGCCGGGGCCGGGCGGTCGCCGCTCGGTGGCTCCTCGGTGCTGGACGCGGGGGCGGGCGGGGGTGCGACTGCACCGGATGATGACGACGACTGCACGGGGACGGCTACCTCATTCACTGTCCGTGCCGGAGGCATGCGGGTCTCGCGGCGAGGCGTGGCGCAAAGCGCCGGTGGTTGCAAATGCGGAACACCGTCGGAGACGCCCGAAGCACACCGCCGGTTGTCCGGCGCGGGTGCCGCCGGCACGAGCGGGGCGGGGGGTGGTCCGGGTCCGGTGCGGATCGCAGATTACCGCGTTCGGGTGGACGAGCACACAGGCACGCGGGCACACGGAATGGACCGGCCCGCAAAAAACGGACGGACCGGGGCCTGCGCTTGGGGGGAACCCCTACTTCTAGTCAACCCGCCCGCACACCGGCGGCACCAGAAGAATTCCCGGCCTGTGCACAACCGCCCCGCCGGAACCGCAACCCTCGGGAGACCACCGATCCGGCCCCGAGCCCAGGTCCGAACCGCAGGTCCTGGTGCACGGATCCGCCGACCGCTCCGCGTGTCGCCCAGCAGCATGGCACCGCGGAATGATCATTGTGTATTCGGGTTAACAGACCAAGGATTAAAGGTGAACCATTGGCCACAACACGTGGTTGTTCCGGATTTGGGGGTTTTTCAGCTATGCCTGCTGTCTCGACCGCGCCGACCGCACTCCACGCGCCGACCGCGCTAGCCGCACCGCGGGGACCTGCCGCACCGGCCGCGCCCGCCCGAGCCACCGCACCGACCGGCGCATCCCCGGAATCCCCGAGATATCCGGTGTACCCGGGATCTCCGGCGCCCACCGCGAAGCACCCGCCCGCCGCCCGCAGCGCCCGTGCAGCACCGCGGTTACCACGGCACCCCGTCGGCCCGCCGCCCGGAGCACCCGAGCGGCCCGGAACCCCCGAGGCCAGCGCCGAATCCCACTGCCGCCCTACTTTGCGCGCTTTCTCCGAAGGATCACTACTAGCCGGGTTTTATCCGCCGTACCGCTGGCTACGGTGACATCGTGGACACCCGACAACGCGGTCGCACCCTTGGTCCGGAACGTTTCTCGGACACCGTACGCAGGCGGCTCGCGAACCTCGACCGCTTGCGCGAGGTGTGGACGGAACGCCGATGCTACGGGCGCAGCGGCAACGATCCCGCCGTCGACCGCGCCAGCGCCCGCTGGCGCGTCGAAACATTGCGGCTGCTGGCCGGCGCCGACAACCGGCCAGCCGAAACCCTCGCTGCCGAGGAGGACGCGTTCCTCGCGATGGCCGCGGACTGCCGCTCCGGCGTGCGGCTGACTCCGGAGTACTTCGAGGCCCTCGCGCACGGTGTGCCCGACTTCGCCCCGCCGCTACCCGCGCCGTCCGGAATCGGCGAGGTGCTCGCCGAGGCCGCCGCGGTCGAGACCCACCCGGTGATCCGCGCGGCGCACCTCTTCCTGACCTGCAGCGACGCCCTCGAATCCGGCCCCGCCGGCAACCCGGGCGCCGACCCGGTCAACGGCACACCCGCCGATACGGACGGCCCGCCACCGCACCTGCGCCCGCTCCCGTGGTGGCTCGCCGCCCTGTCGCTGATGCGCTCCGACCTCCCGCCGCCCGCGATCGACCGGCGCTGCCCGCCGGCGCCGGAGCCCACCGCTCCCGCACCGCCGCCCCCGCCGGGCGTCGCCGCGCCGCCGGGCGAGCCCGCACCGTCGCCGGTCGGACCGCCGTCGGCGGCAACCGTTCCGGCACCGCGTGCCGCCGACGACCGGCTGACCGCGTTCGTCCTGCAACTGGCGGATCTGGAGGCGGCTGCCCTGCGCTGGGAACTGAGCCGCCCGACGCGCAACCCGGCCACCGCACGCAAGGACCGGGGCCGCCTCGCCGCGGCGGTCCACCGCCGCATAGTCGAGCACCTGCGGGTGCGCTGCGCCTCGCTGCGCCTGGTGCTGCGCGAACTGGACCCCGGGTCCCGGGCGGTGGTCAGCAGCTCGACGGGGGGACCCGCGTTCACGCCTCCGGGCGGCGAGGACCGCGTACCCGGCGGCTCGTCCTCACGCGGGTTCTTCGGGGGCACCACCGAACCCGGCGGCACGGGGGCTACTCCCGAAACCTCACCGTCCTCCGCTGCGGCCCCGTCGTCCGGGCGCACCGCCGACGAGCCGACCGGCGACTCCGCAACCGCGACCACGACAAAGCCGGCCCGCGGCCCGGCCCGCGACGCCGTCGCCCCCTCGCCGGGCGAACGCCGCGACACCGCCGCCCAGCGCGCGCTGTTCACTCCGGGCGCCAACGAGTGGCAGGCCGCACTCGACGTCGACCTCGCCGACGGCGTACTGCAGCTGCTCGTGTTCGTCCAGGAGGTGGGTTCGGCCGCAACCGGCGTGCTCGCGGTTACCGCGGACGGCCGGATGACCACCGACGAGGGCGCCACCGACGTCTTGGAGCCGGGTTGCGCCGACTGCGTGACCCTGGTCCCCACCGACGGCGCCGACGACCGCTGGCCCGAGGTGGAGGCGTTCGTCGACGACGTCCTCTCCCGCTCCGTCGGCCAACTGACCCAGACGGCGCAGTACTGACGGCGGCTGTGCAGGTCGGTGGCGAGCATGCAGAAATGCCGTCTGAGCTTTGATATTTGGGCATTTCTGCATGATCATCGGTGCGTCGACCGGACCAAACAGACAAGCAGGACTTCTAAGGGGCCTAGTTCGAGCTCAGCGCCACCAGGAACAGCACCAGCAGCAGGATGATGATGGCGATCAGCACCGCCGGGACCACCCAGCCCTTGGACAGGATCGGGTCCTCGACCCGGCGCTGCGGCTGCTGGTTGGGGTGCTGCTGCATGTTCGGCGGCGGCCGGTTGGTCATGCCGGGGTTGCCGTACATGGTGTTGGGGCCGCCGGCCTGGGGCGGGGTGGGTGTCATCGGTCCGCGGGGCGCGCCGGTCATGTTGGGGTTGGGCGGCATCTGCGGCCCCGGGCCCATCTGCTGGTGCGGCGGGAAACCGCCCTGCTGCGGCGCTGCCTGCTGGGGGCCGGTCGGCGGCGGGGCCATGGGGCCGCCCTGGCCGGTGTAGTGGGCCGGGTAGGGGGTTTGCGGCCCGCTGGGGTTGGGCGGCGGGGTGGCCGGACCGCCGGGGCCGCTCGGGTGGCCGTGTGCGGGCGGCGCCATCGGGCCGGACGCGGGGGTCTGCGGTCCGCTGATCGGCCCCGCCTCGGCGATGCGCGCGCCCTCGTGGAGCGCGGCGTCGGCGGTGACCGCGCTTTCGTGGCCCAATAGCCGCATCAGCAGCTCCTGGGCGGTGGGCCTGCGGGCCGGGTCCTTGTCCAGGCAGGCCTGCACGATGCCCACCAGCGACTCCGGCAGCCCTTCCAGGTTGGGCGGCGCGCTGACCACGCGGTGCACGACGGCGGGCACGCTGTCGGTGCCGAACGGCGCGTTGCCCGTGGACGCGAAGGCGATGACGCAGCCCCAGGCGAACACGTCGACCTTGGGGGTCATCTCCTGGCCCTCGATCTGCTCGGGGGCCATGTAGGAGGGGGTTCCCACGATCGAGTTGGTCATGGTCGCGGTGCCGTCGGACATGCGCGCGATCCCGAAGTCGATCACGCGGGGGCCGTCGGGGCCCAGCAGCACGTTGCCTGGCTTGAAGTCGCGGTGCACGATGCCCGCCTGGTGGATGGCCACCAGCGCGGTCGCCGTCGAGACCGCCAACCGCTGCAGGGACGCCCCCTTGTGCGGTCCCTTGGCGGCCACGACCTCCTGCAGCGACTGCCCGGGCACATACTCGGAGACGACGTAGGGGGGATCCTGGTCGAGCTGGGCGTCCTGGATCGCGGCGGTGCAGAACGACGCGACCTTCTGGGCCGCGCGCACCTCCTTGGCGAACCGTTTGCGGAGATCGTCGTCCTGCGACCACTGGTCGTTCAGGACCTTGATGGCGAACTCCTCGCCCTCGTCGTTGCGGCCGAGATAGACCACACCCTGGCCGCCTTTCCCCAGGCGTCCGACCACGCTGTAGCCGCCGAACGAGGCGGGGTCGTTCGGCGACAGCGACTCGGGACCGGGCATCGATCTCCTCCAGATGCGGTCGTGGCTGGCGCTAACGCACGACCAGCGGATGGGCTAGCGGATCCGCGCCGTAGGCGACGGCTATGTACACAGTGGCGTAATCGATTAGAGCGATCAAACCGGCGATTCGTTCCATTGCGCTTGCTTGCGGCGCGGAGAATTCGCTGACGCCGAGGCCTTGTTCACGGACGGTGTCCGCGGCGGCCGCCAGGTCGCGGGCTGCTGCGGGCCCTTCCTCCGGATCGCGCAGGAGGACCAGCCGCATGGCCGCGGTGGGGTCCTCAACAGGGTCGTCGAAGATCGACCGCGGGCCGGTGCCGCCGAACGGCCCGTGTGCGACGGCGATCTGGCCGTCGAGCATTGCGGGCGCCCGGCCGCAGACCGCAGGATATCCGGCGACGGCCGCGCAACGGGAGGCGAAGTAGCCGGCCGCGGCCTCGGCGACGGGTGTTCCGCCGCACACCAGCGGGATACTGCCGGCGATACCGATCGCCGCGGTCTTCGCTTCGTTCTCCCAGCTTTCGATGGCGGGCCCGTAGTCGACGGCCGCCTGCTCCAGACGCGCAGCCGCCGCCTCGTAGGCGGCCTCGGGCGGTGCGGCGAGCCCGGCCCGCTCGGCCGCTCCGAGCAGCGCGACCGCGGGCTCCCAGGGTGATTCGGGGCCCGCTGCGACCTGGGGAAGCACGATGGAGGGGGCGCGGCCCTGCTCGGCGATCGCCGCGAGGGGATTGTCCCGCGGGCCGATGGCCAGGAAACGGCAGCCGCGCCGCACGGCCTCGGCCGCGCACTCGCGCACCCATTCGGGAATCTGGCCGGTTGTGGACGCGGTGGCGGCGACCAGATCGTGGCTGCCGACCCAGCCGGGCAGCCGGTAGTCGCGCACGGTCACCACCGGGATGGGGCAGCCGGTGCCGAGCACCGCGGCGAGGATCTCGCCGGCGGAACCCGCGGCGCCGCCGCCGACCACCACGATGGAGCGGGGACGCCCCTCGTCGGTCAGGGCCTGCAGCGGTGCTTCGTTCGCGGCCGTGCGCGCGGCCCGCAGCCGCGCCGCCGCTGCGGCGGCGCCGCGCAGCGCATCAGCCCCGGCCTGCGGGTCGTCCAGCCGGAACTCGTCGAACTCGTGGGCCATGGGTTCCCTTCGCCATTGCCGGCGCCGCTCGGGCCGCGGGCGGTACCGGCAACCGGTGCACGCTCGGCCGACCGCCGCTGCAGGGCCGGGCCAGGGGCATACTGCGGCCGAAGCAGGCCGCGCCGGGCCCGCCGAAGCAGGCCGCGCCGGGCCCGCCGGAGCGGGCCCGACCTGCCCTACCGGGCCGGACCGGTGCCGGCCCGCCGCAGCGGCCCGGCACCGGCACCGCAACGGCTTCAGTCGATGACGCGGGCCTCGTCCACCAGCAGCACCGGGATACCGTCGCGGATCGGGTAGGCCAGTCCGCTTTCGTCGCAGACCAGTTCGCCGGCTTCTTCGTCGAGCCGCAGCGGCGCCTTGCTCTTGGGGCAGGCCAGGATCTCCAGCAGCCAGTCGTCGATTTTCGCGGTCATCGCGGTATTCCCGTCTGGTGGTCGTTGGGCGCCGGGCGCCCGGTCATGCGCGGATGATGGCGAGCACGTCGTCGCGCAGCCCGGCCATCGCGGCGGAGTCGGGGGCCTCCACGTTGAGCCGCAGCAGCGGCTCGGTGTTGGAGGCGCGCAGGTTGAACCAGGAGCCGTCGGCCAGGGTGATGGTCAGCCCGTCGAGGTGGTCGATCCCGGCCGCCCGGCCGGAATAGGCCTGCTCGACGGCAGCCGCCCGCTCCTGCTGGTCGGCGACCTCGGAGTTGACCTCGCCGGAGGCCGCGTAGCGCGTGTACTCCGCGGTGATCTCCGAGAGCGTGCGGGTGTCGTTGCCGAGCACGCGCAGCACGTGCATCGCCGCGAGCATACCGGTGTCGGCCCGCCAGAAGTCGCGGAAGTAGTAGTGGGCGGAGTGCTCGCCACCGAAGATGGCTCCGGTTTCGGCCATGGTCGCCTTGATGAAGGAGTGGCCCACCCGGGTGCGCACCGGTTCGCCGCCGTGCTCGCGCACGACCTCGGGCACGGAGTTGGAGGTGATGAGGTTGTGGATGACGGTGGCGCCGGGCTCCTTGGCCAACTCCTGCACCGCGACCAGCGCCGTGATCGCAGAGGGCGGGACCGGTTCGCCGCGCTCGTCGACCACGAAGCAGCGGTCGGCGTCGCCGTCGAAGGCCAGCCCGATGTCGGCTCCGGTCTCGCGCACCCTGGCCTGCAGGTCGACCAGGTTGGCGTAGTCGAGCGGGTTGGCGGGGTGGTTGGGGAAGGTGCCGTCGAGCTCGAAGTACAGCGGGTCGATGGACAGCGGCAGCGGCCCCAACCGTTCGGTACCCAGCACGGCGGGGACGGTGTAGCCGCCCATGCCGTTGCCGGCGTCGATGGCGACCCGCAGCGGCCGGCAGTCCGACAGGTCGACCAGGGAGCGCAGGTAGCCGGCGTACTCGGTGACCAGGTCGCGCTCGGTGATGGTGCCGCGAACGCCTTCGGTCTCGGGTACGCCGCGTTCGGCGAGGCGGCGGATCTCCTCCAGCCCGCTGTCGGAGCCTACGGGAGCGGCGCCGGCCCGGCACATCTTGATCCCGTTGTACTGGGCGGGGTTGTGGCTGGCGGTGAACATGGCGCCGGGCATGTCCAGGTGGCCCGCAGCGAAGTAGAGCATGTCGGTGGAGCCGAGCCCGGCCATCACCACATCGACGCCCTGCCCGCACACGCCTTCGGCAAAGGCCGTGGCCAGCTCCGGCGAGGAGGGCCGCATGTCGTAGGCGACCACCGCGGTGGGGCCGCCGACCGTGCGCGCGAATGCCGCACCGATCGCGCGTGCTCGGGTGGCGTCGAGAGTGTCGGGTACGACCCCTCGGATGTCGTAAGCCTTGAAGATGTCGCCGAGGTCACCCACACGTTGCTCCGGATCCGGTCGTAATCGGGGCTGTCGCGGGCGGTGCCCCTGGCGCGGCGCAACGGGTGCGGCTCGCGGGGCGGGTGCCGTCCACGTGGTCCCAAGCTATCAAGGGCGCGCTGCGGGCCCGCGGATCCCGGGTGGCAACGCAGTGCGGGCACCGGCCGGGGTGCAGCGCCGCGGCACCGGGTTAGGCGTCGTGGCCGGGCCGGGCGGAGGGCGGTGCGGAGGGGGGATCGTGCTGCGTTTGGTTTTCGGCGGATTTGACCACCCGCAGGTGTCCGCGCCGGTTGGTTTCGACGCCTTGGCCGACAGGGCTGTCGGCGGCGGGCGGGCGGGCGGCCTCGCGTACCGCGTCGGCTAACGCCTCAAGGTCGTCGCTGCCGGGCGGGCCGGCGGAGGAGTCGGCGGGCAGCCGCACGACCTCCCAACCGCGGGGAGCGGTGAGCCGATCGGCGTGCATGGCGCAGAGGTCGTAGCAGTGCGGTTCGGCGTAGGCGGCGAGCGGACCGAGCACGGCCGTGGAGTCGGCGTAGACATAAGTGAGCGTGAAGACTGCGGGCTGCCGGCACGCTGTGCGCGAGCAGCGTCGGACGACGCTCACGGGCATCGACCTTATGCCCTTCCCCCGCCGCACGCCAGCGTCCCTCCGCTGTGTCCTGCAGATGAAGGCGATCCGCCGCGGGTGCTGCAAGTCGGCCGCGGATGGCATAGTCTCGGACTGTGCGACGAGTGCACCTTGATAGGGCTCAAGCCGACCGAGTACGACGTCGAGACCGGCGCGGGCGTGGTGTCCGCGGACCCTTGGCGCCGCCTGAACTACCCATGAGCCGCACCCGGGCGCAAGTCTTCGACGACCTCGTGCTCGATGCCGTCGAGCGCTTGGAGCGCCATTGGGCGCGCGAGCTCGCCAGTGTCGAGTTCCTGGTCGAGGACGTCCCCCGGGTCCCCCGCGGGGTCACAGCCGAGGACGGCATACCTTTCTCGCGGTTGGAATCCGCCGGTGCCGGGCAGGCGCGCATCATCGTCTACCGCAGGCCGGTCGAGGTCCGCACCCGCGAGCCCGAGGAGATGGCCCTGCTCGTCTACGACACCGTGGTCGAGGAGGTCGCCAACCTGCTCGGGTTGGAACCTGAGACCGTCGACCCCGAAACCTGACCGCCGGAACCGGGGCCGCCCCCGTTTGCGTGTTCAGCACCTCCGCGGGGCACCGCCGACAGCGCCCAGCGCCCGTCGGCGTTTCGGTGTTCCCAAGCCACGCCGGTCGTTGCCTTGCCGCCGCGCCGCCGCCGTCCACCAGGGCCAGGCGGGCCAAGCGGACCGCTCCCTCCGGGGGCCGGTACCGGCCGCTGCGCAATCGCGGTGCCCGCAGCCGCGGTGCAGTCCCAGGTAAACGAGGGGAGCTACTCCACGATCGCGGTGAGCGAGTCCTCCACGGGCGGCAACGCGACCTCGGCGGGTGCGGGCAGCAGCGGCAGGGCGGACATGGCGCTGCTGCCCCCGCTCTCGTGGGTCAGCACCCGCCCGGCATGGACCGGCCGGTCGCCGTCGATGCGCACCGTGAACGCCTGGGCGTCCTCCGGCGGGGCCGCGTCGAAGACGGTGGTGCGCCCTGCCTTGAGCTTGACCCGCTCGGGTTCGCCGCCGCCGTCCGCGCCGAACGGTGACACCACAGCGGTCGCGGGCCCGTCCAAGGCGGCGAAGACCAGCTGGGTGAAGGTGTCCTCGGGGTTGGCGGGGACCACGGCGGTCCCGTTCAGCGGGCCCTGCAGCGGCGGTGCCGCGGCCGTGTAGGCGGTGTCGTCGCCGCCGGAGCGCGATGCGGCCACGCCCACCACCACGGGACGGTCGGCCTTGACCACCGCGGTGCCCGCTTGTTTGCCCAGCGGCCCCTCAAGGCTGAGGAAGGCGCCCGCTGCCGGCGGCACGCTCAGGTCCTGCAGGGTGTCGTGTTCGACGCGGCCTTCGTCGGTGTAGAGCCGCACGTCGGCGGTGACCGGGGTGTCGCCGGGTGCGGCGACGATGAGCCGCCGGTTGCCTTTGCCCGCTGGGATGGCGGGGATGACATGGGTGCGCGACGGCGCGGTCGTGGGCGGCACCCAGTCCTGGCCGCTGCCGCCGCGGTCGGCGAACAGCGCCGGGGCCACCCGGCCCGAGTTCGTGCGGACGTGTACGACGGCCGCCCGGCTGCCCTGGATCAGGTCGGTCAGCTCGATCTCGCTGCTGCCGCGGCCTTCGACGGAGATACCGCGGGTCTCGTCGGAGTAGACGGGGCCGCCGGAGATGTAGACGTCCACGTTGGCGGTGGCGGCGTCCTGGTCCGGGTTGGCCAGCAGCAGCCGCAGTTCCTCCAGGTCGGTGCCGCCCGGTGCGGCGAACCAGGTGCTGATACCGGGCTCGGCGCAGCGGACCTCGGTGGCATAGGCGCCTTCATCGCCGAGCGTGGTCTGCGTGACGTCCAGCCCGGCGGCGGAGGGGCCTTCGGCGGAGACGGCGGTGGACTGTTCGGCGCCGCTGGTGTCGGCGCTCCACGGCGACCCGGCCGCGGCGGGGTCGCCGACGGTGTCGGCGTCTGCGGTGTTCTCGGCGGCCGACAGCCGGCCGCCGCCCTTGCCGCCGGAGCCGGTCGCCAGCGCCGCGGCGCGGGTCGTGCGGTCGTCGCCTTGGGGCGGTGGGCACATCCGCAGCGCCGACTGGACGGGGGCGGCGGCCGGGGACTCGGCTCCGCCCGGTTCGGCGCCGACGGTGCGGGTGACCGCGGCGACGCCGAACAGTGCGGTCAGCGCGATGAGGACCAGGACCAGCAGGGCGAAGCGGTTCTCGACGATCAGTCTCACTGGTCGCTCCCTTCGCCGTGCGCGCCGTTGCCGCCGCGGGTGCCGGGTGTGTCGCCGGCATGCCGGGAGCCGCGGCCGTCGGCGCGGCGGGTTCCGCGGCTGCGGTGGCCGCGGGTGGCCGCCGCGCGGGCGCCGGTGGAGGAGCGCAGTCCCGACAGCGGCGGGCGGCGCGGCCGTCGCGGGCGCGGCGCGGGCTGGGCGGCTTCCTCGCGCAGATCCTCCTCTGTGCGTACGCCCGGCAGCGCGAGGACCGCGACCAGGGCCAGCAGCACGCCTTGGGCCAGCAGCCATCCCTGGCGCAGCGGGTCGGACTTGTCGAGCTGCAGCCGGCCGCCGCCGGCGGGCAGGTCGAAGGTTGCCAGTCCGCTGTCGGTGGCGCCGGCGGGCAGCGGTTCGCCGTCCAGTGTTGCGCTCCATCCGGTGCCGGCGGGTTCGGCCAGGACCAAGGTGCGGTCGGCGGTGCCCGCGGGCACGGTGTAAGCCGTTGCGGGGGTGTCGCCGCCGCTCTGCTGTTTGAGGACGGCGTTTTCGCCGCCGCCGGTGACTCGCAGCCGCCCGGTGGGTTCGTCGAGCCGCCACAGGCCGAACCGTTCGGTCAGCAGCACCCGGGATACGCCGGGCACCCCGTCGAGGGTGTCGACTGGGGTGGCGGCGCCGGTGTCGGAGGCGGGCGGGCGCGGTACGAGCACGAAGCCGATGCCGAGCCGGCCCAATTGCCGGGCCTGGTCTCCGCCCTGTCCGGCGGCGATGCCGGCGACGATCCGGTCCAGAACCAGGCGGGTGGGTTCGGAGGTGGGGATCTGGCCTTCGCCGATGCGGGGTTCGCGCCCGCGCAGTACCGCGTAGCGCACGGGGCCTTCGGCTTCGGGTGAGATGACGAGGGTGCGGGCGTGGCGGGCGTCGCCGCTGAGGGCGCCCAGCATCCCGGGGATGGCGGGTGCGCCCTGGCCGGTCAGCGGCCCGTGGGCGCCTTGCCACATCCATACGCCGGCGGCGCACACGGGTGTGGTCAGGGCCAGTGCGGCGGCGCCGACGACGAATACGCGCCGCAGCCTGCCCATGGCCCACATCACCCCGAAGGACTGTGCGGCGGTGGCCGCCGACAGCAGCATCGCGGTGGCGGCGAAGGCGAGTGCGACCCCGGGCCAGGCGGGGGCGGCGGGGCCGCCGTACCAGGGTGCGACGGGGACGCGGCTGACCACGATGGCGACCAGGATGCCGAAAAGGGCGACGCTCCAGCCCGCGGCGATGAGCATGCGGTGGCGCAGGAGCAGCAGGCCGAACAGTGCGGCGGCGAGGAATCCGGCGGTGATCCAGATCGGCGGGCTGCCGGGGCCGCCGGGCGAGAGCATCAGCAGTTGTTCGGCGCTGGGCGGGGGCGCCGACAGCTCCGGCCGGTGGAGGCCGGCTTCCAGCAGCCACAGCGACGGGTGCAGGAACAGCTCCAGCGACCAGGGCAGCAGCAGTACCAGGGGCGCGCCGAGGGCGATCGCGAGGCTGGCGTAGAGGCGGCGGCCGAGGTGGCCGAAGGCGACCGCTACCAGTACCCCGGTGACCAGCGCCAGCAGCCACAGCAGCGGCACGAATGCGGTTCCGGCGGCGATGGACAGGGCCAGTGCCCAGGCGGTGCGCCGCGACTGTCGCGGCGGGAGGTTGAGCATCCGGGTGAGCAGGATGCCCAGCACGGGAAGGAGTGCGTGGACCAGTGCCGTGCCCAGCCGGCCTTGGGCGACCGCCCCGGTGGCCATGGGCAGCAGCGCGTAGGAGCCCGCCATCCACACCTGGGCGGGGCGGAAGTTGAGGACTCGGCGCGCCAGCAGGTAGGCGGTGAACCCGGCCAGCGGCACGCAGCCGAGCAGGATGACGGTGACGGCCAGCCACGGTTCGCCCAGTAGCAGGGTGGACAGCAGCGCGAGCAGGCCGACATAGGGCGGGGCGGGTGCGCCGGCTCCGGCGCCGACATCGGGGCGGCCGGTGAGGTAGAGGCGCCACAGGTCGGCGGCTCCGCCTTGGACCGGGGGCAGCGCGCCGCCGTAGAGGCCTTCGCCGAACAGCAGTGAGCGCTCGGCGACCAGTGTGACGATGGTCAGCGTGGTGACCAGCAGCAGCCCGGGGCTGGTCAGTGCGCGCCGCAGCAGGCTGTGGTTGTCGTCGAGCGGGTCTTCGTCGTCGGGCGGGGGTGCGGTGACGGCCTGGTGGCGGCCTGCGGTGTCGATGCCGGGGGTGCCGGCGAACAGGTTGGCGACGGTGTCGGTGAACTGCCGCAGCGCCACGCCGCGGGCCAAAAACGGCCGGATGGCGCTGTAGGTGCGCCTGCGGTCGCGGCGGCGGCGCAGGCGGGCGCGGATGAGCCGGCCGGGCATGAGGTAGACCGCGCCGATGGCGACGGCTTCGTCGAAGGCGTTGGCGGGCTGCTTGGCGAGGATGTACATCAGCACCCGCAGCACGGACGCGAACGTGTTGCGCACGAATGCGGCGGCCATTCCGCCCAGCGGCAGGTTGGCCAGCAGCACGAGCATCGCGTTGCGGCGGTCGAGGCGCCGGGGGTGGTCGCTCGCGGCGCTGATGCGCCTGCGGCGGCGGGCGGCGGCTTCGGCGTGGTAGGCGACCGCGTCGGTGACGATGAGGACGCGGTGGCCTGCGCCGCCGGCGCGCCAGCAGAAGTCGATGTCGTCGCGGAAGATGGGCAGGACGCGGTCGAAGCCGTCGAGCTGGTCCCACACGTCGCGGCGGACGAGCATGCCTGCGCTGGATACCGACAGCACGGGCCGGGTGCCGTCGTGCTGGCCGTGGTCGAACTCGCGCGCTTCCAGGCCGGTTTCGCGGCGCCCGGCCCCGTCGATGGTCACGCCGGCTTCGACCAGCAGCCGGCGGTCGAACCAGTCGCGGAGTTTGGGCCCGAGTACGGCTGCGCGGGGGTCGTCGTTGGCGGCCAGCAGCAGGTGCTGGAGCGCGTCGGGTTCGGGGGTGCAGTCGTCGTGGATCAGCCAGATCCACTCGGTGGCGTCGGGTGCGGCGCCGGGGAAGGCGGCGCGGGCGCGCGGGAGGTCGAGGGCGGCGCGTACGGCGTCGCCGAAGCCGGTGGAGCGGTCCAGCGTGGTGATGGCGTCGGGGGCGATGAAGTCGGCGAGGATGCGGCCGCTGCGGTCGCGGCTTCCGGTGTCGACTCCGGTGACGCGCTGCACTGGCCGTGACTGCTCGCGGACGGCTTCCAGGGTCTCCGGCAGCCATCGGGCACCGTCGTGGGTGACGATGACGGCGGTGACGATGTGGCGAGCCGGGTCCAGGGGTAGCACGGCTGGTGTTCGCTCTCGGGGTTCGAGGTCAAGGCGGGCGGCCGCTGCAGGTGCTGCGGGGGGCGTTGCGCGGCCGGGGGTGTCGGCAGATCACCTTACGCCACCTGCGACCGTTTACGTGCACTTTCGCCCGGCCGAGGGCGGGCGGTTACGGCCGGCGCCGCACTTACATTGCCACCCCTCTACCAGCCAAAGTGTAAAGCGCGGATAAAAAAACGCGTGCCCCGGGCAAAAACCCAGGGCACGCGTTCGGCGTTGCCGGCCGCGGTCACAGCATGTCGGCGAGGAAATCGAAATCCTGGCCGGCTGCTTTCTTAAGCCGCCGCCGCTCGCGTTCGGAGAGTCCCCCCCAGATGCCGAAGCGCTCATCGTGCTCCAGCGCGTATTCCAGACACTCCGCCCGCACCTCGCATGACAAGCAGACCTTCTTCGCCTCCCGCGTCGAGCCGCCCTTCTCGGGGAAGAACGCCTCGGGGTCGGTCTGCGCGCACAGGGCGCGCTCCTGCCAGCCCAGATCTTCGTCTGCGCCGTGCGCCAGCGGGATGACCTCGCTCATGCGCACCTCCTATTGCCCCCCTAGATGTACCCTCCCATTCGACCCCCGGGAGGGTGGAATCACACCTGAAAATTACACGCGTGGGAGTCGCTATACGTCAAGCGCACTGCGTGGTAATCCCCTGAATATCATGTAACAAACAACCGCCGGGCGTCTACCCGTCGTGTCGGATCCAGTGGATTACCACGCAATTGTCGCGTGCGGCCAATGCGCCGGGGGCGGATCGGCCGGAACCGGAAGAGGTCAGCGGCGGTCGTCGTCGCGGTACCAGCCTTGCGGTGTGTCGGTGCCTTCGCCGTGCTGCTGGCCGTATCCCGCCCCGAAGACCGGGTCGATCTGGGCGGTCTTCTCGGTGGCGCTCTCCTCGGAGAAGAACGAATCCAGCGGCGTGTCGCGCCGCGGTTCGGCCGCCGGGGCGGGCTGCTCGCCGGGCTGCTGGTACCAGCCGTACTGCATGGCGTCCTGGGCCGCCTGCTCAGCGTCGGCCCCGGGCTGGGGGGCGGGCGCGTACTGGGCGGGGTCGTACGGCGACCCGTAGGCGGGCTGTCCGCCGCTGCCGGCGCTGTAATCGGGCTGGCCGGCCCCAGTCGCGTACGGCTGCTGGCCGCCGGTACCGGCGCTGTAATCGGGCTGCCCGGCGCCGGTCGCGTACGGCTGCTGGCCGCCGGTACCGGGATAGGGCTGCTGGCTGTAGGGGTCGTAGCCGGGCTGGTAGGTCTGCCCGTAGCCCTGCTGCTGCCATTCCTGGCCGTAGCTCTGCTGGCCGCCGCTTTGGGAGTAGCCGGGCTGGTAAGGGTCCTGGCCCGCTGGGGACTGCGGGTAGGCGTCGGCCGGCTGCTGGCCCCAGCCCTGGGCGTAGGGCTGCTGCTGGGCGGGGTCGCCGCCGTAGGGCTGCTGGGCCTGCGGTTCCTGCGGGGCGTAGCCCTGGGCGGCCGGCACGTCGGCGTACTGCTGCTGGTTGTTGTAGGCGCCGGACTGGTTGGGGTCGTAGCCGCCCGGCTGGCCCGGGTTGCTGTAAGCACCCGACTGGTTGGGGTCGTACATGCCCGGCTGGTTGGGGTCGTAGCCGCCCGGCTGGCCCGGGTTGCTGTAAGCACCCGACTGGTTGGGGTCGTACATGCCCGGCTGGGCGGCAGGTGCACCACCGTAGGCCGGCTGCTGGGCGGCGCCCCAGTCCTGCTGTTGGGGCTGCTGCTGGTAGGCGGGCTGCCCGCCCGTGGCGTAGCCGGGCTGCGGGGCGAAAGACTGCTGGGCCCCGGTCTGCGGCGCGAACTGCTGCTGGCCGCCGGTGTGCGGCGGGAACCCGGGTTGGCCCATCGGGACGCCCTGGGGAGCCGAGCGCGGGACCAGCGTCTGGTCGCTGAACACCCGCATCATGAAGAGCCCGGCAATGGCGATGATGGCCAGTTCGCCAGCGATCGACAGGAACGAGGTGAACCCGTCGGCCAGTTCACCGGTCTCGTTGGCGTTGATGAAACCCATGATCAGGCCGATGAGGCCCATCAGGGCCGCGATGCCGGTCATGATCAGCGCGACGAGCACCACTGGAAAATTGACGGAGGTCTTCACCGGTGCCGTGGCCACCAGGACGACCGCCGCGACGAGCAACCCGATCAGCAGCGGGCTGTAGAAGTTCGACGACCCCGTACTGCTGAAGTTGCCCACGATCGTGGCGTCGTAGGTGACCCCGTGGCCGAAGATGTAGATCAGGCCGCCGAGCATGTGCAGGCCCACAGCACTGAGCAGCGCCCAGGCAGCGGGTACCCGCAGGCGGTTGAGTGCTTCGTTGTTCAAGAGAGGTTCCCCTCCGGTGCTTCGCGCCGCCGCGTCGCGCGCGCCGGTGGAAGCTTGCATATCAACGGATTGTCAAGAGCGGTCGTCCCGGAAATCGCCGCCCGGGCGCGATCAGGGGCCGGCGGGGCCGTGGAAGCACCCCGGTGTGGAAGATGCCGGCGCTTTCGCGGCCCAATGCCGTCGGCGATCCGGCCGAGGCATGCTATCTATGCCGCCGCACTGCGCCGGGGCCGTGTCTCAGGACCGAAACTCCCGGCTCCGGCGCACTGGGGCCGCCCCAAGGCGGTGCGGGGTGAGTCGTTGCGCGCCGCCGGGTCCGCCGCTTTGCGCACGCGGCGCGAAGCATGGCACATACACCAGCACAGCCTGCCAGACTTGAGCCTATGCGGATAGTCGTACCAGCCGGCGGTATCGGGGGCGCACGCTTCCTGCGCGGCCTCAAAACAGCTCTCGGGGTCGGCGCAGACCCCTCCGACAACGACCCCACCATCACGGTCATCGGCAATACCGGCGATGACATCACGCTTTTCGGACTGCGCATCTGTCCGGATCTGGACACTGTGATGTACACCCTCGGCGGCGGGATCAACGAGGACCAGGGGTGGGGGCGCGACAACGAGTCCTTCGCCGTCAAACAGGAGCTCGCGGCCTACGGCATGCAGCCGACCTGGTTCGGGCTGGGCGACCGCGACGTGGCCACCCACATCGTCCGCACGCAGATGATGGCCGCGGGTTACCCCCTGTCCGCTGTCACCGAGGCGCTGTGCGACCGCTGGCGCCCGGGGGTCCGGCTGCTGCCGATGACAGACGACCGGGTCGAGACCCACGTCGTCGTCGACGACGATGCAGGGGGGCGCCGCGCCATCCACTTCCAGGAGTGGTGGATCCGCCACCGCGCCGCGCTGCCGGCCCGGGAGATAGTCGGTACGGGCGCAGAGGACGCCGCGCCGGCGCCCGGTGTGCTCCAGGCGATCGCCGAAGCCGACGCGGTGCTGCTGCCGCCCTCCAACCCGGTCGTCAGCATCGGCTCGATCCTCGGCGTGCCCGGGGTGCGCGCGGCGCTCGAACAGGCGACCGTGGTGGGTGTCTCCCCCATCATCGGCGACGCGCCGGTGCGCGGCATGGCCGACGCCTGCCTGCAGGCGATCGGTGTGCAGACCAGCGCCCAGGCCGTGGCCGAGCACTACGGCCCCAGCCTGCTGGACGGGTGGCTGGTCGACAAGGCCGACGAGGGCGCGGCCGTTGACGGCGTCGCCGTTCGTTCGCTGCCGCTGTACATGAGCGGCCCCGAGGCGACCACCGCGATCGCCCGGGCCGCCCTGGACCTCGCGGTGGAACTGAAGGGACAGCGGGCATGACACCGACACCGAGCGCCGAACCCGCCCCCGGACCCGCCGCGGAACTGCGCGTGCACGGCGTCGCCGGCCTGCCCGAGGTCCGGCCCGGCGACGACCTCGCCGAACTGGTCGCCGCGGCTGCGCCCGATCTGCGCGACGGCGACGTCCTGGTGGTGACCTCCAAGATCGCCAGCAAGGCCGAGGGCCGCATCGCCGAGACCGACCGCGAGTCCGCGATCGACGCCGAGACCGACCGCGTGGTGGCCCGGCGCGGCTCCACCCGTATCGTGCAGACCCGCACCGGCCTGGTCATGGCCGCCGCCGGGGTGGATTCGTCCAACGTCGAGCCGGGGCGCGTGCTGCTGCTGCCCGAGGACCCCGACGCCTCGGCGCGCGCACTGCGCGCGGGCCTGCGGGCGCGGCTGGGCGTGCGGGTCGCGGTGCTGTTCAGTGATACGTTCGGGCGGCCGTGGCGGATGGGCCAGACCGACGTGGCCATCGGGGCCGCGGGTATCGGGGCGCTGCAGGACCTGCGCGGCAGTACCGACTCCCACGGCAACGTGCTGGAGGTGACCCTCTCGGCGGTCGCCGACGAGATCACCGCCGCCGGCGAACTGGTCAAGGGCAAGGCCGCGGGTGTGCCGGTGGCCGTCGTGCGGGGCCTGGGCCACCTGGTCACCGACCACGACGGGCCGGGCGCCGCTGAGCTGGTCCGGCCCGCCGACGAGGACCTGTTCCGCTACGGTTCGCGCGACGTGGTCCCCGCACGCCGCACGGTCCGCGAGTTCACCGGCGACCCGGTCGATCCCGAGGCGGTGCGCCGGGCCGTGGCCGCCGCTGTCACCGCGCCGGCGCCCCACCACACCACGCCGTGGCGCTTCGTCCTGGTGGAGTCGCCGCAGACACGTACGCGGCTGCTGGACGACATGCTCGCGGCCTGGGTGGCCGACCTGGTGCGCGACGGTTTCAGCGAGGAGCAGATCGTGCGGCGCACCCGCCGGGGCGACGTGCTGCGCGGCGCGCCGTACCTGGTGGTGCCGTGCCTGGTCGCCGACGGTGCCCACCCCTACCCCGACGAGCGCCGCGCGGCCGCCGAGCGGTCGATGTTCCTGGTGGCCATGGGTGCCGGCGTGCAGAACCTGCTGGTCGGGCTGGCCATGGAAGGGCTGGGTTCGGCGTGGGTGTCTTCGACGATGTTCTGTCCCGACATCGTCCGCTCGGTGCTGGACCTGCCCGATGACTGGCAGCCGATGGGCGCGGTGGCCGTGGGGCACGCGGCCGAGCGCCCCAAGGACCGGCCACCACGCAAGGCGGACACCTTCATCGAGGTGCGCTGAGCCGCGGTGTCCGGACGGCGCGGCCGGGGGCGGCGCCGGGCTGAGGCCAAGGCAGGGCCGGGTGCGCCGCAACGGTGCGCACCCGGCTCCGGGCGCCACCGGAGATCCGTGTACCGGCGGGCGGCGAGGCGGGGCAAAGTTCCGGCAGATTCCGGAACGGAGTGTTTCGCGCCGGTTTCGGCGGGTAACTACCAATGTACATGGGAGCGCTCCCGCCCACCGGACCATCCCCCAACCGGGAAACGGAGACAGCGCAATGCAGTCGACCACCCACGCCGCCGCCCGGCGTGCTCTGACCACCGCCGCCGCCTGCGCAGGCGCCCTGGCCTGCATGGTCCCCCTGGCCGGCGGCGCCGCCGCCCACGGCTCGATCATCGACCCCGCCAGCCGCAACTACGGCTGCTGGGAACGCTGGGGCGACGACCACCAGAACCCCGACATGGCCCAGCAGGACCCCATGTGCTGGCAGGCCTGGCAGGACAACCCCAACGCCATGTGGAACTGGCGGGGCCTGTACCGCAACAACGTCAACGACAACCACGAGGGCGCCATCCCCAATGGCCAACTCTGCAGTGGCGGACACACCCAGAACAGCCGCTACGCGTCGCTGGACACCCCGGGCGAGTGGCAGACGACCGACGTCAGCGACAACTTCAGCGTGACTCTCAACGACCAGGCGCAGCACGGCGCCGACTACTTCCGGATCTACGTCAGCAAGAACAGCTACGACCCCACCAGCGAGGCACTGGGCTGGGACGACCTGGACCTGGTCAAGACCACCGGCAGCTACCCGCCGGCCGAGATGACCACCATCCCGGTCAACACGTCGGGCTACGACGGTCGCCACGTGGTCTTCACGATCTGGAAGGCCTCCCACATGGACCAGAACTACTACCTCTGCTCCGATGTGGACTTCGGTTGACCGACCCCGCGGCCGATCAGCTGACCGGCCCGGCGCCCGGTTCCGCACTCCGGCGGCACCGGGCGCACCCCCCGGATGCCCCCGGGCGTCCGGCGGGTGGCCGGCCCGCGCTCGGGTTCCCATTGACGATCATGCAGAAATGCCGGTCCCAGCGTTGAATTCCGGGCTTTCTGCAGGGTCGGTGACCGCGCCCCCGAACAGAGCTCAAGCGGTTGCCGTACCAGGTTGGGCCTGGGCTTCGTAATGGCTGCGCAGCAGGCGTTCGCGCTCGCCGTCGCTGGTCAGCGGGCAGGTGGCGCATTTCAGGCCGCCGGAGAACCGGTAGTAGAAGCAGCAGCCGCCGGCGACCATGAACATCCGCTCCGGCCGGTGCGCGGGGCGTCCGGCCAGCGCAAGTGGGAAGGGCCGCTGGCGCGGTGCGACCCGCGAGCGGTCGCCGTTGAGGCACTCGACCATGGAACTCGCCCGCTGCCAGGCGGCGGCCTGGTCGGCACCGACCTCGTTGGAGACCAGCAGCAGCGCTTGGTGCACTGCGTCGGCGACCAGGCTCCACTGCGGGCGCAGCCCGAACCTGGTGGTGGTGCGGATCGCGTGGACGGCGGGATCAAGTGTCCGGGCGGCGGTGCCGACGAACCACTCGTCCAAGTCGCGGTCGGAGGCCGCGGTCACCACTCCGGGATGCCCGGCCGTTCCGGCGGCCCCGGCTGCAGGGTCGCCGTCCAGCACGGCGGTGGTGTCCTGGCGCAGGGCCATCCGGTCCAACCTGCCGGACTCGGTGACCCGCACCCACACCAGGTGCGCGGCCAAGTGCGGCACCCGGCCGGTGAGGTAGGCCGACATGGCGGCGAAGGTGAGCACCTGGCGGCCCAGATCGCCGGCGAGGAACGCGGACGCGGAAATGCGGTAGCCCTGGCAGGCCTGTTCGCTCATCCGGTCCAGGAGCGCGGGCACGTGTTCGGGGATCCGGTCCATCCGCAGCCATTGCGCACCCTGGGGCTCGGGGTCGTGCGCGGCCAGCAGGTCGGTCTTGAAGTACAGGTCGCGCTCGTTGATCCAGTCCACAACCCCGGCGAGCGGGTGGCTGCCCGGCATCAGACCTCCTTCTCGCTTCTCGGCGGGACGCGGCGGCCGGCGGCCCGCGGCAGCGCGGGAGGCGGCGCCGCCGACCGGCAGGCAAGCGGTCGATAGGTAAGCCTATCCTCAGAGTGGGCGCACCTGTCCAGTGGGAGGGGGTGGTGCGCGGCACGCAACGCACCGGTGGGCTAACGTGGCGGCTGGCGCGCACGGGCGCCGACCGCAACGGCGCCGGCACGGCAACGGCGGACCGCCCGCACCGCAAAACGCGCGAGGACTGCAGGGGGATCCGAGTGGGCAAGCGCCTGGTGCTGTGGGACATCGACAAGACCCTGATCGACGTCGACGGGTTCGGCGCCGAGGTGTTCTCCGCAGCCTTCGCCCGGTTCAGCGGGCTGGCCGCACACACCGACACCAGAGGTCCCGGCCGCACCGAGTGGCAGTGGTTCCACGAGACCCAACTCGCCAACGGACTGGTACCCACCGGCGACTCCTTTGCCCGGTTCCTCACCGTCCACGACGCGATGTTCGAGGCCCGCACCGCCGAACTCGCCCAACGCGGCCGCGTACTGCCGGGCGCCGCGGAGGCCCTGCAGCGCTGCGCGGCGGACCCCGACACCGTCTCGTCGCTGCTGACCGGCAACACCCGGAGCAACGCCGAACGCAAGCTCGCCGCCTTCGGCCTGGACCAGTACGTCGACTTCTCCCTCGGCGGCTACGGCGACGACCACATGGACCGCCCCGAGCTCGTGGGCATCGCCCGCAACCGCGTCCGAGAGGCCACCGGCACCGCGTTCACCGCAGATACCACGGTGCTGGTCGGCGACTCCCCCAACGACGTGCGGGCCGCCCTGTACGGCGGTGCCCGCATCCTGGCCGTGGCAACCGGCCTGGTCGGCGCGGCCGAACTGCGCGCGGCGGGCGCCGCGACCGTGCTCGCCGACCTCTCCGACACCGAAACCGTACTGCGGGAACTGCAGGGCTGAACCGCACGGCCCCACCCCGCCCCGGGGGTACAAACGAGAGCGGTGCCGGAGGCTCCCCCCGAAGGCCTCCAGCACCGCTCATCCTGGTTGGTCTGTGTGCCCGCGGTACGCCGTCGGCTCAGCGCACCGCCGGTGTTGCCGTGCCAGGTAACCGAACGGACCACCCCTCAAACACCGCGGCCGCCTCACACCGCCCGGCGCCGCGGATTTTTCGGCGGCGCCGCCATCGATAGGCGGATCACCGCCGGCAGGCGTTCCAGCTCCAGTGCCTCGCGCAGGTCCGCCAGCGCCTCGGAGCGTACCCGCTGCCACAGCGCACCGACGTCGGCGTCGTCGTCGACGGTGAGGTCGAGCCGGATGCGCGGCGCGTGCTGCGACGCGGTCATCTGCGCCCGCGCCCGGCGCACACCCGTGTACTCGCCCACCTGGTCCTCGAACGCGCCGCGTGCCGCCCCCGAGGGGATCTCGGTGGTGCCTTCGCGGCAGTCGGGCTCGACGACCAGCCGGCCCACCGCCGCACTGCGCCCCTGCACATACATCCAGCGCAGGGCGAGCAGCCCCGCCAGCACCGCGGCCGCGGCGACGGCGTAGGGCAGCCAGGCCCCGCTGAGACCGGCCGCCGCCGCGGCCTCGGCCGGCGCCATCGACGCGGGCCGCGCCCCGAGCAGTCCCCGGCCCGCGGCCAAGGCGAGCGCGCCTACCGCGACCAGCAGCACCCCGACCAGGGCGAGTCCCCACCTGTTGCCGCGCGCCGGTCTGCGCACCGCTTTGGTATCCGACCTCATCAACCCTCACGCTTTCGCATACCGTACGTGAGCCGTCACCTTGAACCCGTAGATCGGCGCAAGCCGCGACAGCCGCGACTGCACCGCGGCCGCGACCTCGCCGCGCAGTTCGGGGGCCTCGCGCAGGTCGGTGTGCACACGCACCCGGACCCGGTGGCGCCCCACCGACACGTGGGCCTTGCGCACGCCGCCGACGTTGCGGGCGGCCGCGGCGAGCGTACGCCGCAGTGCCGACCGCGACAGCCCTACGACCAGGGCGGGGTCGTCGGTGCGCAGCGCCGTGAACCGGCCGCGGCCCGGAACCACCGCCACCGCGATCAGCACCAGCCCGATCAGGGCGGCAACGGCCGAGGCGATCTGCACGACCGGGTCGCTCCAGCGCGCCCCCGCGGCGTACTCGCCTGCGGTTGAGGTGACCGCGGTGCGCATGGGTGCGCCCGCCAGCGCCGAGGCGACCTCGGCGGCGGCCAGAGCGGCGATGCCCAGGACCAGTGCGCCCACGATCAGCGCGGGCCACGAGCGCCGCGGCCGGAAGGTGTGCACGGCCACGCGGCGCGCACGCCGGGCGGCTGCCGGGTCCGGCCGGCCCAGCGCGTCCTCGACGGTTGTCATAGGCGATCGTCCTCCCCCTTCGCATCGGCGCCGGGCCCGCCCGGGCGGCCGGTGTCATTCCGCGCGGCTACCACGCACCAACTCTGCGATCTCGATGTCGATGCGGCGCACCGACATTCCTGTCATGTACTGCACCCTGTGGGCGGTGTGCGCCCGTACCCGCCGTGCCATGTCGCGCGCGGGCCGCGGATAGCCGACCGCGATGCGCAGCCGCAGAGTGGCGCTGCTGCCGTTGCCGGTGAGCCGGGCGCGCGCCCGGGGCCGCCCGGACCCGCTGCCGGCCCGCCGGCCGGCACGGTCGGCGCCGACGACGCCGGCGACCTCGGTGGCCGCCCGGGCCGCTATCTTGGCGACGATGTCGGCGCCGATGACGGTCTCGCCCCGCTCGTCGGCCGGTGTGGCCACCGCCGACTGCGGACGGGTCTCGGCGATCGCCGAAGCCGCTGCGGTCATTGCCGGAACCTCGATTCGCTCCTGAACACCGGCGCCCCTCACCCGCGGCGCGTGAACAGCTCGGAGATGTCGATCTCCCCTTCGAACGCCCGCCCGGCGAGGAACCCGGCCACGCCGAGCACGAGCACCAGGGCGAACGCCAGGAATCCGCCGAATGCGCCGGCGAGTCCCAATACGGCCCCGAAGGCCAGTCCGACGACGGGCCACATGGGTGTCTCCCTCCTGTCAGGCCTGCCAGGCTTTCACCGCAGGCGGCGCCGCAGTGCGCGCCCGCGCCTGCTGCGGCGGATGCGGTCGACGATCCAACCCACCGGCCCCCGCGCCGAGCGGTGGACCGCGGTTGCGGCGGGGCGGTCGGCGGCAGGGGCGGTATGGCCGGTGCCGCCGGCATCCCCGGCACCGGGGGCTCCCCCGGTTTCGCCCGTACCGCCCGTACTTCCGTTACTGTCGGTACCGCCGGTACCGCCGGTACCGCCGCCCGTGCCGCCGCGCCTGCGCCGGAGCCCTTCGGCGAAGGCCTCGGGGTCGCCGCCGCGGTCCGGGTGGTTCGCGCGGACCCAGGCCCGGAATGCACGCGGATCTTCGGTCACATTGCTCCTTTGCTCCACTGCCGGCTAGTGCGCTGCGCCGCCGGGGTCCGCGCCGCCGGCCGCCGTACCTGCAGTGCCCGCCCCGCCGGGGTCAGCGCCGCCCAGTGGGCGGTCGTTGCCGGATCCGGCGCCAGGTGTTTCGGCCAGGTCGGCGACCGTGACATGTACGGCGCGGCCGCCGCCCCCGCGGGCGGCCGCGCCTACGGCCGCGCGGATGTCGGCGGCGATATCGGGGATCGGCCGGTCCGGCAGCACGACCACACCGACCTCGACATCGGTCTCGCGGACCGCGACCCCCACGACCCGGCCGCCGGGTTCGGGTGTGGCCGCGGTGGCGAACGGGCCCGCCGACAGCTCGGCGACTCCGGGCACCGCCCGCACCCGCGCGGCGATCGCGCGGGCCTCGGCGGCGCCGGGGTCGGCGGTGTCGGCGGCGGTGTCGGCAGAGCTGTCGGTTCCGCCGGAACCGGGCTGCTGTGCGCCGGACCGGCCGCCGGACTGGTCGGTGGGCTGGTCGGTGGGCACGCCTAGCGCACCCGCGGCTCGGTGTCGGCGGAGTTTTCGGTTCCGCCGGACTCGCCGGTGTCGTCGTCGGGCAGGTGGATGTCGTCGACGGTGATGTTGACTTCGGTGACCTCCAGCCCGGTCATACGTTCGACACCGGTGATCACGTTGCGCCGCACTGCCCCGGCGAGGTCGGGGATGGCCACCCCGTACTCCACGACGAGGTCGATGTCGACGGCGGCCTGGCGTTCGCCGACCTCGACGGTCACGCCGCGCGCCGCACCGCCGGAGCCGGAACCGGAGCCGCCGGCGGCTCCGGCAACCCGGTCGCGGACCGCGCCGAAGGCCCGGGCGGCGCCGCCGCCCATGCGGTAGACGCCGCCGACTTCGCGTGCGGCCATGCCCACGATCTTGGCGACGACGTGATCGGCGATGGAGGTGCGGCCGTTGGCGGTGACCAGCTCGCGGCCGCCGTTGCGGGTGGCGCTGGTCTGGGCGCTCTCGCGGGCGCCCGGGACCTTGGGTTCGGCGCTGGTGTCTGTCACTGTCGATTCCCCCCTGAGCGGATTGACCAGTCGTGGTGGGTGCGCATCGCCGACCGCCCGATGCGGCGGGCGCGGCGCGGCGGATGGCGCCGGCGGTGCGCGGACCGCGCCCGGTGCGGGTCGCGGTCTGCGGGCGCATTGGCCACCGCCCGGTGCGGTGGGCACCGAGTGCGTGCGCTCGGACCGCACCCCGGATTTTCCGCCTGCGCCGCGGCCGGTGGGCCGTTGCGCGCCGGTGGTGGCCGGAGCAGGCCGGATACCGGCGAAAGGCGCGGTTGGCACGCCGATTCGCCCGAGCTGCGGGCCGCACCGGCTCGACGACTGAACGCTTGACACTCTACCGCTACACAGGGTGATCAACAACGGCCGAAGCGTGACCATGCGGCCGATCGCCGGATATTTTCCAAAGCATTGCCGAACCGGCCCCAGCGGCACCCCGCAGCGGTGTCCGGCCGGTCAGCGGAAGACCACGGTCCGTTCGCCGTTGAGCAGCACCCGGCGCTGCGCGTGCCAGTTGACCGCGCGCGCCAGCGCCAGCGACTCCAGGTCGCGGCCGATCGCGGTGAGCCGCTCAGGGCTGTGGGTGTGGTCGACCCGCGAGACCTCCTGCTCGATGATCGGCCCCTCGTCGAGGTCGGCGGTCACGTAGTGGGCCGTCGCGCCGATCAGCTTGACCCCCCGCGCGTGCGCCTGGTGATAGGGGCGCGCGCCTTTGAAGCTGGGCAGGAACGAGTGGTGGATGTTGATGATCCGCCCGGACATCTTCGCGCACAGCTCTGCGGAGAGCACCTGCATGTATCGGGCGAGCACGACCAGGTCGACGTCGTAGGCGTCGGCGAGCCGCAGCAGTTCGGCCTCTTGCGCGGCCTTGTTGCCGGAGCTGACCGGCAGATGGTGGAAGTCCAGGCCGTAGGAGCGGGCCAGGAACTCCAGATCGGGGTGGTTGGAGACGACTGCGGCGATGTCGGCCTCAAGCAGGCCGCTGCGTTGCCGGTAGAGCAGGTCGTTGAGGCAGTGCCCGAACTTGGACACCAGCACCAGCACCCGCGGCCGCACGTCGCGGGGACGCAGGTCCCATTCCATGCCGAAGCCGGCGGCCAGCGCGGCGAACGAGCCGCGCAGGGTGTCCTCGCCGCCGTCCAGACCCGGGCCGGGCGCGGTGAACTCCATCCGCAGGAAGAACCGCTGGGCGTAGGGGTCGCCGTACTGCTGGCTCTCGGTGATGTTGCACCCGCTGCGGGCCAGCAGGTCGGCCACGCCCGCCACGATGCCGGGGGCGTCGCGGCAGGACAGGGTCAGGACGTATTCGCGGTCGCTCGAAGGGGCGCTCATGGGACGGTCTCCCGGATGTTCGCGGCGGCTGGTGGAGCCGGGTTTCCAGATTAGCCGCGCGGGAGGCGGGGGCGGAACGGCAACCGGGTGCGCAGCGCATATGCCGCTGAGCGGCGGTCGCCACCGGACGCAACACCGGACACGCTGGAGCCCGGGACCGCGGCCGGTCCCGGGCTCCAGTGCGGTGCGCATGCGGCGCGCAGCGCGCGGGCAGGTGCCTTGCAGATCACCCGCGGCGGCGCCGGCGCACCATCGCGACCACGCCGACCGTGACGGCCAGCCCTACTCCGGCACCGAGGATCAGCACCTCCGGGGCGATGCGGCTGCGCGACGTGTAGGTGGAGACCACCTCTTCGTCGCCCTGCAGCCGGACACTGCCCTCAGGTGGATCTACCACCTGGCTGTCCAGCCGCACGGCCTTGCCGCCGACCACCAGTGCCCGAGCCTCTTCGGCCAGGTGGGAGCCGGTGCCGCGGACACGTTCCCAACTGCGCCGAGCCATGTTGGCCGGTTTGGTGCGGTCGGCGATGCCGTCGACGGCGGCGGTCAGCCGCCGCTGCGTCCGCTCGATCTCCGCCTGCACAACCGCGAAATCCCGCGGTCGCGCCGCGGGGTCGCGTTCCTCCATAAAGCGCTTCCTTCCGCTATCGCAGCGTCGCCTGAGAGGGGCCTGGGTCGGCATCCGGCTCCTGCTGCGCGCCGACCGTGTCGTCGTTGGTGGGCGGGAAGCCCAAGGCGCCTTCGATGCCGTCCACTACGCGGAAGAAGTCCCGCGTGGACAACCACAGTTTATAGACGAGGGCGGCCTCGAAGGCGAGCAGCAAAACACCGGCGGCGACGACGAAACCGGCCATTGCGGGGTAGGAGAACATCGCGATGAGCGGCGCCGCGACGAACACGGCTATCTGGAATTCGATGCCGCTCATCAGGTGGGTGCGGATGCGCCGTTCGCGCAGGAACCCCCAGAACCGCTCGTACCAGGGGAAACGGGTGTGGAACTCCTGGTGCAGGTCGATCCGCGGCAGCCGCACGTCGGGGTGTTTGCCCGCCTCGCGGTCGTAGCGGCTCTCTTTCTCGGTCTGGGTGTGCAGGATGTGTTCCAGCACGGAAATGCCGTGCCGCAGCACCGCCTGTTCGCCCTGGTCGCTCATTGCCCGGGTGTTCCGCGGTCCGTCGATGCCGCCTGCCTCCGCGCCGTGCTCTGCGGTGCCGGGATCGGCAGGGTCGGGTTCAAGCATCGACAGGGTCGCCCGGGCGCGCTCCAGTGCCGCGGCCAGGTGCGAGCGCATTTCGCGGCGCACCTTGTAGACCTGCAGCGCATTGAGGTAGCGCAGCATGTCGACGAAGACCACGGCCAGCGCCAGCCAGACGAAGCCCACCCAGCCGGTCATCACGTACTGGCCGCCCATCAGCGCGATGGCGCACACCAGCACTCGGAAGCGGTCGAAGACGTAGTCCATCCACGAACCCAAGAGGCTCTCGCGGTCGGCGAGGCGCGCCAGCTTGCCGTCCATGCAGTCGACCACGAAACCCAGGTAGTACAGCACCGCGCCGAGCAGCAGGAACTGCCATTGCCCGACGGAGAACGCCGCCGCCGCGCCCAGGCCGAGGAACAGCGCGGTGACGGTGAGCTGGTTGGGCGTGATGGAGGTGCGTGCGGCGATGGCGCGCACCGCCCGGACCGCGATGGGGTCGACCAGCCATACCGTCCACCAGGAGTCGCGCGGCCGCAGCGTGCGCTCCCTGACCTCGTCCAGTGTGAAACCAGTCATTGTCGGTTCGAACTCCCACACGCGAAGCGGATGTGCTCCTAGCCCTGCGGACGCCTGCCGGGCGCGGGGCCCGGCGTGTGCCGCACGAGTCTACGCAAGCCAGCCCGCCCCTGGGGAGCTCACCGATTGCGCAGGTGCCGACCACCATAGGCGATGTCCGGTCGGCCCCGGCGCACCCCCGCTGCCGCCTGCGGCGCGCAGGAGCCGCAAACCGCGAGCGCATAGGGTGGGCCACGCACGCGGCGGCTCCGCCGGAGCCGCGCGGCGAGTGCCCGTTCGAACCCGCAGGGCACGACAGAGCACGACCAGGCGAGGAGACCAGTGAGCGAGTCCAGCGAGTCGAGTGTCCGGCTGCGCGCCGGCGATCCCGCGCCCGAGTTCAGCCTCACCGCGGCCGACGGCACCGACGTCAGCCTCGGCGAGGTGCTCGCCGCAGGCGGCAAACGCGTGGTGCTGTACTTCTACCCGGCCGCGATGACTCCCGGCTGCACCACCGAGGCCTGCGACTTCCGCGACAACCTGCGCGAATTCGAGAGCGCCGGCATCACCGTCCTCGGCGTATCGCCCGACTCCCCCGAGCGGCTGGCCGAGTTCAGCACGCAGGAGCAGTTGACCTTCCCGCTGCTGAGCGATCCGGGCAAGGAAGTACTGCGGGCCTACGGCGCGTTCGGCGAGAAGAAGAACTACGGCCGGGTGGTGCAGGGCGTCATCCGTTCGACGTTCGTCATCGACCCCGACGGCACCGTGGCCAAGGCTTTCTACAACGTGAAGGCCACCGGCCACGTCGACCGCGTCAAGCGGGAACTGCAGCTCGGCTGACCGTCCGGGTCCGAACGGACACGCACCGGCCGGATTTCGCACTTGCGCTTGCGCCCGGCCGGTGCCACCCTCAGACGGACGACCCGGCCGCTGCCCCATCGGGGGCCTGCGTGCGCGAGGTCGCCGAGGGGGCCGTAGCCCAACGGCAGGAGGCGCCAGGTTTAGGACCTGTACAGTGCGGGTTCGAATCCCGCCGGCCCCACTCGTCTCTGGGCGGCCCTGCTCGCAAGCTGTGCTTGCTCGCCGGGTCGCCTCGTCATTCCATCCGGGGGGACGACCCCCCGAACCCCCCGCCCCGGGAACCCGCCTCCGGACCACCCAATCGGGACCGCACTTTGCGAGGTCACCGTGCCTCGGCCCGGCCCTGGCCGGCGGTTTCGGCCGGGTCTGCGCCCGGCCGTTCCCAGGCCGCCAAGATCTGCAGGGCCGCCTCGGACGGGCTCGCCGGCGGCGTGCTGTACACGAACAGGGTCTGGTCGGCGTCGTCGCCGGGTGTGAAAGCCTGGTAGGTGACGGTCAGGTCGCCGACGAGCGGGTGATGGTAGCCCTTGGATCCGGTCGTGCGCCGGTGGACCCGGTGCTGTGACCAGTGGCGGCGGAACTCCTCGCTGCGGATGGAGAGGTCGCCGACCAGCGTGCTCAGGGCCGGGTCGGCAGGGTACCGGCCGGCGTCGAGACGCAGCATGGCGGCGGTGTCCGCGGCGACCGCCGGCCAGTCGCGGTAGAGCTCGCGCGCATGGGGATCGAGGAAGACGAACCGCGCCTGGTTGCGCTCCGCGGCGGGCATGGCGCGGAAATCCGTGATCAGCCGCGCGGCGAGCCGGTTGTGAGCGAGGACGTCGAGGCGGCGGCCCAGCACGAAAGCCGGCCGGCAGCCGCGGTCGAGGACCTCCAGCAGGTCCAGTGTGGCGCGGTGGACCCGCTGCGGCTTTGCCGGTTTCCGGGGCCGCGTGCGGGGCCGGGTGGCGAGCGTGTGCAGGTGGGCGCGCTCGGCGGCGTCAAGCTCCAGCGCGTCGGCGAGGGCGTCGAGGACCTCCGGTGAGGCGCTGCGGCTGCGGCCCTGCTCCAAGCGCGTGTAGTAATCCACGCTCACACCGGCGAGCCGGGCCAGTTCCTCGCGCCGCAAGCCGGGTACCCGGCGGCGCGCGGTGTCGTCCAAGCCGAGTCCGGCCTGGTCGGGGCGAAGCCGGGCACGGGCTGAGCGCAGGAAGTCCGCGAGTCCCGAGCTGATGTCGTTGCGGCTCATCCTTCCAGTGTGCCTGCCGGCCGGTTCGCGTCCGCGGGCAAAGGTGGCCCTGTCCGTCCCCCGCACGGTTGTCCCCCGACCGAGAGGGCCCTGCTCAGCCGCCTGCGGCGCAGGTTGCGCTGGTTCAGTGGCCATTGGGCGGGGTTCCGACCGCGCCCACCGCGGGGCGGCGCCGGTTCCAGCCGGCTCCGCCACTGCTTCCACTTCCGTTTCCGCAACTTGCCGAGACACGAAAGGGCGACCAAATGCCGACCTGGTTCATCACCGGAGCATCCCGCGGCCTGGGGCTGCAGATCGCGCGCAGGGCCGTGGCAGGCGGTGACGCGGTCGTGGCCACGGCCCGGCGGCCCGCCGACCTGCCGGAGGACCTCACCCGGTCCGAACGGGTCCTCACCGCTGAACTCGACGTCACCCGCGCCGGGGACGCCGAGCGCGCAGTCGGCGCGGCCATCGAACGCTTCGGCGGCATCGACGTGCTGGTGAACAATGCGGGCCGGGGGCTCCTCGGCGCCTTGGAGGAGGTCACCGACGAGGAGGCGCGTTCGCTGTTCGACCTCAACGTGTTCGGGTTGGTCTCGGTGACCCGCGCGGTGCTGCCGGCCATGCGCGCCGCCGGCAGCGGCAAGATCGTCCACATCGGGTCGCGGGCGGGTTTCGAAGGCGAACCCGGGGTGAGCATGTACAGCGCCTCCAAGTTCGCCGTCGCGGGGATCAGCGAGGCGCTCTCCGCTGAGCTGGGGCCGTTCGGCATTCAGAGCATGGTCGTGGAGCCGGGCGTGTTCCGCACCGACTTCCTCGACGGCAGCTCGCTGTCGACTCCGGCCCACCGCATCGCGGCCTACGACGGCACGCCCGCCCACGACACCTTGGACTGGGCCGGCGCGGCCAACCACACCCAGCTGGGCGACCCGGTGAAGGGTGCCGCGCTGATCTGGGAGGTGGCGCGCGGCGAGAAGCTGCCCACCCGCCTGACCCTCGGCCGGGACGCGATCGAGCGCCGGCGGATGCGGGCCCGGGAAATCGAGGCGGAGACCGCCGCGTGGGAGGCCGAATCCACCGCAACGGCTTGCGACGACGCGGCGTGATCCGCGGCGGCGGCACGGGCGCGGGCCGGCGTGCCCGCACCCGTGCCTTCGCGGTTCCGGGGTGCGGTCCCATCGGAGACGGCCGACGCCGCGACCGGTGGTTCTCAGGTCGAGGTGATGGGCTTCTTGCTCAGCGGGTCGGCGATGTCCTCCAGTGAGCGGCGGGCCACCTCCAGGCCGATGATCCAGTGGACGGCGCCGGCGGCGATCATCAGGCCGGCGCCGAGGAAGTAGCCGAACGCCACCTGGGAGACCTCGCCGCTTTCCACCAGCCGGCCGAACAGGCCGGGGCCCAGGATGCCGCCCAGGGCGGTGCCGACCGAGTAGAACAGCGCGATTGCCTGGGGACGGGTCTCCATCGGGAAGATCTCGCTGACGGTCAGGTAGGCCGAACTGGCGCCGGCGGAGGCGAAGAAGAACACCACGCTCCAGCACATGGTCACCGTCACCGCGGTGAGCACGCCGGCCTGGAACAGCATCCCGGTGCCGACCAGCAGCAGGCCGGAGCCGATGTAGGTCCCGGCGATCATCGGTTTGCGGCCGAGCGTGTCGAACAGCGGGCCCAGCAGCACCGGGCCCAGGAAGTTGCCCAGCGCCATCGGGATCAGGAAGAGCGGTGCCGTACCCGAGGTCACGCCGAAGAACGTCGCCAGCACCAGGGCCTGTGTGAAGAAGACCGCGTTGTACAGGAACGCCTGCCCCGCGAACAGCGCCAAGCCGACCGCGGTGCGCCGCGGATAGGTCGAGACGATGGTGCGGGCGAGTTCGCGGAAGGTGGTGCTGCTGCGCTGCTCCAGCGTGAGCGTGCCCTGGGGTTCCGCCAGTTTCTTGCGGCCGGCTTCGCGCGCCACCTCGTCCTCGATGCCGCGCACCACCCGCTCGGCTTCCCCTCCGCGGCCGTGGATGATCAGCCAGCGCGGGCTCTCCGGCACGATGCGCCGCACCACGAGGATGATCAGCCCCAGGACGCCGCCGACGGCGAACAGCAGCCGCCAGCCCAGGAACTCCGGCAGTATGTCGGGCTTGAGCAGCGGGTAGGCCATCGCCGCGCCCAGTGCGGCGCCCAGCCAGTAGGAGCCGTTGACCATGAGCGCGATCCGGCCGCGCACCCGCGATGGCACCATTTCGTCGATCGCGGAGTTGATGGCCGCGTACTCGCCGCCGATGCCGAACCCGGTGAAGAACCGGCAGGCGTAGAACCACAGCGCATTGCCGGAGAACGCGGTCAGCACGGTCGCCGCCAGGTAGACCCCGAGTGTCGCCAGGAAGATCGTACGGCGGCCGTACTTCTCGGTGAGGTGGCCGAAGTAGAGGGCGCCGAGGCAGGCACCGACCACATAGACCGAGGCGGCCAGGCCCACCTGTCCCTCGGTGATATTCAGCCCGCTGCCGGGCTCGGTGATACGCGAACCGATCGAGCCGACGATGGTCACTTCGAGGCCGTCGAGGATCCAGACGCTGCCGAGGCCCGCAAGGACCAGCCAGTGCCAGCGCTGCCACGGCAACCGGTCGAGCCGGGCGGGGATGTCGGTGGTCACGCTCATCCCCGACCGCTGACCGCGCCCGGCAAGCTGTAACCCGCGGTTTCGGTGCGCGGAGGGGCGCACGGCCGCGGCGCGCCGCCCACCGGATATCCGGTCTGGTGCAGCTATGCCCATCCAGCTGTGCCGCGGGGACGGCGGCGGGGTCGGCGGTGGCAGGTCGGGCGCCCGCACCGGGTGGCCGGCCGGCGGCTCGGATCCACTGTGCGGCCTTGTCCGCGGCCGGGCGGCGGGTGGCCTGCGCAGGAAAGCGGCACCAACGGCCGCGGAACCCGGGCGGGTGCCCGCGTAATCCCTTATGCCCGGTTCCGGGGCGGTGCGCGGAAACGATCATGCGGAAATGCCGTGATCCGGGCCGGTATCACGGCATAACCGCATGCTCACCGGGATCACCCAACTGATCAATCAGGGCACTAGGTGCGGAACAGCAGGGCCCACAGCACGACGCCGAGGAGCAGCAGCACACCGGCGGCCACGGCGATGATCACCGGGACCGAGCTGGCGCCGCGGTGCTTGCCCGAACTGGTCAGGCCGAGGGTGTCGGTGGAGTCGCGGATCGAGGTCAGCAGGTCGCCGACCGATTCGGGGCGGTGGCGCTGGAGCCGGTCGTGCAGGTGGGAGACCGAGTCGGAGACCTGCCCGTGCAGGTCGGACACCGAGTCGTGGAAGGACTCGCGCAGCACCTGCGCGCCTTGGCGGAAGTGCTCGCGGGCGGACTCGGAATCGCCGCCGTCCTCGGCGGCGGGTTCCGCGGAGCCGCCGGCGGGTTCGGCCGCGGAGCCGCCGGCGGGTTCCGCCGCGGAGTCCCCGCCGCCGTCCTCGCCGGTTTCACCGGTGTCCTCGCCGGATTCCCCAGTGGACTCGCCGCCGCGGTCCTCGCCGGGCTCCTGGCCGCCTTGGTCGCCCTCCTCGTCGGCGGTCTGCGCGCCCCCGCCGCCGGCTGCGCTCCCGCCGTCATCGGCTGCGCCGCCGCGGCCGCCCTCGCGGGCCGGGCGCGGCACGATCGGGTGCGATCCGGTCGCCGCGGTCTTGGCCGCGGTCTCGGGACTGGTCTCGGGCGCCCAGGGCGCCAGCGCGGCGATGCGCAGCATCTTGGTGGCGTTGTCGGCGGTGAGGCGGTCGCCCGGCTGCACGTGCAGCAGCCCCGCCAGCACCGGGGCGAGCGGCCCCGCGTTCTCGGCGGCCGCGGGTTCCTCCAGCTCAGCGCCCTTGAGGATGCGGATGTAGCCCTTGCGGTCGTAGGGCGGTCGGCCTTCGACCGCGGCGTGGAGCGTGGCGCCCAGCGACCACAGGTCGGACTCGGAGCCCACCGGTCCGGCCTTGGCGCGCTCGGGCGGGATGTAGGAGGGCGAGCCGATGATCCGCCCCGAACTGGTCAGCGCGGACTCGCCGGTCCAGGCGGCCAGGCCGAAGTCGGTCAGCACCACCCGGCCGCCTTCGCTGATCATCACGTTCTCGGGCTTGACGTCGCGGTGCACGATGCCTTCGTCGTGGGCGGCCTTGAGCGCATCGATCAGCTGCAGGCCGATCTCGGCGACGCGCTGGTAGGGCAGCGGCCCGGCCACGTCGATGATGTCGGCGAGGGTGCGCGCCTCGATGTACTCCATGACGATCCACGGGCGGTCGTCCTCGTCGACGACATCGAGCACGGTGACCACACCGGGGTGGGCCAGCCGGGCCGCCACCCGCGCCTCGCGGGTGGTGCGCTGCAGCAGGCTCTCGCGCTCGGCGGCGCTGAGGTCGCTGGGCAGCCGCAGCTCTTTGACCGCGACCTGCCGGTCCAGCACGAGGTCGGTGGCCAGCCAGACGGTGCCTACACCGCCGCGGGCGATCTCGTCGGAGAGTTCGTAGCGCCCCTTGAGTACACGCTTGGGGCTCGCGGTGTCGACTGCCGCGGCGGCTGCGGGCTCGTGGGCGTGTTCGGACCCGTGGTCGGGTCCGTCGGCCCCGGGCCGCTCCGCTTCGGGGTTCTCAATGGAGGACACGGTCAGTCATCGAGTCTCATCACGGCCACAGTGGCCTCCTGCGGGCTCATATCAGTCGCATCGGTCGGCAACGGTGAGCGAGCTCCGTGCCGCACGTGCACAGATCCTCGTTTATACCAGGCACTGCCCGCATCCAAGCAGGTGGTTGCCTGATCACCGTCTTTTAGGTTCGGTTTTGTTATGTCCTCCCCAAGTGGACCCATGCTGAGTTTCGACCGATTTTTGCCAATTCGTCACTCGCCGCCGTCAACCGGGCGGCATACCGCGGATCAGGCTCCCCGCGGTTGTCAGCTCCACAGTGTCTCGGGGTCGCGCACGGTGACCGGTCCCGCGCCCGCTTCGCTCAGCGGCCCTTCGAGCCGCTTGGCGTCGCCCGCGATGACCGTGACCATCTCGCGCGGCTTCAGGTACTCGCCGGCAGCGGCGACCAGGTCGTCGGCCGTGAGGCCCTCGAAGCCCGCCCGCAGCCGGTCGATGTGGTCCTCGGGCAGGTCGTGCACGACCATCTCGACCAGGGCCCCGGCCAGGCTGCGCGCCGTGGAGTAGGCCACCGGCAGCCCCACCGTGTTGGACTCGCGCACCGCGGACAGCTCACCCTCGGTGACACCCTCGCGCTGCAGCCGGGCGACCTCGGCCAGTGAGGCGGTCAGCGAGTGCGCCGTGGTCTCGGTGTCGACCTGGGTGCTGATCAGGAAAACCCCGCTGTCGCGCCGCAGGTCGAACCGGCAGCCCACCCCGTAAGTGTAGCCCAGGCGCTCGCGCAGCTCCATGTTCAGCCGCGAGGTGAACATGCCGCCCAGCACGTCGCTGACCCCGTCGGCCCGCGGCAGGTCGATCTGCGAGCGTGCGGGCGCGCGGTGGGCCATCAGCAGCGCCGACTGCACCGAGTCGGGGCGGTCGAGGATGAGCACCCGCGGGAGGCCCTCAGCGGCCGGCTCGGGAACGGTGAGCTGCGGCCGCGGTGCCGGCTCGGCCGAGCCGAACACGGTCCTGCCGAGCGCCTCAAGGTCCACCCCGGACAGGTCGCCGACCACCACCAGGGTGCCGGCGACACCCGCCACCGAGGCGGCGTGGAACTCCCGCACGGTTTCGGGGCTGATGTGCTTGAGCCGCTCGGGCGCGCCGCTGAGCGGGGTCGCGTAGCGCCCGGAGAACAGCTGCCCGCCGATGGCGCGGGTGGCCAGGGTGGCGGGCACCGAGGCGTCCAGCCAGAAGCGCTCCAGGATCTGGTCGCGGCGGCGCAGCACGTCTTCGTCGCGCAGCGCCGGGGCGCGGACGGCCTCGGCCAGCAGCGCGGTGGCGTCCTCCAGCCGGCCGGCGGGAGCGTCGACCCCGGTGACGAAGCTGTCCCAGGTGACCCGCGAGACCCATTCCGCGCCGTGCCGTTCCAGCGCCGGGGCCAGCGAGCTGTTGCCGTGTACGCCGTCCTCCAGCGCCTCGTTCGTGAGCGCGGCGACCCCCATGCGGTCCGCCGGCTCGGCGGCGCCCCCCGCCAGGTGGACAAGGCGCACCGAGGCGAATGTCTGGCCGGGGACGTCGATGGCGACGACCGTGCCGCCGCCCACGGACAGCCGCCGCGGCTTGGGGAAGGCGTAGGACTTCGGGGCACCGAGTACGGGTCGGGTCTGCAGCATGCGGGTAACGACTCTCTCTCTGCGGATGTGAAGGACCTGGCATAGCGCCCTGACCGCGGTCCGGGCGAGGAGCGGGGCGAACGGCCGGGCGGGCGCGCACGACGGCCGCACCGGCCGCGGCGCCCGCCCGCGGCGGGTCAGGCCGCGGATTCGTCCGCGGGCGGAGTGGCGGACTCGCGGGTCTCGGGGTCGAACCGCACCGACAGCCGGTTCTCGGGCACCAGCAGCCGCTTGGCCAAGGCCACGACGTCGTCGGTGGTGATGGTGCTCCAGCGCTGCGGCCAGGTGAACGCGAGTTCGGGATCGTCGAAGAGCTGGGTGTTGGCACCGATGCTGTCGGCCAACCCGCTGGGGTGGGACAGCGCCTGCAGGTGGTCGCGTTCGAGGACGGCGCGGGCCCGCTCCAGCTCCTCGTCGGTGACACCGTCGGCCAGCGTGGCGATCTCCTCGATCATCGCGGCCTCAAGCTCGTCGCCGCTCACGCCTTCGCGGGCGATCATGTTGACCAGCATCAGGCTGGGCGTGTAGCGGAACGGGAGCAGGTCGGCCGAGGAGCCGCCGTCGTCGGCGGCCAGGCCGCGCTCCAGCACCAAGCGCCGGTAGAGCCGGCTGCCCTGGCCCTGCCCGAGGACGGCCGAGGCCAAGTGCAGGACGTCGAAGTCGCGTTCGCCGTAGGGGGCGGCCCGGTAGCCCAGGAAGACGCCCGGCGCCGGCACGCTCTCGCTCACGCGGTCGGAGACCGGACCGCCGAGCAGGCCCGTGAGGGAGGCGTCGGGCGCCTCGGCCGCAGCGGTGCGGGCGGGGATGGCGCCGAAGTGGCGCTCGACGCGGTCGCGCACGTCGTGGGGGTCGAGGTTGCTCACCACGGTCAGCACGGCGTTGTCGGGGCCGTAGTGGCGCTGGTGGAAGTCGAGCACGTAGTCGAGGTCGGCATCGTCCAGGTCGGCCATGGAGCCGATCGTGGCGTGGTGGTAAGGGTGGCCCTCGGGGTAGCCCAACCGCAGGATGCGCTCCAGCGCGGTGCCGTAGGGCTGGTTGTCGTAGCGCTGGCGCCGCTCGTTCTTCACCACGTCGCGCTGGTTGTCGAGGACCTCCTGGGACATGCCCTCGCGCAGGGTGGCCAGCCGGTCGGCCTCCAGCCACAGCACGAGGTCGAGCGCGTGCTCGGGCACGGTCTCGTAGTAGTTCGTGCGGTCGGTGGAGGTGGAGGCGTTGATGTCGCCGCCGAGCCGTTCAACGGCGTCGAAGTGCTCGCCCTTGGCCACGTTGCCGCTGCCCTGGAACATCAGGTGCTCGAAGAGGTGGGCGAATCCGGTGCGCCCCGGGGACTCGAAGCGGGAGCCGACCCCGTACCACAGGTTGACAGCGGCAACCTGCGGGGTCGCCGCCGGCGCGGTCACCAGGCGTAGTCCGTTGTCCAGTGTGAATTGGTCGACCCGTTGCGCCGCGCCGTTGGTGGTCACCTGTTCCTGCACCCCTTGTCCGCACGTCGTTGAGCTGTTGTCGCGTCTGTGCCAGAGCCTATGTCCTCAGCGCGTGTGCCGATACACCGATTCCGTAGGGAAACCCGGTCATGAGCGCCGCCACACTGTGTCGCCGGGCGGCGCCGACAGGTCGACCCGCGAGCCCCAGTCGTCGAACTCCATCTCGACGTGGGCGGGGCCTTCGGCGGAGTCCATGTCGGCCAGGATCACCCGGGGCAGGTAGTGGTCGTCGACCCACACGGTGAAGGAGATCTCCGCGACGCCCTGGGCATAGAGGTCCTGCAGGACGCGCCAGGCCCCGCCGGTACCGCCGACATGGCGCATGCCTTCGGGCACGGCGAAGGTGGCGCGGTAGCCGGTGGTGCGCACCCCGCCGACGGTGCGGCCGCCGGCCGGGACGAGGTCGGCGGCGCCGGCGATCATGCTCCAGTCGCGGATCCCGGCGATGGAGCGGATGGCCTCGCTGTACAGGGCCCGCGGGCGCGGCGGGTCCTCGAAGTCGGCGCGGGAGCGCCGGACCCAGGTGGTGCCCGCGGGCATGCCCTCGGTGGTGGGCGGTTTCAGGTAGACCGAACCGCCGGCGGCCACGGCGCGGGCACCGTAGTCGTCGCCTTCGCGGCTGGTCATGTCGAGGCGGGCGGTGAAGTCGATGTCGTCGGGCCCGTGGAAGGCGTAGCCGCCCTCGGCGCGGGCGCGGCGCAGCCCGTTGAGCGAGGCGGTGGCGGAGTAGTGGGCGGTGCCGCGGGTGAGCACGGCCTCCTCGATGGCCGCAACCAGGTCGGCGGGGTCCTCGGGGACGGACTCGGGGGTGGGGATGGGGGTATCGGGGCGGCCGCCGGTGGGTTGGGCGGCGGGCGGTTGCGGCGATTCGGAGGGGCGGGCGGTGCCGGTGGGGGTGCCGGCCGCCGAGGACTCCGCCGCTGGGGCACCGCCGCCATCGGGCGCGGTGACACAACCGCTCACCGCGCAGGCGAGCGCGCCGGCGGCCAGCGCCTTCGGGAGGGAGCGTCGGCCCATGGATCCATTGTTCCCGAACCGCCCGCGGGAATTACGGTTTCGGCGGACTTTGCGGATCCCGCGGGGCCCTGCGGGACCGGGCGTCCCGGTAGGCGCACGCGTCCCGGCACCATTCGCATCCGGAGGTCTTGTGAGCGCTTGTGAGCGCTTGCGGGCGGTGCTGCGCCGGCGCCCGGAGCTTGGCCGCCGGCCCTCAGCGGGTGTGCCGCAGCAGCCGCAGCGAGCCGTGGGCGCCGGTTTCGGTGAACGCGCCGCTGTCGAGCGCCCGGCGGTAGACGTTGTAGGGCGGGCGGCCGCCGTCGGCGGGGTCGGGGAAGACGTCGTGGATGGCCAGGACCGCGCCGGGCGCCAGGTGCGGGGTCCAGGACTCGTAGTCGGTCTGGGCCGCCTCTTCGGTGTGGCCGCCGTCGATGAACAGCATCCCCAGCGGCACCGCCCACAGCCGGGCGACGTCGGCGGAGCGGCCGACGATCGCGACGACGTGGTCCTCCAGCCCGGCGGCCGCCATGGTGCGGCGGAATTCGCCGAGCGTGTCGAGCCTGCCGGTGACCGGGTCGACCATGCCGGGATCGTGGTACTCCCAGCCGGGCTGGTGCTCTTCGGAGCCGTGGTGGTGGTCGACGGTCACCGCGGTACCGCCGGCCTGCCGTGCCGCCGCACCGAGGAAGACCGCCGACTTGCCGCAGTAGGTGCCGATCTCCAGGAGGGGGCCGAGGCGGGCGTGGGCCAGCGCGGCGGCGTGCAGTGCCAGGCCCTCGCCGGTGGGCATGAAGCCCTTCGCGGCCTCGGCCGCGCTGAGCAGGTCGGCGGGCATGGTCGTGGTCAAGCGCGGTCCTATCTGTCGTCGCCGCCGCCCGGCGGCTGCCGGTGCGGCGGTGCAGCGGGGGGCGGCGGGCGTGTCAGCCGTTCAGTGCGCCGACCAGCCGGTCCACCGCGGTGTCGAGCACCTCGTCGCGTTTGCAGAAGGCGAACCGGACCAGGTGGCGGCCTTCGTCGACGTTGTCGTAGAGCACCTGGGCGGGTACCGCGGCGACCCCGGCCGTGCGGGGCAGCGCCCGCGCCAGTTCGACGCCGTCGGTGTAGCCCAAGGGCCGGATGTCGGTGATGACGAAGTAGGTGCCCTGCGGGCGCAGCACCTCCAGCCCGGCGGCGCGCAGGCCTGCGCAGAGCCGGTCGCGTTTGCTCTGCAGCGCGTCGCGCTGGCGCAGTATCCAAGGGCCCTCGTCGCGCAGGGCTTCGGCGACGGCCAGCTGGAGGGCGCCGTTTGCGGTGAAGGTGAGGAACTGGTTGACGGTGCGGGCGGCGCGTACCAGGGGTTCGGGGCCCATCACCCAGCCGGTCTTCCACGCGGTGACCGAGAACGTCTTTCCGGCCGAGGAGACCGCCAGGGTGCGTTCGGCCATACCGGGCAAGGTCGACAGCGGGTGGTGCTCGGCGCCGTCGAAGACCAGGTGCTCGTAGACCTCGTCGGTGAGCGCGATGAGGTCGTTGTCGCGGCACACCGCTGCGATGGCGGCGAGCTCGTCGCGGGTGAACACGGTGCCGGTGGGGTTGTGCGGGCTGTTGACGATGACCACCCGCGTGCGCGGGCCCACGGCTGCGCGCAGTTCGGCGGGGTCGAAGGTGAAGCGGCCGCCGTCGGCGGGGTCGGGGCGCAGGGTGACCGGGCGGCGCACGCCGCCGGCCAGCGCGATCACGGCGGCGTAGGAGTCGTACATCGGCTCGAACACCACGACCTCGTCGCCGGGTTCGACCAGGCCGAGTACGCCCGAGGCGATCCCGGCCGTGGCACCGACGGTGATGTGGACATCGGTGTCGGGGTCGAGCTCGATGCCGTAGCGCCGGCTGCGGTCGGCCGCCACGGCCGCGCGCAGCTCGGGCCGGCCGGGGCCGGGCGGGTACTGGTTGACGCCGCCGCGGATGTGCCGGGCGGCGGCCTCCAGCAGCGCCGGGGGGCCGTCGGTATCGGGGAAGCCCTGCCCGAGGTTGACGGCCCCGGTCTCGGTGGCCAAGCGGCTCATCTCGGCGAAGATGGTCTCGCCGAACGGTTGCATGCGCGTGACTAGGGGTTCGTCCACACCCGGCAGCATAGACGTCCGGTGCCGGCAGGGCCGCGGGCGGGCCCGGCAGGTCGGCGGGCGGGCCCGGACCGCCGGGCGCGGCTCACCAGGCCCGGGTGCGCTGGGCCTGGACCTCGCTGACCACGTCGCACAGCCGCGCCATGTCCTCGTCGCTGAAACTTTCGACGAACCGCAGCATGGTGGTGCCCGGGTCGCCGCAGCCGCTGAAAACCTCGCTCATCACCCGCGCGGTGTGCTCCTCGCGGGACTCCCGCGGCCAGTACAGCCACGCGCGCCCGGATTTCTCCCGGTCCAGCAGCCCCTTGTGGTACAGGATGTTGGTCACGGTCATGACGGTCGTGTAGGCAACGTCGCGGCCGTAGTCCATGGATTCGCGGACCTCGCGGACGGCCAGTGGGCGGTCCGACCGCCACAGCGCGTCCATGATGGCGGCCTCCAGTTCGCCGAACTCCCTCATCGTCACCCTCCCCGGCTTCGTTCCGTCATCGTAGAAGCGCCAAGGGTGGCGCCGCGGCGAAACGGGAGGTTGTCTACCGATACGGTCCCGGCAACGGCGCCGACGACGCGTTCCGCTGCCGCAGCCGCCCGCAGGCCGCGATTTCGCCGGGGCGGGCGCCGCTTGGACGGACCGTGCGCGCAAACCGGGGGCAGGGGCAGGGGTACGAGCCGGGCGGGGTGGCGGGCCGGGGCGGCCGGGCGGGGGCCGCTTCAGGGGCGGCGCGCGGTGCGGTGCAGGTGCGTGCGGGCCTGCTCGGCAAAGTCGCGCGGGATGACGTAGGGCTGCTCGGCGTTGGCGTCGGGCCAGAGGTCGCGCAGGTCCTCGGCGGAGCCCTCGCCCAGTTCGGCGCCGGGGCCCTCGGCGACGAATACCCGCGCCACGCGCCCGCCGCCCACGGTGTAGACCTCGCCGGTGGTTTCGCAGTCCTCGTGAGCCAGCCAGACCACGGCCGGGCTGACCCGCTCGGGTGCCAGCAGCGCCCCGGAATCGGCGGGGAACACCTCGCCCGTGTGCTGGGTCCGCGCCAGCGGGGAGATGGCGTTGGCGGTGATGTCGTATTTGGCGCCCTCGATGGCCAGGGTCTTGGTGAGGCCGATGACCCCCATCTTGGCCGCGGCGAGGTTGCTCTGCCCGAAGTTGCCGAAGAGCCCGGAGGGCGACGTGGTGTTGATGATGCGCCCATAGCCGTTGCCGCGCATGTAGCCGAAGGCGGCCCGGGTGACCAGGAAGGCGCCGCGCAGGTGCACGCCGACCACGGCGTCCCATTCGGCGGTGCCGATGTTGCGGAAGGCGCGGTCGCGCAGGATGGCCGCGCTGTTGACGACGATGTCGACGCGCCCATAGGTGTCGACGGCGGACTCGACCATCGAGCCCGCGCCCTCCTCGGTGGCGATGTCCTCGACGCTGACCGCCGCGGAGCCGCCCTTTGCGCGGATGCGCTCGGCGGTCTCTTCGGCGATAGCGGCCGGATCGGTATCCGCGCCGCCGTCAGGGGCACCCAAGCCGTCGGCGTTCTCGCTGATGACGACCTTGGCACCGCGCGCCGCGAGTTCGAGGGCGTGGGAACGCCCCAGACCGCGGCCTGCTCCGGTGACGATCGCGACGCGCCCGTCGAACCGCAACTCCGTCATTTCTCCTCCACGCTGATCCGCTCCGCGGCGTGCCGTCCGGACCGGGCCGCACCATACGGGGTTCCTACCCGCTCCCGCGCGGCTGCTGCGGCGGACAGGGGCCGCTCTGTGCGCGGTCGCGGCTGTGCGGGAACGCTGGGCAGGATGGCACAGCCGCGGCCGGGGCGGGCGGAGACGCGCGGGTGCGCACGCGGGTGTGCCTGCGGGTGCGCGACGAAAGGCCTCCCGGAGGGGAGGCAGGGAATCGGGGAAGCAGCAACGTGTGCGGTCCGGACCTGCTCCCCAACCCGGCGAAACCCCCGTGTTTCGCCGGGCTTGCGGAGCAGCCGTCCTGTCCCGACCGCACACACCGGATGAGACGCCGGCCCGGGGCACCCGGTTCCAGGCGATTTCAGGTGCATATGGGGATTGAGCGCGCCGGCGGGCGGGCATGGTGAGCGGCACGCGCGGCCCCGGTAAGCGGGTCTGCGCCGTACCCGGCAGTCTTCGGCAGCCTCGATGAACCCCCTGTACCGGCAACTCCCGCCACTCCCTGCGCCGCTTGCAAACTCTCGGCGAGGCCCACGCCGTCGCCCCGGCAACCTCGCGGGAAACGAAACCGCAGGTCAGGTCATGTAGACCCCATCAGTTTGTGAATCATTGTTAGCAATCTCCCAGTCCGTTACCGGCCTCGGGTCCCCATCGGCGTGCCTGGACAAGTAGCCTGTTACCCGAGATTGCTGACCGGGCGTGTGTCCCGGCGACCCTGCGGGGCCGCCGCATTTTCGAGCCCGCCCCGAGAAACGGCCATCTCGCCATACACACATTCACAAGCGAGCTGCGGAAGAGGGCGATCTCCGCCGTGTCGTCTGAGGCGTCTCAACCCCTGACAGATTTCGGCCCGAACGAGTGGCTGGTCGAGGAGCTCTACCAGAAGTACCTCAACGACCCCAACTCGGTTGACAAGGCATGGTGGAACTTCTTCGCCGACTACAAGTCCGGCGTTCCCCAGGCCAACGGTGCAGCCAAGGGTGCATCCGCTACGGGCACCCAGGCAGCGCCTGGTGCAACGGGAACCACCAAGGGCGGCAAGTCCGCCAAGACCTCCGAGTCCAAGCCCGCGGCCCCGGCCGCCGGCAATGGGAAAAAGGCCGAAACCGCGTCGGACGCCAAGGCTGAGGAGCCCGCCGACGAGTCACTCAAGGTCAACGAAGAGCGGCTGCGCGGCGCACCCGCGCGCACCGCCTCCAACATGGAGTCCAGCCTTGCGCTGCCCACCGCCACGAGCGTGCGCGCGGTGCCGGTCAAGCTGCTGTTCGACAACCGCATCGTGATCAACAACCACCTGCGGCGCGGACGCGGCGGCAAGGTGTCCTTCACCCACATCATCGGCTACGCCATGGTGAAGGCGCTGGAGTCCATGCCGGAGATGAACCACTCCTACACCGAGATCGACGGCAAGCCGGGCGTGGCAAAGCCCGAGCACGTCAACTTCGGTCTGGCCATCGACCTGCAGAAGTCCGATGGCACCCGGCAACTGGTCGTGCCGAGCATCAAGTCCGCCGACACCATGGACTTCAAGGAGTTCTGGACCGGCTACGAGGACCTGATCCGCAAGGCGCGCAATAACAAGCTGGGCGTGCCCGACTTCCAGGGCACCACGATCAGCCTGACCAACCCCGGCGGTATCGGCACCGTGCACTCGGTGCCGCGCCTGATGCCGGGGCAGGGCGCCATCCTGGGCGTCGGTGCCATGGAGTACCCCGCCGAGTTCCAGGGCGCGGCACCCGAGACCCTGAACCGCCTCGCGGTGAGCAAGGTCATGACGCTCACGTCGACCTATGACCACCGCATCATCCAGGGCGCCCAGTCGGGCGAGTTCCTGCGCCGCATCCACCAGCTGCTGCTGGGCGAGGACGGCTTCTACGACGAGATCTTCCGGTCGCTGCGGCTGCCGTATGAGCCCGTGCGCTGGACCCAGGACATCTCGGCGGGCGAGCACCAGCTCGACAAGACCAGCCGGGTCCAGGAGCTGATCCACGCCTACCGGGTCCGCGGCCACCTGATGGCCGACACCGACCCGCTGGAGTACCACCAGCGCCGCCACCCCGACCTCGACATCCTCCAGCACGGCCTGACCCTGTGGGACCTGGAGCGCGACTTCCCCACCGGCGGTTTCGGCGGCCGGCAGATGATGAAGCTGCGCGACGTGCTGGGCGTGCTGCGCGATACCTACTGCCGCACGGTGGGCATCGAGTACATGCACATCCAGGATCCCGAGGAACGCGAGTGGATCCAGGCGCATGTCGAGCGCGAGCACGAGAAGGTCAACCGCGACGAGCAGTTGCACATCCTGCGCCGGCTGAACAACGCCGAGGCGTTCGAGACCTTCCTGCAGACCAAGTACGTCGGCCAGAAGCGGTTCTCCCTTGAGGGCGGCGAGTCCCTGATTCCGCTGCTGGACGGGGTCATCACCCGCGCCGCAAAGGCGGATCTGGACGAGGTCGTCATCGGGATGGCCCACCGCGGCCGGCTCAACGTGCTCGCCAACATCTGCGGCAAGTCCTACGGGCAGATCTTCGGCGAGTTCGAGGGCAATCTCGACCCGCGCAGCGCGCACGGTTCCGGCGACGTCAAGTACCACCTGGGTACCGAAGGCACCTTCGAGACCCCTGACGGCGACAAGATCGCGATCTCGCTGGCGGCCAACCCGAGCCACCTTGAGACCGTCGACCCGGTCGCCGAGGGCATCGTCCGCGCCAAGCAGGACGTGCTGGACAAGGGGCCGCACGGGTTCACCGTGCTGCCGCTGCTGGTGCACGGCGACGCCGCCTTCGCCGGGCAGGGCGTGGTGGCCGAGACCCTCAACCTGTCGCAGCTGCGCGGCTACCGCACCGGCGGCACCGTGCACGTCATCGTCAACAACCAGGTCGGGTTTACGACCTCGCCGGCCGACAGCCGTTCCAGCGTCTACGCCACCGATGTGGCGCGCATGGTGCAGGCGCCGATCTTCCACGTCAACGGCGACGACCCCGAGGCGGTCGTGCGGGTGGCCCAGCTTGCCTACGACTACCGCCAGTCCTTCAACAAGGACGTCGTCATCGACCTGGTGTGCTACCGGCGCCGCGGCCACAACGAGACCGACAACCCGGCCTTCACCCAGCCGCTGATGTACGACGTGATCGACGCCAAGCGCTCCACGCGCAAGCTCTACACCGAGGCGCTGATCGGGCGCGGCGACATCAGCATCGAAGAGGCCGAGCAGGCGCTGCGCGACTACCAGCAGCAGCTTGAGCGCGCCTTCACCGAGACCCGCGAAGCCGGGCGCAAGCCGGTCGAGCCTGGCGCGGTGATCAAGCCCGAGGTCTTCGACGAGGGGCGCATCGACCACGCTTCGGTCAGCACCGCGATCTCCCACGAGGTCCTCAAGCGGGTGGTCGACACCCAGGTCACCCTGCCCGAGGGGTTCACTCCGCACCCGCGGCTCAAGCCGCAGCTGCAGCGCCGCGCCCAGATGGTCGAGGACGACGCTCTCGACTGGGCCACCGGCGAGATGCTGGCGTTCGGCTCGCTGCTGACCGAGGAGCACCCGGTCCGGCTGGTGGGCCAGGACACCCGGCGCGGCACGTTCGGCCAGCGGCACTCGGCGCTGGTCGACCGCGATACCGGCGCGGTCCACACGCCGCTGAAGGCGTTCGACAAGGGCACCTCGAAGTTCTACGTGCACGACTCGCTGCTGAGCGAGTACGCGGCGCTGGGCTTCGAGTACGGCTACTCGGTGGTGCGCCCCGAGGCGCTGGTGGCCTGGGAGGCCCAGTTCGGCGACTTCGTCAACGGCGCCCAGACCATCATCGACGAGTACATCACCGCCAGCGAGCAGAAGTGGGGCCAGCGCTCCAGTGTCGTGCTGCTGCTGCCGCACGGCTACGAGGGGCAGGGCCCCGACCACTCCTCGGCGCGCATCGAGCGGTTCCTGCAGCAGTGCGCGCAGGAGAACATGACCGTGGCGCTGCCCACCACCCCGGCGAACTACTTCCACCTGCTGCGCTGGCAGGTGAAGTCGCAGTACCGCCGTCCGCTGGTGGTGTTCACGACCAAGGTGATGCTGCGGATGAAGGCCGCGACCTCGCCGGTCGCCGACTTCACCTCGGGCGCGTTCCAGCCGGTCATCCCCGACTCCTCGGGGGTCGACCCGAAGAACGTGCGGCGCGTGGTGCTGTGCTCGGGCAAGATCTACTACGAGCTCGACGCCGCGCGGCAGCGCAACGGCGACACCAGCACGGCGCTGGTCCGGGTCGAGCGGCTATACCCGCTGCCGATCGAGGAGATCCGCCAGCTGCTGTCGGGCTACCCCAACGCCGGCGAGGTGCTGTGGGTGCAGGAGGAACCGGCCAACATGGGCCCGTGGCCGTTTGTGGCGCTGGTGTTCTCCGAGCAGCTCGACCGCCCCTTCACCCGGGTTTCGCGTCCGGCGGGCTCCGCCCCGGCGGCGGGCTCGGGCAAGCGGCACGAAGTCGAGCAGCAGGCGCTCGTCAACACCGTTTTCCCGCCGGCCGAGTAACGCGGGTCAGCGATGTACTACACCGACCGGGGTATCGAAGAGCTGGAACAGCGCCGCGGCGACGAGGAGGTCTCCATGGCGTGGGTGGCCGACCGGCTGCGCACGTTCACCGACCTCCATCCGGAGTTCGAGACCCCTGTCGAGCGGTTGGCCACCTGGCTGGCGCGGCTCGACGACGAGGACGACGGCGACGACTGAGCGGCGCATACCGCCGCAGCCGGTAGCCGCTGATGCGGGCGGGGCATCGGGCCGAGACACGGCCCGGTCGCCCCGCCGCGTCGTCTGCGGGTCGGCGACCGGTCTGCGGCGCCCGGAAGGCATCGGGGCGATCCCCGGTTCTTCCCGCACCCGCCTCTCTTGCGACATATCTTGAAGCGCGGCCGATCGCGACATATCGTGAATACCATCAGCCCTTTGAGCCGAAAGGTTTCGCGATGGCGCGTTGGACCATCGACCAGCCGATGACACGCACCCTGGACGGGATCGTGGCGCTGCACGTCCGCATGATCGGCGGTCACGTGAACATCCTGCCCACCGACGACCCGGTCACCTTCGAAGTCTCGGACATCTCCGGCGAACCCGTGCTGGCGGTGCAGGAGGCCGGCATCCTGACCATCACCTACGACGACCTCACCGGTAGCGGCCTGCTCGACCGATTGCGTCCCGTGCAGCTCTCGGGATTTCGCACCATCAACCGCCGCTCGGCAACGGTGAGCCTGCGCGTTCCGCGCGACTGCCCCGTCGAGGTCACCACACTCTCCGCGCCGGTGGTCGTGGCCGGGCTCGGCGCGAAGACCCAGGCGCGCACCGCATCGGGCGACGTAACGTTGGACGGCCTGACCGGCGAGGCCGAGGTCAACACCGTCTCGGGCAACGTCGCAGCCCGCGACCTGCAAGGCGGCCTGCGGTTCAACACCGTCAGCGGGCAGGTGGCCGTGGCCGGCGGCCGACTCGTCGACCTCTCCGGCAAGAGCGCCTCGGGCCATTTCCTGGCCGATGTGGACCTCGCACCCTCGGGCCGTGTCCGCCTGAGGTCGGTCTCAGGGGGGATCACGCTGCGGGTGCCCGCCGATACCTCCGCCGCCGTCGAACTTCGCTCGGCCACCGGCAAACTGGACTCCGACTTCGGTCTGGACCGCCACGACCAGCGAGCCCACAACAGCCGCAGCGGCAAGATCGGCAGCGGAATCGACCCCGCCGGAGTCTCCGCAACGACCGTTTCGGGCGCTGTCTCGCTGCTGCGCCGCGAGCCTGACGCCCCCGCCGCCATCCCAAGGGGGAACGACGCATGAGCACCATCTTCGGCCACGGACGCCTTCGGCTGTACCTGCTGAAGCTGCTGGACGAGAGCCCGCGGCACGGCTACGAGATCATCAGCCTGCTGCGCGACCGCTTCCTGGGCGTCTACTCCCCCTCGCCCGGCACGATCTATCCGCGCCTGGCCCGGCTGGAGGAAGAGGGCCTGGTCACGCACGAGGAGGTCGACGGCCGCAAGGTCTACCGGCTCACCGACCGGGGGCGCGAGGAACTGCACAGCCGCAGCGCCGACCTGGACGACCTGGAGCGCCAGCTCACCGACTCGGTACGCGACGTCGCCGAGGCGGTCCGCGAGGACGTGCGCCACACGATCAGCTCGCTGCGCGAAGAGCTGAAGTTCGGCGGCACGGAACGCCGCGCCCGCAACGAGGAGGCCCGGGCACGCGCCGCGGGCACCGCCAAGGGTGCCGGTACCGGCACCGGGGCCGGCACCGGGGCCGCCAAGGGCACCGGCGATGAGGCGGGCGCCGGCACAGCGGCGGGCACGGGCACATCGGACACCGCCGCAGGCACAGCGGAGTCCGACCGCGACCGCAGCGGCGCCGAGGGCGAGGATGCCTCCGGCGGCGGCCCGTGGTGGGGACGCGACTGGGAGCGGTTCGCCCAAGGCTTCGGCGTATGGGGCAAGCGCGCCGGCGGCGGGGCCGGAGGAGCCGATCGCCCCGAGTTCGACCAGGCGCTGCGCGACTTCTCCGACCGCGTGCGCGACGTGGTCCGCGAGGCCGGCCACGTGGGCGAGTCTGCGGCACATGACCTGCGCCGGATCCTGGACGACGCCTTCGAGACCATCCGCCGCGACGTCGGCGGCTGGGGACCGCGCGATACCGAGCAGGACGCGGACCGCGGCGAGCACACCGGCGACGGCGGCAAGCACAAGGCCACCACCGGGACGGCCGGGACCGCCGGGAGCGGCACGCAGGCCGAACAGGGCGGCCAGAGCGGCCCGGACGCCGGGGAACCGACCGCGGCCGGCTCCGCCGACCCCTGGAGCGCCGCCACCAGCGAGCAGCAGGACGGCAAGGCCGCAGGCAGCGGTGCGGGCCCGGACGGACACGGCGCCGAGTCGGCGGGACCAGCGGGGCCGACCGGGTCAACCGGGTCAACCGGATCGACAAGTACCGCCGACTCCGCCGACCCCTGGAGCACGGCCATCAACGAGGACACCGACAACCGCGGCGGCGGCCCCGCGCGTTGACGGCGGCCGCCTGCGGCCGGGGCGGGCGGTCACCGGCCCGGCCCGCAGGCGGCTGGGGCGCCGGGCGCGCCGACCCTGCAGGCATGCCCAATTATCAAAGCTGAGATGGGCACTTCTGCATGATCATCAGCGGGAACCCGACCCGCCGGTGCCGTTCAGACCTGGAACACGATCTTGCCGAACAGGTCGCCCTGTTCCATCGCCGCGAACCCCTCGCGGGCCCGGTCGAGCGGCAGTACGCGGTCGACCTCGGGCCGCACTCCGGTGCGCGCGCAGAACTCGGCCAGGCGCCGCAGCTCGTCGCGGTTGCCCATGGTGGAACCGACGACCGAAAGCTGCAGGAAGAACACCCGGTTCAGCTCGGCCGCGGGCGCGTCGCCGCTGGTCGCGCCGCAGGTGACGATCCGCCCGCCCGGACGCAGCGAGCGCAGGGAATGGCGCCAGGTGGCCTCGCCGACCGAGTCGAACACGGCGTCGGCCTTCTCCGGCAGCCGCTCCCCCGGCGCGACCGCGCCGTAGGCTCCCATCCGCAGGGCCCGCTCGCGCTTGCCGTCGTCGCGGCTGGTGGCGTACACGCGGTGGCCCGCGGCGACGGCCATGCGGATGAGTGCGCTGCTCACGCCGCCGCCCGCGCCCTGGACCAGCACCGTTGAACCGGGCTCCAGGCCGGAGCGCGCGAACAGCATCCGGTAGGCGGTCAGCCACGCGGTGGGCAGGCAGGCGGCCTCCTCGAAGGACAGCTCCGCCGGTTTGGGCACCAGGTTGCGCCGCGGGACGGCCACTTTCCCGGCCATCGTGCCGGGGTGGACCTCCGAGAGCAGCGAGCGGCGGGGGTCGCGGGTTTCGTCGCCGCCGCCCTGGTCTGGGTCGCCGATGACGGCGTGCACGATGACCTCGTTGCCCTCCTCGTCCAGGCCCGCTGCGTCGCAGCCCAGCACCATCGGCAACCGTTCCTCGGCCAGGCCCACTCCGCGCAGGCTCCACAGGTCGTGGTGGTTGAGCGCGGCGGCTTTGACCTGCACGGTCGTCCAGCCCTCGGGCGGGGCCGGGTCGGGCCGCTCGCCGGCTTCCAGTCCGGACAGGGGGTTCGTCTTGTCGAAACGCGCTGCGGTGATAGCGAACATGCCCTGACCCTAACGACCGGCCCCGGGCGCAGGCCCCCTGGGTTCGGACCCGATTCAGCCATACCGAAATATCCGTTGTGTCCTAATGCTTCGGCAGATGGGGCTTCGGGGACGTCCGGTCTGCGGGCGACGGCCACCGCAGACCACCCGGCGGCCGTAGAATCGCCTGCGAGGATCGAAAACCAGGGGGAATATACAGGTCATGCGGCGATCGGCGTGGAACAGCCGCAAACGCTCCGCTTCCGGACAAAGCATACAGAGCACCGGGAAGAGCAAAGATCCAAAGCAGGGCGGCGCCCTACGATTCCCCGGTGCCGACCGCCGCACACGCCTCCTGTTCCCCTGGGAAAACCCGTCCCGCCGCCCGAAATCCCGGAACCCCCCGAGATCCACTAGGTAGGCCTCTCCCCCTGAACAGGAGGCACATCCCGTGGCTGCTGCCAACAATCCGACGGCCCGACGGCGCCGGCTCGGCGTCGAATTGCGCCGATTGCGGGAAAACGCCGGAATGACCGGCGAGGACGCCGCCGACCGCATGTCGTGGTCGGGGAGCAAGCTCTCCCGCATCGAGCGCGGCCAGGTCGCCACCAACTCCGACGACGTCCGCGACCTGCTGGAACTCTACGAGGTCACCGACCCCGACCTGCGCCAGTCGCTCATCATGCTCGCCCGCGAGTCGCGGCGGCGGGGGTGGTGGCACGTCTACGGCGATGTGATGCCCGAGCGGTTCGAGGTCTACCTCGGACTTGAGCCCGAGGCCGCCACGCTGCGCTTCTTCCAGTCCGAGATCGTCCCCGGCCTGTTCCAGACCACCGACTACGCGCGGGCGCTGATGCGGGCCCACCCCACACCGGTCTCCGAGGACGAGATCGAGCGCCGCACCCGGTTGCGCATCCACCGCCAGGAGGTCGTCTTCAACGACAATCCGCCCCATATCTGGGCGCTGCTGGACGAATCAATCCTGTACCGCCCGGTCGGCGGCCGGGCGGTCATGGCGGAACAAATGCGTCATTTGATCGACGTACAGGAAAAAGACCAGGTGACTTTGCAGATTCTGCCGTTCAACGCCGGCGCGCATTCGGGACTCAACGGATCGTTCGACATCCTTGAGTTTCCCGAATCCGACATCCACGCGCCGCGGCTCGTGCACGTGGAGAATCTGACGAGCAGCCTCTACATCGAAAAAGCCAAAGAAGTGGGCTTCTACACGGTCGCTTTCGAACACCTGCGCACTGCGGCCCTGCACCCCGAACGCACCCGGGAGGTCATCGGTGAGACGGAGCAGCGCCTGCGGCGCCAGGTGGAGGCGGGGGAAACGGATGAGACATGAAAGGAGCGCGGCATGGCCGCGAAGGATCCGCTGGGCGTGCAATGGCGCACGAGCACCTACAGCGGAACGGGGGGAGGCCAGTGCGTGCAAGTGATGCTGATTGCCGGGGCCGTCGGGGTACGCGACTCCACCGCACCTGAAGGAACGATCCTGCGGTTCTCCGCGGGTGCATGGGCGGCGTTCGTCGTCGCCGCAGTGGGACGCTGCCTCTAGCTTCCTGCAAGGACAGGGGTGGCCGCGATCCGGGGCGCGGATTACTGCGCCCCGGATCGGCTACGGAGAATGACCGGTCCGCTACGCCCGGGCCACGCCGTCGCGGCGGGCCTGCTCGGCCACCGCCTGTGCAACGGCCGGGACCACCCGCGAGTCGAATGTGCTCGGGATGACGTAATCGGCGGCGAGGTCGTCGCCGACCAGGCCGGCGATCGCCTCGGCCGCGGCGAGCTTCATCGCCTCGGTGATATCGGAGGCGCGCGCGTCCAGGGCACCGCGGAACACCCCGGGGAACGCGAGCACGTTGTTGATCTGGTTGGGGAAGTCGCTGCGCCCGGTCGCGACCACGCTGGCGTAGGCCCCGGCGACCACGGGGTGGATCTCGGGGGTCGGGTTGGCCATGGCGAAGACGATGGCGTCGGGAGCCATCGTGGCAACGACCGACTCGGGCACCTCGCCCGCCGACACCCCGATGAAGACATCGGCGCCCTCAAGCGCGCCTTCGATGGACCCCCGCAGTCCGGCGCGGTTGCTGATCGCGGCCAACTCCTCCTTTATCGGAGTAAGGCCCTCGCGCCCGGCGTGGATCATGCCCTTGCTGTCGGCGACGGCGATATCGCCGATCCCGCCCTCGACCAGCATCTTGGTCACCGCCACGCCCGCCGCGCCTGCGCCCGAGACCACCACGCGCAGATCGGCCGGCGAGCGCCCGGTCAGCCGGGCCGCGTTGCGCAGCGCCGCGACCGTCACAATGGCAGTGCCGTGCTGGTCGTCGTGGAAGACGGGGATGTCCAGCCGCTCGCGCAGCCGGCGCTCGATCTCGAAGCAGCGCGGCGCCGAAATGTCCTCCAGGTTGATACCGCCGAACGACGGAGCCATCCGCTCGACCGACTCGACGATGTCGTCGACACCGTCGCAGGCAAGGGCGATGGGCACGGCGTCGACGCCGGAGAACTTGCGGAACAGCAGCGCCTTGCCCTCCATCACCGGCAGCGAGGCCTGCGGGCCGATGTCGCCGAGGCCCAGCACCGCCGATCCGTCGGTCACCACCGCCACGACCGAACTCTTCCAGGTGTAGGTGTCGACGAGCTCCGGGGAGTCGGCGATCGCGGTGCACACCCGCGCGACTCCGGGTGTGTAGGCCAGGGACAGGCTCTCGTGGTCGTTCACCTCGACGGACCCCTCGACACGCAGCTTGCCGCCGCGGTGCAGGGCAAACGCCGGATCGTCGTCGAGCCGGGTACGGGAATCAGTGGTCGACATGTCTGTGCAATACCCCTCAAGGATGCGAGCGCGCCCGCGTGGGCCGGGGGGCCGGGGCGCAGCTTCGTTGTTGCCTGCAATTGGCAGAGGCGGCGCGCGGAATGGCGGCAGGGGTGCGCTGGTAGGAAAGACTCCCGCAGGGGCACCGCAGGCGGTGCCGGAGGTTGGGGAGCAGGCCTGGCCGGCTCGGTGCGAGCCCGGCGCCGCAAATGTTACGGGGTTGACCCGTTACCCAATCCTCTCACAACGGTGACCCCAAAAACATGCCGTACCGGCGATGATGGCGCATTCACGTTCGCACGAACGTCTATGCTGCACGTTTGGCTGCGCGCCATAAGCGCGACAACGCGAACGCCGACCACCATCCGCCGTTCGCCCGGATAAGGAGTGACACGTGGCCGTGCTCAAGCACCTGGCAGCGCCCGCTGCCCGCATCGGACGCGCCCCCTACTACGCCGGTGCCCTCGCCGCCGTGCTGGCACTGTCGGCCTGCGGCGGCGGCAGCGGCGACGGCGAAGGCGCCGCCGGCGGCGCCCCCGACGCCACGTCCACACCGTCGGTCCAGGCCGACCCCGAACTCGCCGAGATGGTCCCCCAGGAGTTCCGCGACCAGGGCTCGCTCAAGATCGGCACCGACTCGACCTACGCCCCCGCCGAGTACCTCTCGGCCGAGGGGGACATCGTCGGCTTCGACGTCGAGCTGTTCAACGCGGTTGCGGCCAAGCTCGACCTCAAGACCAACTGGCAGAGCTCCAGCTTCGGCACCATCGTCGAAGGCGTCGACACCGACAAGTACGACGTGGGTGTCTCCTCCTTCACCATCAACGAGGAGCGGATGGAGCAGGCCCACATGGTGAGCTACTACACCGTGGGCACGCAGTGGTTCACCGCCAAGGGCAACCCCTCGCAGATCGACCCGGAGAACGCCTGCGGCAAGAACGTCGCGGTGCAGGCCAACACGGTCCAGGTCCCCGACATCGAGGCCCGCAGCCAGGAGTGCAAGGACAACGGCGACCCGGCCATCAACATCAGCAAGTTCAAGGGCCAGGACCAGGCGACCGAGTCGATCATCTCCGGGCGCAACGACGCCGGCCTGGCCGACATGCCGGTCGCGGTCTACGCCGTCGAGCAGACCGAGGGCAAGCTGGAGACGCTCGGCAAGCAGTACGAGGCCGCTCCCTACGGCGCCGTGGTGTCCAAGGAGGACACGGAGCTCGCTGAGGCCATCGCCGCCGGATACCAGAGCATCATGGACGACGGCACCTACACCGAGATCCTCGCCAAGTGGGAGCTGGACGGCCAGGGCACCCTGGAGCAGTCCGAGGTCAACCCGTCCCTTGAAGGCTAGAAGGCACGTGAGCACTACTCCCGAGGCACCCGGGCCGGCATCCGGCGCGCCGGCCGGGCAGGCCCCGCCAGCACCCGTCAAAGCAGTCCCCGTACGCCATCCCGGCCGCTGGGTCGCAGCGGCCGTGCTGCTGGTGTTCGTCGCGATGTTCGTGCACATGCTCATCACGAACGACGCGTTCGACTGGCCGTTCCTGTTCGAGCAGATGTTCTCCGAACCCGTGCTGATCGGCGTGCGCACAACGCTGATCCTCGCGGTGGTGTCGCTGGCGATCGGCATTGTGATCGGCATCGTCGTGGCGATCATGCGGCTGTCGGACAACCCGATCCTGGTGGCCGTCGGCTGGGTCTACACCTGGTTCTTCCGCGGGGTTCCGCGGATCGTGCTCTGCGTGCTGTTCGGCAACATCGCCATCCTGTACCAGACCATCGAGCTCGGCGTCCCCTTCGACAACTACTGGCTGCCGCTGCTCGGCTTCGAGGACGGCGCCCGGTTCTACTCCGTGCCGATGGAGACCCTGATCAGCCCGTTCGTGGCGGCCGTTCTCGCGCTGTCGCTGTCGCAGGGCGGCTACATGGCCGAGATCGTGCGCGCCGGCCTGCTCTCGGTCGATAAGGGCCAGACCGAGGCCGCCCAGGCACTGGGCATGGGCCGCCGCCAGGTGCTGCGGCGCATCACCCTCCCCCAGGCCCTGCGCGTGATCATCCCGCCGACCGGCAATGAGGCCGCGGCGATCCTGAAGGACACGTCGCTGGTGTCGGCCATCCCGCTGACCACCGAACTGTTCTTCCAGTTGCAGCAGATCGGCGCGCGCACCTTCAACCTGTTCCCGATGCTGGTGGCCGCCTGCCTGTGGTATCTGGCCGTGACCAGCCTGCTGATGGTGGGCCAGTACTACCTGGAGCAGGCCTTCAACCGCAGCGACCGCGGCGCGCGGGGCGGCGGTGGCCGCAACGGTGCCCAGCGAATCCGGACCGAGAGCCAGTAGGACGGCGAGTTGACCCAGAAAACGGCGGGAGCCGGTGCGGTGGCCGGCCCCGGGGACGACCGGATGGTCGTCGCCGAGAACGTGCACAAGTCCTTCGGCCGCCTGGAGGTACTGCGCGGCATCGACCTGGAGGTGCGCCGCGGCGAGGTCGCCTGCGTGGTCGGCCCCTCCGGATCCGGCAAGTCCACGTTCCTGCGCTGCATCAACCACCTGGAGAAGATCAGCGCGGGGCGGCTGTGGGTGAACGGGCAGTTGATGGGCTACCGCCAGCGTTCCGGCAAGCTCTACGAGCTGCCCGACTCCCAGGTCGCCCGCCAGCGCCGCGGCATCGGCATGGTCTTCCAGAACTTCAACCTCTTCCCGCACATGACCGTGCTCGGCAACGTCACCGAGGCACCGGTCCAGGTCCAGCGCGAGCAGCGGCCTGCGGCCCGCGACCGCGGCCTGGAGCTGCTGGACCGCGTGGGCCTGGCCGACAAGGCCGGTGAATACCCGCGCCGGCTTTCCGGTGGGCAGCAGCAGCGCGTGGCCATCGCGCGGGCGCTGGCGATGCGCCCGGAGCTGATGCTGTTCGACGAGCCCACCAGCTCGCTCGACCCCGAACTGGTCGGCGATGTGCTGGAGGTGATGAAGGGCCTGGCCGAGGACGGCATGACCATGGTCGTGGTGACCCACGAGATGGGCTTCGCGCGCGAGGTCGGCGACAGCCTGGTGTTCATGGACGGCGGCGTGGTGCTGGAGGCCGGCGAACCGCGCCGCATCCTGAGCGATCCCCAGCACGAACGCACCCGCTCGTTCCTGTCGAAGGTGCTCTGACATGATCCGCCCCGCGCGTCCCGAGGACGTTCCCGAGATCCTGCGGTTGATCCGCGAACTCGCCGAGTACGAGAAGGAACCGCAGGCGGCCGTGGCCACCGAGGCGCAGGTGCACGCCGCCCTGTTCGGCCCGGACCCCACCGCGGCCGCGCACATCGCCGAGCACACGCCCGGCGGCGGCCCCGCCATCGTGGCCGGGTTCGCCCTGTGGTTCCGCAACTACTCCACCTGGACCGGCAACCCCGGCATCTACCTGGAGGACCTCTACGTCCGCCCGGAGCTGCGCGGCAACGGCTACGGCAGGGCGCTGCTGGCCGAACTCGCGGCGGTCTGCGTCGAACGCGGCTACGACCGCCTGCAGTGGTGGGTACTGGACTGGAACGAGCCCTCCATCGCCTTCTACCGGTCGCTGGGGGCCCGGCCGATGGACGAGTGGACCGTCTTCCGGCTCGACGGCGAGGCGCTGGCGGCGCTGGGCGGCGCGGCACCTCCCGACCCCGCGGACCCGCCCTCCTGACCCCGCCGGCCCGGACCGCCCGGATTCCCCCACAGCACCCTGTGCACCGCTACGGTGTGCGGGTGAGCACGGTGAGAGTCAGCGGCGTCCTTCCGGTCCGCAGCCGCCCGGGCCGCCGTCCTGCGCAGCGGCGCAGGCGCGGCGGGTGTCCGAGACCGGACATCAGGGCCATCAGGGCCTCGGAAGGGACACGGGCCCAGGCGTGTGCACCGGGCGCGGACCGAAACAAGATAGATTGCTCTCAAGCGGCAATCTCGCTTCCCGGAGGAGGGACGTGACCGAAGAAACCGCCGCACCGTCGTCGGGTGCCACGGAAGTCCGTGACGCTGTGACTGTCCGGATGCCGGCCGACAGCGCCTATCTCTCCGTGCTGCGCACCGCCACGGCGGGCTTGGCGGCCCGACTCGACTTCACCCTCGATGAGATCGAAGACCTGCGCATCGGGGTCGACGAAGCGTGCGCGATGCTGCTCACCCAGGCACTGCCGGGGACCGACCTGACCACCGACTTCGAACTCACCGGCGACGGAATGCGCATTTCCGTCTCGGTGCTGACGGCCGACGGCCGGCTCCCCGAACGCGACACCTTCGCCTGGACCGTGCTCTCGGCCCTGGCCGGAGAGGTCGACGCCGGCACCGGCCCTGACGACCGCGTGTCCATCGTGCTGCACAAACGGCGCGGCGTGGCGGAGACGGCGTGAGCGAGAGGGGGCCCGCTCTGACGGCGAAGACGGAGCACGCGGTGCCCGACCGGGCCCGTGCACGAGAGTTGTTCGAACGCCTGAGCGAGCTTCCCGAGGACGCTCCCGAACGGCAGACCATCCGCGACGAACTTGTCGAACTCCACCTTCCCCTGGTCGAGTACCTGGCGCGCCGCTTCCGCAACCGCGGCGAGTGGCTCGACGACCTCACCCAGGTCGCCACCATCGGGCTGATCAAGTCGATCGACCGGTTCGACCTCGACCGCGGCGTGGAGTTCTCCACCTACGCCACGCCCACCATCGTCGGCGAGATCAAGCGGCACTTCCGCGACAAGGGCTGGGCGGTGCGGGTTCCGCGCCGCCTGCAGGAGCTCAAACTGTCGCTGACCAAGGCCGTCAGCGACCTGTCGCAGCGCGAGGGCCGGGCGCCCACCGTGCACGAGCTCGCCGAGCACCTCGGCATGTCCGACGAAGAGGTGCTGGAGGGCCTGGAGTCCGCCAACGCCTACTCCACGGTGTCGCTCGACGCCCCCGACAGCGGCGACGAAGACGCTCCGGCGGTCGCCGACTCGCTGGGCATCGTCGACGACTCCCTCGAAGGCGTGGAGTACCGCGAATCGCTCAAGCCGCTGCTGGAACAGCTGCCCCCGCGTGAGAAACGCATTCTGCTGCTGCGCTTCTTCGGCAACATGACCCAGTCGCAGATCGCCCAGGAACTCGGGATCTCCCAGATGCACGTGTCGCGGCTGCTGGCACGCACTCTGGCCCAACTACGCCAGGCACTGACCACCGAAGACTGATCCGGGTTTTCCGTTTTCTAGTCGTCTCCGCCGCGGGAGCCGCCGTCGGGGTAGAGGGTTGCGGTGGTGGCCGGGGCCAGCACCAGCGCCAGGCCCGCGGCGGCCACCGCGGCCATTACCGCGGCTATGGCGTACTGGCCGCTGGTGACCATGTAGTAGGCCACCACCAGCACGAGGCCCTGGGTCAGCACCACCGGGCTGCGCGCCCAGTTGTGCAGCTGCAGCAGGCCCCACGCGCAGTAGCCCGCTGCCGCGGCGCCCAGCAGCGCCAGCACGGTCAGCGGAATCGCCGACCCGGCGTCGGCGGCGCGGCCCAGCAGGGTCGAGACCAGGACGTAGCCGCCCCCGATGGCGGCGGCGGCCGCGACCAGAGCTTGGATCGCCGCGGCCAGGGTGATGGTTATGGGGCGTGACGACACGTTCCGAGCCTATCGGCCCACCGCCGGATCCCCGCACCGCATCGGCTTTGGCCCCGGCGCGGCGCCACGGCGGAGCCGCGGCGCAACGTGCCCGACCGGCGCCTAGACTGGGCCGCGTGCGCGCCCTCTTCATCGTGAATCCGCAGGCGACCACCACCACGCCCCGTTCCCGCGACGTGCTCGTCGGCGCGATCGCCCGCGAGATGGATCTGGAGGTCGCCCAGACCGAGTACCGCGACCACGCCCGCGAACTCGCCCAGCAGGCGGCCGGCGAGGGCTATGAGCTGGTCATCAGCCTCGGCGGCGACGGAACCGTGAACGAGGTCGTCAACGGCCTGCTCGCCACGCCCGAAGGACTGGAGCGCCCGAGCTTCGCCGCCCTGCCCGGCGGCAGCGCCAACGTGTTCATCCGGGCGCTGGGCCTGCCGACCGATCCGATCGAGGCCACCGGGGCGATGCTGGAATCGGCGCGGGTGGGCGAACGGCGCTCGGTGGGGCTGGGACGGCTGCGCACCGACCAGGACGACCGCTACTTCACCTTCTGCGCGGGCTTCGGCTGGGACGCCGATGTGGTGCACGAGGTCGAGCAGTTGCGGCGGCAGGGCAAACGGGCCTCGCCGGGCCTTTACATGTCCATCGCGTTCAAACTGTTCGTGCGCGGCGATGTCAACGTGCCCTCGCTGCGGATCGAGGCGCCCGGCCACGACCCCGTCCGCGACCTGTACTTCGCGCTGGTCACCAACACCACCCCGTGGACGTATGCGGGCGCCGTCCCGGTGCAGCCCACTCCGCGTTCCCGGTTCGGGCTGGGGCTGGACCTGTTCGCGCTCACCCAGGTCGGTACGCTCGGCACGGCCAGGTTGCTGCGCCAGATGCTTTCGCACCGGGGGGTGCCGCCCTACGGACGCGGCTACGTCTCGTGGCACGACCAGAGCGCGATCAGCATCACATCGCGCGCACCCCGCGCATTCCAGGTCGACGGCGAATACCTCGGGCACCGGAAGCGGGTCAACCTCGAATCCGTACCAAAGGCATTACGAATCATCGGTTAAGAGATGCCGAATTACCAGATGATAACGCGTGTGACGCACGCGACACGGCACCTTCGAGGTTGACTAATCGGCACCCTTGCATGGGTCGATCAATCCTGTCACGCTCAAAAGTGTCGCCGCACGTTACGGGCGAGTAAAAGGGAGATTCCGAGGTCAGGGAGCACACCGCGGCTCCGCGCGATCACCGGACCCCCTCCGCGCCCAAACCGGGCGCATGCCGGACCGGGAGTCAACGATGACAAGCGCCTGGTCGCCGCCAACTTAGTGAATTCATTCACAAAGCGCACGCTTCCCTCACCGTGAGGAGTGATCCGCATGGACTGGCGTCACCACGCCGCCTGCCGTGACGAGGACCCCGAGCTGTTCTTCCCGATCGGGAACTCCGGGCCTGCCATGGGTCAGATCGAGGACGCCAAAGAGGTGTGCCGGGCATGCCCGGTCAGCACCGCCTGCCTCCGCTGGGCCCTGGAGACCGGCCAGGACGGCGGGGTCTGGGGCGGCATGAGCGAGGACGAACGCCGCGCTCTCAAGCGCCGCCGCACGCCGGTCGCCGCTGTGCGACCCTCGCTCTGACTCCACCACCACAGCATCCCACGACCCGGTCCGCCCCTGTACCGCGCCCCCGGATTTCCGGCCTTCATTTTGTCGCCGGTCTCACCGCTGGAGCACCGGGGCTGACGGGCCTCTGGCGAGGCCCCCGATTCGCGCACCCGCCAACAACGCCGCCCGCCCTCCCGCCCGCTGAAGCGGGGCGGGGCGGCAGCGGTGGCCCGCGGCCGGCGCACCACCGCGGCGTCAGGTGTAGGGCTCGATGTTGCGATCGACCGGAAGCTCGATGGCCACCTTGGTGCCGCCCGACTCCTGCGGTTTGATCTCCAGCGACCCGTCGAGCTCGCTGACGATGAGCGTGCGGACGATGTGCAGCCCCAGGCTCGCGGTGCTCTCGATGTCGAAGTCGTCGGGCAGCCCTCCGCCATCGTCGGTCACCTCGATCACCAGCCGCCCGCCGTTGTGCTCCTCGCCCAACGGGGCGTCGATGCGCCGCGCCCGCACCTCGATCCGGCCCGGGCCGTAGCGCAGGCCGTGCTCGACGGCGTTCTGCACCAACTCGGCCAGCACCATGGACAGCGGCGTGGCCACCAGCGCCGACAGCAGTCCGAACTGGCCCGCGCGGCGCGGCACCACCTCGGCTCCGGTGGAGGAGACCTCGGCGGCCATCTCGATGACGCGGTCGGCGATGTCGTCGAAGTCCACCACCTCATCGGGGGTGTGGGAGAGCATCTCGTGCACGATCGCGATCGAGCCGACCCTGCGCACCGCCTCGTCCAGGGCGGCCCGGCCCTCGGGGATGTCCAGCCGCCGCGACTGCAGGCGCAGCAGCGCCGCCACGGTCTGCAGGTTGTTCTTCACCCGGTGGTGGATCTCGCGGATGGTGGCGTCCTTGGTCATCAGCTCGCGCTCGCGGCGGCGCAGCTCGGTGACGTCGCGCACCATGACCAGCGCGCCGATGCGGACTCCGCCCACCACCAGGGGAATCGAGCGCAGCTGGATGGTGGAGCCCCGCGCTTCGACCTCGGCCTCTTGGGGCACCCGGCCGCCCGCGGTCCAGGTCAGGGATTCGTCGCGGGTATCGCCGACCGCGGCCAGCTCCAGGGTGGTGCGGGCCAGGCGCGCGCCGACCAGATCGGCGGTGAGCCCCAGCCTGCGGTAGGCCGAGAGCGCGTTGGGGCTGGCGTAGACGACCTCGCCGTCCTGGTCCAGCCGGAGCAGGCCGTCGCCCACCCGCGGTGAGCGCACCATCAGCGGCCCCTGATCGCTGAAGGGGAACTCGCCCTCGGCGATCATCTGGGCCAGGTCGCTGGCGCTCTGCAGGTAGGTGAGTTCGAGCCTGCTGGGGGTTCGCGCCGAGCTGAGGTTGGTGCTGCGCTGGATGACCCCGATGAGCTTGCCGGTCCGGCGCACGGGGATGGCCTCTTCGCGCACCGGCACACCGCCCGACCAGTCGGGGTCGCCCTCGCGGCAGATGCGGCCCTCGCTGCGCGCGCGGTCGATGAGGGTGCGCCGCCCCGACAGCCTGCCCGGTCCAGCGCCCGCAGCGGTGGCGGTATAGGTCACATCATCGCGCAGCACGGTCTCGACGAGGTCGTCCTGGAAGGCGGTGGGACCGGTGGTGGGCCGCATTTGGGACACGGCCACCCAGCCGCTGTCGTCGCGCAGCCGGACCCACAACACCAGGTCGGCGAAGGAAAGGTCGGCCAGGAGCTGCCAATCGGAGACCAGCGAGTGGAACCACTCCAGATCCGCGGTCTTGAGCGCCGTATACCGTCGGATGAGATCACTGAGGTGAGGCACTCACAAATCATCCCACGGTTGCAGGCATACTCATAGGTACGCACTCGACCAGTGGTCCAAACCAATAGCGACCGGGAAGCGGTGGAGGAGTCCGACGTGACGGGTCAGCGAACGCTCGAAGACGGTCACCGAGTTCCGAAGTATTACCAGGTCAAGAAGCTTCTTCTGGAGCTCATCGAGGCCATGCCCGCCGGCAACCCGGTGCCGCCCGAACGCGCGCTCGCGGCCCAGTTCGCCACGTCGCGCACCACGGTGCGCCAGGCGCTGACCGAGATGGTCGTCGAGGGCAGGCTGCTGCGCATCCAAGGCAAAGGCACTTTCGTCGCCAAGCCGAAGGTCGCCCAGGTGCTGCAGCTGACCAGCTACACCCAGGAAATGCGCTCGCACGGCCTGCACCCGGCCACGCGCATCCTCGATGTCAGCTACATCAACGCCGACGACCAGCTCGCCGAACTGCTGGCGATCCGATCGGGCGGGCGGGTGCTGCGCATCGAGCGGCTGCGGCTGGCCAACGGCGAGCCGATGGCGGTCGAGACCGCCCATCTGGCCGCGCGGCGTTTCCCGGGCCTGCGCCGCCAGCTGGACCGCTACGCGTCGCTGTACGAGGCGCTGGCCAGCGCCTACGAGGTCCGGTTGGTCGAGGCCGAGGCCACCATCGAGACCGTCCTGGCCACCCCCAACGAGGCCCGGTTACTGGGCGTGGACGTGGGGCTGCCGCTGGTGCTGCACTGCCAGCACAGTTTCGACGGCGAGGGCCATCCGGTCGAGTGGGTGCGCTCGCTCTACCGCGGCGACCGCTACAAGTTCGTCACACGCCTGCGCCCGCCCGAGGGCGAGTGAGCCCGGAGCCGGCCGGCGGCGGGCGGACACCTCCGGCCGCATCCGGCCACGGCCCGGCGCGTGGCCGGATGCGGCCGGCAGGGTCCTGCCGGACGGCTTGCCGCGCCGGCGGGCAGTGGACCACCGCACCACTGTGGGCGAAGTCACCCGAAGACTGGTAACTTACCGTCCGGTAGCCCGTCCGCCGCCACCATGGCGCCCGCAGTACCCCCGGTACCCCGCGGTGCCCACGGTGCCCGCGGCATCCACCGGGTCCAGAGAAGGAGGGTGCCCGCCGCTATGTCCACGCCCCCGGAAGCCGCCGCGCCGCCGTTCACCGGCAGCCTGAGCGGACACGGCGGATCCCACGCCGTCCAGGTCGCGCTCCACCACGGCATCGACACCATGTTCACCCTCAGCGGCGGGCACGTGTTCCCCCTCTACGACGCCGCGGTGCGGCCCGAGCCCAGCATGCGGCTGGTCGACGTGCGCCACGAGCAGACGGCCGTCTTCGCCGCCGAAGGCATCGGCAAGCTCACCGGGCGCGGGGGGCTGGCCGTGGTCACCGCGGGCCCGGGCGTCACCAACACCGCCAGCGGCATCGCCACCGCCCGTTTCAGCGGCTCGCCGCTGGTCGTGGTCGGCGGCCGCGCGCCCGACGGCCGCTGGGGCCAGGGGCTGCTCCAGGAACTCGACCAGCCGCCGCTGCTGGAGTCGATCGCCAAGCGCGCCTGGACCGTGCACTCGACCGGCGGCATCGGCGCCGCAATGGACGAGGCGGCGCTGCTGGCCAACGGGGCGCACCGCGGCCCGGTCTTCGTTGACGTGCCCATGGACAGCCTCTACGACCAGGCCGAGGCCGAACTTGCGCCGTCGGCAGGACTCCCCGACCGCTCCCCCGATCCCGGACGCATCAGCGAGGCCGCGCGCCTCATCGGCGAGGCCGAGCGGCCGGTGCTGGTCTACGGTTCCGACATCTGGCTCGACGGTGCCGCCCCGGACGCGCTGGCGGCGGCCGACGAACTGGGCATACCGGTCATCACCAACGGGCAGGGGCGCGGCGTGCTGCCCGGCGGCCACCCGCTGCTGGCCAACCGCGCACGCGGGACCGCGCTGGGCCGCGCCGACCTGGTCGTGGTGGTGGGCACGCCGCTGGACTTCCGGTTGGGCCACGGCCTCTTCGGCGGCAAGGACGGCTACCCGCTGGCCAAGGTCGTGCACGTCGCCGACTCCGCCGAGCAGGTCACCGGCCACATGACACCGGCGGCCGCGGTCTGGGGCGATCTGGCCGCGGCACTGCGCGGCATCGCCGGCGCCGCCCGGCCCACCTCCGCCGCCGGGCGCTGGCGCGCCGAGGTCGCCGAGTCCGCCGCCGCCGCGACCGCCGACGACGCCGCCGCGCTGGCCAGCGGCAGCGACCCGATCCACCCGGCCCGCATCTACGGCGAACTGAACCGGCTGCTGGCCGACGACGCCGTGGTCATCGGCGACGGCGGCGACTTCGTGTCCTATGCGGGCAAGTACATCGAGCCCGCGCACCCGGGGCAGTGGCTCGATCCCGGCCCCTTCGGCTGCCTGGGCACGGGCATGGGCTACTCCATCGCGGCCCGGCTGGCCCGCCCGTCGGCCCAGGTGGTCACCCTGCTCGGCGACGGCGCAGCCGGGTTCTCGCTGATGGACGTCGACACCCTTGTCCGCCACAAGCTGCCGGTCGTGATGGTCTGCGGCAACAACGGCATCTGGGGCCTGGAAAAAGCGCCCATGCAGATGATCTACGGCTACGATGTCGCCGCCGACCTCACCCCGCAGACCCGCTACGACGAGGTTGTGCGCGCGCTGGGCGGCGGGGGCGAGCTGGTGACCGACCCCGACGGCATCGCCCCGGCGCTGCGGCGCGCATTCGACTCCGGCGTGCCCTACATGGTCAACATCGCCACCGACCCCGGCAACGTCTACCCGCGCAAGACAATGGGCGTCTGAAGGCACTGCGGTCGCTGCGGGCCGCAGCGGACGGCCGGACGCCCGCCGGCTGCCGGGCGCGGGCGGGGCTACTGGACGACGGCCAGCAGGTCGCCCTCTTGGACGACGTCGCCTTCGCCGACGTCGATGCTGATGACCTGGCCCGGTTCCTCGGTGAGCACCGGGATCTCCATCTTCATGGACTCCAGGACGAACAGGGCGTCGCCCTCGTCGACCTGGTCGCCCTGCTGCGCGGTCACCTTGAAGACGTTGGCGACCATCTCGGCACGGATCTCAGCCATCGTTACCTCCTCGCTGGGCCCTCGCGCGCGAGCGGGCGGGCCGGGAGCGCCGCCGACCGGCGGTTGCGATCTCAGGGTAGCCGGGCGACCGCGGACCGGAAACCCCGCGGCGGGCCGACGCGGTGGCGCCGGCCCGCCGGCTCACAGGTGGGCCGCAGCGCGCTCCACGGCCCGTGCGGCGGCCGCGACCACCTTGGGGTCGTATTCGCCCATCCCGTCCATGCGCAACCGCTCCAGCACCGCCTGCACGCGCTCGGGATCGCCGGATTCGCCGACGAGGTCGTCGACCGCGTTGGCGACCTTGATGACCCGGCTGCCCAACGGCGGCGGGCCGTCCTCGCCATCGCCGGTGTAGGGCTCGCACTGGCGGCGCACGACCTCGGCGACCGAGTCGAGCACGCCGGTCTCGCGGATCACGGCGGAGCCGAGTTCGGCGATGCGCCGCTGCTCGCGCGGCAGGGCGAACACGGTCGCACCGCTGGCGATGGGGTCGCGCAGCGAAAGCTGGCCGATGTCGTGCATCAGGGCGGCGTACTCCAGTTCCAGGAGTTCGGACTCGCGCATGCCCAGTTCGCAGCCGATCGACTTGGCAAGCCGGGCGACCCGGCGCGAATGGCCGGTGGCGACGTAGCCGCCGACCTCGGTGACGCGCGAAAGTGCGCGCACGGTCTGCAGGTAGGTGAGCCGGACCTCGGCGAACCGGCGGAACGCCACCTGGGTTACCAGCAGCGGCGCAGTGAATACCAGCAGGCCCGACAGCCCGGTGATGGTGCTGGCAAGGGCGATGAGAATACCGGAGGAACCGATGGCCATGCCCAGCGCGACGTGGGCCACCAGCTCGTCGCGGAAGGCCACGGCGAACCGGGTGCGCAGCCGCTCGGCGCGGATGGTGGCGGCGATCACGGCGTCGGTCAGCCAGCCCACCAGCACCAGTGCCGCCATCAGCCCCAGCGCCGGCCACCACTCCGCCGGACCGGAGCGCGGCGCCAGGTCTTCGGCGAACGGGCGGAACCCCAGCGTGATCACCACGATGATCATCATCCGCCGGGCGAGGTCGCTCCACCCGGGGGCCCGGCCGGCCGCGATGTGCGGCAGCTCGCCGAGCGCGAAGCCGACCGTGACCACCGCCAGAACCTGCCAGGACGAGTGGTGGACGTCGTCGCCGCCGACGGTCAGCAGGTATGTGTAGCCGATGGCGCCCGCCGAGGCGACGGGGGCGACCTCGCGGTTGCCCGGCAGGGTGATGCGGGCGAGCTCGCCCAGTGCGATGAGCACCCCGAACGCCAGGGCCGCCTGCGGATCGACGAACCCGGTCATCAGGGTCCACAGCAGTGATCCCAGGGCGAACACCGCCGCGGTGATGATGACCAGTGCGCGGACGGGCTCGCCCACCAAGCGCCACCGGCCCGGCCGGCGCGGCGCACGCATGTCGTAGAACTCCTCGGTGATCACCGCTCGCCCTCTCCGGCCACCCGCAGCGGCACACTGGGATCGTCGTGGTCCTGCCGGGCCACCACCGCGAAGTCGTCGCCGGGCGGCTCGACGGCGTCGGGAAGTTCCCAGCCCTCCTGGTCGACGGCCGCGATCAGCGCCGCCACCATGGCCGGGTCGAACTGGGTGCCGGCGCCGCGCCGCAGCTCGGCGAAGGCCTCGTCGATGCTGCGCGCTTTGCGGTAGGAGCGGGTCGAGGTCATGCAGTCGAACGCATCGGCAACGGAGATGATCCGCGCGAACTCCGGGATGTCGGTGCCCGAGAGCCCCATCGGGTAGCCGCGGCCGTCCATGCGCTCGTGGTGGTGCATGATCCCGGCAAGGGCCTCGTCGAGGAAGCCGATTTCGCGGACGATCTCGTAGCCGCGCATGGGGTGCAGCTGGATGGCGGCGAACTCTTCCTCGGTGAGCTTGTCCGGTTTCTGCAGCACCTTGGTCGGCACGCCCAGCTTGCCGACATCGTGCAGCATCCCCGCGTAGCGGATGGTCTGCACCCGCTCGGCGTGCATGCCCAGCTGCTGGGCGATCATGCCGGCGCCCTTGGACACGCGCATGCAGTGCCCGCGGGTGTAGTAGTCCTTGGTCTCGACGGCCTGGCACAGTGTGGCCAGCGTGGCCTCGTGCGCCCGCTGTTCGGCGATGCACTGGTCAAAGGCCCATCTGGCGATGAACAGCGGCAGCAGCACCAGCAGGATCACCGGTGCGCCGATCACGCCCCACACCGCGGCGATGAACAGCCCGAGCATGCCGTAGCCCTGCGACGCGAGCTCCAGGGTTGCCAGGGTGCGCCAGCGGACCCGGCGGGGCGGTTGCAGGCGCACCACGCCCAGGCACCACATCAGGGCGCCCATGAGCACGGCGTTGACCACCCCGTAGACCACCAGTGCCGCGCAGAAGGGCACGAGGATCCACGGGAAGTCGGAGCGGGCGGGCGCGCCCATCTCGCCGCCGAGGGCGAGAAAGGCGTGCCCGGCCGCGTAGCCGACCAGCGCGAGCTGGCCGCCGTTGAACAGCCGCTTGACGACGGTCTGCCGGCGCAGCACGAACGGCGCGGCGCACAGGGCACCCGCCGCCGCGCCGACCGGTCCGACCAGCACGGCGGCGGCCAGTGTCGCCGCTGCGCTCGGGGAGATCCCCGCTTTTCCGTTGTGCATGGCGGTGCTGATCGACTCGGTGACCACGAACAGCACAGCGACAAGGACCAGGGTTGCCGGGTCGATGCCGGTGTGCGGGCCTAGTGCGATCGCAGCGACGGCGCCGAGGACGACGAGCCCGATGTAGACCCGTGCCGCTACCGGAAGGGCACGCAATTTCTGGTACCTCCCACCCCAAAGCCGACCGAACCGCCATGGTTTCATCGATTCCGTTCTACCACCAGCACCACCCGTTCGCGCTGGCCAGGAACCAGATGGTCATGATTCCCCCGAGCACCATTTCGGAAATGAGCCAACTCACAGCAGCCCCCCTGCTTTCTGCGGTACGGCCGCACGCCCACCCGCCCGGCACCGGCCGGGCCCCCCGGTCGGCGTGCGAATTACCCCATACGGTGGATATGGCGGCCAGTTTAACGGGCCACACGCGGAGTCTGATTTCCCGCGACTGACGCACACACCAGATCCGGGCATCCATGACCGACCAATTTTCGAATCACGGAATTCCGAAGCAGTATCGTAGTTGCCGCGACTACTCTCCGCAACCACCTTGTTGGCAGGGCCCTCCGGTGCCGCTTTCAGCATTCCGGGGCGCTTTGGCGCGACGCAATGAACCATACGACCAGCTGTTATCACATTGTGTAACCGATCGATCACAGGACTCCGTATATCGTCTACAACGGAATGCGACCGTTTCTTGACCTGGTTGCAGGGTACGCCGGGCGTGTCGGACCGCCCTATGCGCGGCCGCATACCCGAGTACGCCAAAACCCGGCACGCATGCCCGCACACGCACATGCGGCCGCGGGCGGTCCGCACAACCGGCCGCCGCCAAAGCGTCCGGACGGCCGCCGCACACAGAAAAATCCGGCGGCCGAAAAAAATCGACCGCCGGATCAACGCGTATTAGGTTCTAACCAAAATTCGGGAACAACAGCGGTTCCACATGTATTTTGAGCCGTGCCGCCGGGAGTGCCGGGGTTGCCGGAAGTGCCGGGGCTGCGGGGATTGCCGGCGCCCGCGCCGCCTGGAGCGGGCGGCAGCGGAGGCGCCGGTTACTCCACGCCCTCGCGGACCTCCAGGTCGGCGCGCGCGGCCTCAAGCCGGTACAGCACCTTCGAGCGCAGATCGCCCGGCACCGGATCGGCTCCGCAGTGCTTGGCCACCAGCTTCTTCACGACCTCTTCCAGGCCGTACTCCGCCAGGCACGGCGCGCACTCGTCGAGGTGCTCGCGGATGTCGGAGCAGTTGGTCTCGTCGAGTTCGCCGTCGATGTAGGAGTAGACCTTCGCAAGTACCTCGCTACACGGGGTAGCGTGCGTTCCTCCGCAACTCATCGTTGGTCCCCCCGACTCGACCCGCCGTTGGACGCCTCTACCGCGATACCTTCGCCGTCCGCCGAATCGAGGATGCCGCGCTCCAGCGCGTACTCCTCCAGCATCGAGCGCAACTGGCGTCTACCTCGGTGCAACCGCGACATGACCGTGCCGATCGGGGTCTCCATGATCTCGGCGACCTCCTTGTAAGCGAAGCCCTCGACATCGGCGAGGTAAACCGCGATACGGAAGTCCTCGGGCAGGTCCTGCAACGCGCGCTTCACGTCGGTGTCGGGCAGGTGCTCCAACGCCTCGGCCTCGGCCGATTTCAGCCCCGACGAGGAGTGCGCCGCCGCCTGCGCGAGCTGCCAGTCCTCGACATCCTCGGTACCGGCCTGCTTGGGCTCGCGCTGCTTCTTGCGGTAGGAGTTGATGAACGTGTTGGTGAGGATCCGATACAGCCAGGCCTTAAGGTTCGTTCCCTCCTTGAACTGGTGGAACGAGCCGAACGCCTTGGCGAACGTCTCCTGGACGAGATCCTCGGCGTCGGTGGGGTTGCGTGTCATCCGCAACGCAGCAGAATAGAGCTGGTCCAAAAACGGGAGCACATCCCGCTCGAACCGAGCTCCCTGCTCGTCGAGTGTCTCCTGGCTCTGATTCAAGCCCGCCTGCCTCCTTGTGCTGGCCTCCCGTGGGGCAACCGTAGCCTCACGATACGACGCCGCACCGGTGGAGGGCACATCGCCTGGCGGGGCCGCGCCCGCGCGAGCTTGCACGAAGTCAGCGGTAGCAGTAGGCATTGGCCTGCCTTTACTCTCCTCGTCTGGTACTGCGCACGGACGCCGTAGGATTCTGCGTCCGGCGGCGCGTTGGCCGACGACCTGCCGGGTAGTGATGTGCATGCCAACAACCGGCCCCGCCCGCTGATTCCGGGCTCCGGGCTGGTATGCGGTTCGGGGACCCTCCCGTTTTCCGCACCTCCGCAGAGGTGACCCGGGCAAGAGTGCGGGTAAAACCCTCAGCAAAGACGTGGGAGAGGAGTATGCGTGCAACCGTCCTCCGACTCCGCGTCCCCGCCGCAGGTTCCCGAGACCGCCGGTCCTATGCCTGACACCCATGGCTCGCGTTCGGCCGCCGCACAGTTCGCGACCAGCGACTCCCTGTCCGCTTACTGGCGGTTCTACTGGGCGGTGGCCGATGCCCAGCTGGCCCGGTGGCTGCCCGATACACGCGGACGCATCCTCGACCTCTCCGGCCCCGACTTCCGCGGAGCCGCGCGGGCGGTGGCCGACGGCCACGACGTCGTCACCCTGCTCCCCTCGGCCGACACCCGCCCCCGCCGACCGCTCACCCTGGTCAACGGGCACGTGCCGGCGGCCCGGCGGCGCTCGCCCGGGCGCCTGCAGGCCGTGGTCGGCGATACCACCTTCCTGCCGACCTTCGCCGCGGAGTCCTTCGACTGTGTGGTCGCCGACAACCGGGTGCTCTCGCGCCACCTGGCCACCGAATCCTCGCTGAGCGAGATCGCCCGCGTGCTGCGGCCGGGCGGGCGGGTCCTGCTGTGCGTCGACTCCGTCGTGCTCGGCATGGCGCTGCTCGCCGAACAGGACCGCTGGCCCGAGCTGAGCTTCGCACCGCGCGCCGACGTGCTGCTGGTGCCCTGGCCCGACGGCTCCATCACCAGGTGCTTCACCGCCGAGCAGATCTCCGAGGTCATCACCGATGTCGGGCTCGAACTCGACTGGATCCGCCCGCGCACGGTGCTCTCCGCCTCGACCGTCGAACTGATGCTGGCCCGCGACCACCAGGCGCTGGGGCGGCTGGTCGAAATGGAACTCCAGGCCGCCGAGGCCGACGACTACGTGGGCGTGCACCTGCTGGCCAGTGCCGGCAAACCCGGCAACCGGTGAGCGGGTCAGCAGGTGAACCGGTGGGTTCGGTGAGCCGGCGGGCACGGGCGCGCACGCACACATGCGCGCAAGCCGGCAGGCCTGCAGCGGCACCGCACGCCACCGGGGGCCGGCGCCCTGCGGCACCGGCCCCCGGCTGAAGGCCTGCGGGCCGATCGGCCCGGCAAGCGGTTGTTCGCGCTGCGTAGGCTACGTGGGCTACTCCGCCTGGTCGGCCACGGGCAGATACACCCGCTTGCCGCGTTCGGCGAACTCCTCGGCCTTGTCGCGCATGCCCTGGTCGATGGCAGCCACCGTGGACATGCCGTTCTCCTCGGCGTACCTGCGCACGTCCTGGGTGATCTTCATGGAACAGAACTTGGGACCGCACATCGAACAGAAGTGCGCGGTCTTGGCGGGTTCGGCCGGCAGCGTCTCGTCGTGGAACGCCTGCGCGGTCTCCGGATCGAGGGCCAAGTGGAACTGGTCCTGCCAGCGGAACTCGAAGCGGGCGGTGGACAGGGTGTCGTCCCACTCCTGGGCCCGGGGATGGCCCTTGGCCAGGTCAGCGGAGTGGGCGGCCAGCTTGTAGGTGATGACTCCGGTCTTGACGTCGTCGCGGTTGGGCAGGCCCAGGTGCTCCTTGGGCGTGACGTAGCACAGCATCGCCGTGCCATGCCAGGCCACCTGCGCCGCGCCGATGGCCGAGGTGATGTGGTCGTAGCCCGGTGCGATATCGGTGGCGAGCGGCCCCAGCGTGTAAAAGGGCGCCTCGCCGCACAGCTCCTCCTCCAACCGCACGTTCTCGGCGATCTTGTGCAGCGGCACGTGCCCCGGGCCCTCGATCATCACCTGGACGTCGTGGGCACGGGCGATGTGGGTCAGCTCGCCCAGGGTGCGCAGCTCGGCGAACTGGGCCTCGTCGTTGGCGTCGGCGATGGACCCGGGCCGCAGCCCGTCGCCCAGCGAGAACGTGATGTCGTAGCGCCGGAAGATCTCGCAGAGCTCTTCGAAGCGCGTGTAGAGGAAGCTCTCCTGGTGGTGGGCCAGGCACCACGCCGCCATGATGGAACCGCCGCGCGAGACGATCCCGGTGACACGGCGGGCGGTCAGCGGGACGTAGCGCAGCAGCACGCCGGCGTGCACCGTCATGTAGTCCACGCCCTGCTCGGCCTGTTCGATGACGGTGTCGCGGTAGATCTCCCAGGTCAGCGCGGCAGGGTCGCCGTCTACCTTCTCCAGGGCCTGGTAGATGGGCACGGTGCCCACCGGCACCGGTGAGTTGCGGACGATCCATTCGCGCGTCTGGTGGATGCGCTTGCCGGTGGACAGATCCATGATGGTGTCGGCGCCCCACCGGGTGGCCCAGACCATCTTCTCGACCTCCTCGGCGACCGACGAGGTCACCGCGGAGTTGCCGATGTTGGCGTTCACCTTCACCAGGAATCCCTTGCCGATGATCATCGGCTCGGACTCGGGGTGGCACCGGTTGACCGGGATGACCGCGCGGCCGATGGCCACCTCGGAGCGCACGAAGTCGGGGTCCATCCCCTCGCGCGCGGCGATGTAGCGCATCTCAGGGGTGACCACGCCCGCCTTGGCGTAGGCGGCCTGGGTGACCGCGCCGTTCACGGGTTCGCGGTTGCGGATCCACTCCTCGCGCATGCGGGTGAGCCCGGCGTGGACGTCGATCCCGCCCGCGGCGGACGTATCCGCGGCCGCGGCAGTAGCGGTGTCTGTGTAGGGGCCGGAGGTGTCGTACAGGTCAATGTGGCTGCCATTGCCCAGCCCGACCCGGCGGTGCGGCACATACAAGGGCCGCGCGGAGCCGGGATCGGTGACCTCGTGGTAGACCTTCTGCGATCCCATGATGGGACCGGTGGTCACTGCGGGCTGGACATTACGGTCGTCGAGCGCCGTCAAGGCACGCCTCCCTACGTCGGAATTACCCGAACAGGTTCTGCGGTCGGCGGCACCGGCCCCGTTCTCGGGGCAGCCGCCCTCTCAGCCCGCCATGGCGCGAGCTCCCGCGGTTTGTTGTGTGTCGGCCGGCCGGCGGAAGGGCCGGGACCGGCGGGTCGGCAACTTCGGTTGCAACTGCGTGGCACCGTCGTCACGGTGTGCCGCCGGCCGCGTCCGGTCGGCGGCGATCAGGTGATCGTGGCCACCATACCCACGGCCGCGGCGGCGTTCCAGCCCCGGGTGCCGAATCGGCAACGGGTGGGGACGGCGGGACGCAGGGGCCCGCCAGGAGGTTTGGGGACGGCAAGCCGACCGGCAACCGGACCGCCGGCGGGGGTCAGAACAGGGTGGCGCTCTGGCCGCTGTGCGGTTCCGGCGGCTCGGCGGCGGGGGCGAGCAGCTCCGGCCCGTTGTTGCGGACGCTGTTGACCGCGGTGCTCACCGGGGTGACGGAGAAGTCCTCGACAGGAGTGGCCGCCATGGCGCGGTGCAGGTCGCCGGACCCGGAGGCGGGGTCGAGCCAGAGCTCCCACAGCTCGGGCGGGACGACCACCGGCATGCGTTCGTGGATGGCGCTCAGCTCGCCCGCGGCCTCGGTCGTGACGATGGTGCAGCTCCACAGCCAGGCGGCGGGGTCGTCGTCGGGGCGCTGGGGATCGCGCCAGCGTTCGAACAGCCCGGCCAGCGCGAGCGGGGAACCGTCGGAGTAGCCGACGGAGTAGGGCAGCTTGCGGGACCTGGCCTTGCGCCGCTGGTGTCCCGAGTCGGTGACCGGCGAGGTGCCGGCCTCGGCCTCGCCCGGGCGGGATTCGGGCAGCAGTTGCCACTCGTAGTAGGCGTCGGCGGGGATCAGGCACCGGCGCCGGGCGAAGGCGTTGCGGTAGGCGGGTTTCTCGGCGACGGTCTCGCTGCGGGCGTTGATCATCTTGTAGCCCACGTTGGCGTCCTTGGCCCAGGACGGCACCAGCCCCCAGCGCAGGCTGCCCAGCGAACGCGGCCCGCGGCCAGCGCCGGGCTCGGCCGCGCCGGGGGGTGTGCCCAGCACGGCGTAGACGGTCTTGCCGGGAGCGATGTTGTAGTCCGGCGCGAGCTCCTCCAACGGCGGCCACGCCCGGGGCGCGGAGGTGCCGGCGCCGCCGCCGGAGGCGGCCGCGGAGTCGTGGTCGGCGGGGAAATCGAACGCGAGCTGGAGCTCGTGCTGATTGCGCGCCTGAGCGTATCGACCGCACATGCGGGGAAGTCTAGTGCGCTGGCCGGCTACCGCGTTCTGCACCCGGTGATCCGCTTCCCGGGGCCTGGCAATGGCGGCCCCCTTGTGCGGAAATGCCGGGTCGTTGCCGCCTTTTGGCATTTCTGCGCTGCCGCTGCGCCAGGCGGGCCGCTCAGCCGCCGTCGGCGATGCGGATCTCGGGCTCGTTGCGCACGGGGAAGTTCACCGAGCGCGCGATGAAGCACACTTCGTGCGCCCGCTCGTGCAGCGCCTTGGCGGTCTCGGCCATGCCCGTCTCGGCGACGGTGACGACCGGGTGCAGCACCACCTCGTCGAATTCGCCGGAGGAGTCGCGGTGGGTGGTCATGGTGCCGGTGGCGGTGTCGGTGTAGGCGACGACGTCGACCCCTGCCGCGGGCGCAAGCGACAGATACGACAGCATGTGGCACTCGCTCAGCGCGCTGACCAGCAGATCCTCGGGATTCCACCGGGCGGGGTCGCCGCGGAAGGCGGAGTCGGCCGACGCCTTGAGCACGGGCCGGCCCGCGGCCTCGACGTCGTGTGCGCGCTCGAAGCCGCGATAGGCCGACGTGCCCGATCCGGTGTTGCCCGTCCAGCGGACGCTGACCTCGTAGTGGTGGCTCTTGTCGGCCATGTGCGTTTCTCCTCCAGGGTTTCCCGGCGGCTTGCCGGAGGTACCGGCCCAGGTGGACGCGCCCGCCCCGGCACCCAGCCTGCCGCACAGCACACCCGCGCGCGACAGCGGGATCCCGGGCACGCCCGTTAACCTTGGAGTATGCCCCGATCCGCGCCGCACTGGCCCGCACCCACCGCCCGCACGCCCGTCGACACCACCGTCGCGCTGCCGGGTTCCAAGTCGATGACCAACCGCGCGCTGATCCTGGCGGCTCTCTCGGAGACCCCGGCCGCGGTGCGCCGCCCGCTGCGCAGCCGCGACACCGACCTCATGGCGGCCGCACTGCGCTCTGTGGGCATCACTGTGGCCGATTCCGGCCCCGACTGGGAGGTCGCCCCCGCTCCCCCGCGCGGACCCGCACACGTCGACGTGGGCAACGCAGGCACGGTGATGCGGTTCCTACCGCCCCTGGCGGCGCTGGCCCGCGGCGATGTCGCCTTCGACGGCGACCAGCGGGCGCGCGAACGCCCGGTGGGCCCGCTGCTCGAAGCCCTGCGCGCGCTCGGCGCCGATATCGACGACGGCGGCCGCGGCGCGCTGCCGCTGGTCATGCACAGCAACGGCGCGCTCCGCGGCGGCACGGTCCGCTTGGACGCCTCGGGTTCGTCCCAGTTCGTTTCGGCGCTGCTGCTCAGCGGCGCCCGTTTCGAGCACGGCGTCGAGGTCCGCCACGAGGGCCCGCCGGTGCCCTCGCAGCCGCATCTGGACATGACCGTGGAGATGCTGCGGGCGGCAGGGGTCGCCGTCGACATCTCCGAGCCCGACGTGTGGCGGGTGTCGCCGGGGGCCGTCAAGGCCGGAGAGGTCGTGGTCGAGCCCGACCTGTCCAATGCAGCGCCGTTCCTCGCCGCGGCGCTGGTCACCGGCGGCCGCGTGACCGTGTCGGGGTGGCCGCAGCACACCACCCAGCCGGGCGATGCGCTGCGCCGGCTGTTCGCCGAGATGGGCGGCGAGATCACCGCCGGCCCCGACGGCCTGACCCTGCGCGGCACCGGCGGGATCCGCGGCATCACCGCCGACCTGCGCGAGGTCGGCGAGCTCACCCCCACCATTGCCGCGGTCGCGGCGCTGGCCCAGAGCCCGTCGCGGCTCACCGGCATCGCCCACCTGCGGCGCCACGAGACCGACCGGATCGCGGCGCTGGTCCACGAGATCAACGCGCTGGGCGGCGACGCCGCCGAACTCCCCGACGGCCTGGAGATCCGGCCGCGGCCGCTGCACGGCGGGGTGTTCCACAGCTACGACGACCACCGCATGGCCACCTCCGGCGCAGTGATCGGCCTTGCGGTCGGCGGAGTGGAGGTCGAGAACATCGCCACAACCGCCAAGACCCTGCCCGGATTCCGCGAGCTCTGGGCAGGAGTGGCGCGGTGACGGGCGGTCGGCGCTACCTGGACGAGGACGACATCCGCGTCCGTGCGCGCGGCGGGTCGCGCCCGCGCACCCGCACCCGCCCCAAGCACGAGGACGCCCGCGAAGGCTTCGTCACGGCGGTCGACCGCGGGCGGTACCGCTGCCTGGTCGACGACCGCCCGGTGGTCGCCATGAAGGCCCGCGAGCTGGGCCGGGGCAGCATCGTCGTGGGCGACCGCGTGGCGCTGGTCGGTGATCTGTCCGGCGCCCCCGACACCCTCGCCCGGGTGGTGCGGGTCGAGGAGCGCGAGTCGGTGCTGCGCCGCACGGCCGACGACACCGATCCCGTGGAGCGGATCATCGTCGCCAACGCCGACCAGCTCGTCATCGTCTGCTCACTGGCCGACCCCGAACCCCGGCCGCGCTTCGTCGACCGCTGCCTGGTCGCGGCCTTCGACGCCGGCCTGGACCCGCTGCTGTGCCTGACCAAGGCGGATCTGGCCGGCCCCGGCGAACTGCTGCGCACCTACGCCGGTCTCGACCTGCCCCACCTCGTCGTCAGCCAGGCCGGCGACCACAGCGCGCTGCGCGAGCGCCTGGCCGGGCGCACCAGCGTCCTGGTGGGCTATTCCGGCGTTGGCAAGTCGACCCTGGTGAACCTGCTCGTGCCCGCAGCCGAGCGCGCGGTCGGCGATACCAACCCGGTCACCGGGAAGGGGCGGCACACCTCCACCTCGGCCGTTGCGCTGCCGTTCGAGGGCGGCTGGATCATCGACACCCCCGGCGTGCGCAGCTTCGGCCTGGCCCATGTCAGCCCCGGCGACGTGGTGTCGGGCTTCGCCGATCTGGACGAGGCGGCGGCCGAGTGCCCGCCCGGGTGTCCGCACACCGCCGGTACACCCGAGTGCGCGCTGGACACCGGTGTTGCCGAAGGCCGGCTGGACCCCGACCGGGTCGCCTCGCTGCGCCGCCTGCTGAGCAGCCGCGAGTCCGACGACGCGCAGCACTGACCGGCGACCGGCGCTGACCGACCGGTTCCAGCGGTGCCGCGCAGGCCCGGATCACCGGCGGGCGGACTCGCACGCGGCGCCGAGCATGCTGTTCACCGCCAGCTCCACCCGTTGGGCCGCCTGGCGGGGATCGGTGGGCAGCAGCACATAGGACAGGATCAGCCGCAGCGCCACCTCGGCCACCGCCCCGGCACGCTCGGCGCCGATCGAGGGCCGGCTCTCGCACAGGTAAGCGGTCATCCGCGAACCCAGTTCGACGTGCAGCGGCTGGGCCCGCGTGGTCAGCACCGGCAGCAGCTCGGAGTCGCCGGTGATGATCGCGCCGAGCAGCGGATTGTCCGCCGAGGCCGCCAGGGTCCAGCGCGCCGACTCCGCCACTGCGTGCGCGGGATCGGCGGTGGTGTCGGAGAGGATGTCCATCACCGCGTCGAGGAACTGCCCGGCCTCGCGCACCACCACGGCCTGCAGCAGGCCCTCCTTGCTGCCGAACCCGTTGTAGAGCGTCTGGCGCGACACGCCCGCGACCGCGGCGATATCGGCCATCCGCATCCGGCCCCACCGTCCGGCCACGACCTCGACGTAGGCGGCGTCCAGCAGCCGCGCGCGGGTTCCCGTGCCATCGGCCCGAGCGGGCCGCCGCTCGTTCTCGTCCCGCATGCGGCCATCCTGCCACGCCCGGCCGCGGCGGCGGCCGATCCCGCCGTCGTGTGGAGCCGCATGCCGTCCGACCGGGGGCGAAACCGGTCCGGGCCCGCCTGCGAACGACGGGGCACTCTCGGAATCGGCCTGGTAGGCCGGTAGCGTAAGCCGCCATGGCGTCCTTTGACGATGATCTGCGTCTTGCCCACGTCCTCGCCGATGCGGCCGATGACATCTCTCTTAAGCGTTTCCGGGCGCTCGACCTCAAGGTTGACACCAAACCGGACCTGACCCCCGTGACCGAGGCCGACCGCTCCGTCGAGGAGACCCTGCGGGGGGTGCTCTCCCGCGCCCGCCCGCGCGACGCCGTTGTGGGAGAGGAGTACGGCAAGACCGGCGTCAGCCACCGCGTCTGGGTGCTCGACCCCATCGACGGCACCAAGAACTACGTGCGCGGTGTGCCCGTGTGGGCGACCCTGATCGCCCTGCTCGAAGGCGACCGGCCGGTGGTGGGGGTGGTCTCGGCGCCTGCGCTGACCCGCCGCTGGTGGGCGTCGCGGGGAGGCGGCACCTGGACGGGGCGCAGCCTGACCAAGGCGTCCCGCTGCACGGTTTCGCGGATCTCGACCCTGGAGGACGCGTCGCTGTCGTTCTCGGAGCTGTCGGAGTGGGAGGACCAGCAGCGCCTGGACAGCTTCCTGGGCCTGACCCGGTCGGTGTGGCGCACCCGTGCCTACGGCGACTTCTGGTCGCACGTGATGGTCGCCGAGGGTGCCGTCGACATCTCGGCCGAGCCGGAGCTGTCACTGTGGGACGCCGCCCCGCTGCCGGTGATCCTGGAAGAGGCGGGCGGCCGCGCGACCGACCTGCGCGGCCAGGAGTTCACCGACGGAGGCCCGCTGGTGTGCACCAACGGGGCACTGCACGACAACGTCCTGACCTGGTTGAACGGCGGCCCGACACCGGGTGGTGGCCCGGCGCCGCTGCGGTTGACCTGAGCGGGCCGGGCACCGGCGCGAGCGGGACGCGCGGGCGCCCGGCCCGTAGTAGTCTGCGGCCGTGCCGCTACAGCTCTCCCGACGCCGCCGACCGCGTCTCCTCCTCCCCGCCGCGCTGGCCGCCTCGCTCGCACTGACTGCATGCGGGGCCGAGTCCGGGCCGTCGATGGAGGAACTGGAGACCCGGATCGCGCCGAGCACCGACGCCTCCGCTCCCGTCGCCGACCCTTCGGCGCTGGCCGAGCTCCGCTTCGACGCCGAGGCGCTCGCCTGCTCCCCCCGGATCACCACCAACGCGCCCGGTGCCTGGGAGACCTCGGCCCCGCGTACGGCGGTCACCGAGGGCGCCCCGCTCAAGCTGCGCGACTCCGAAGCCGCCGAAGGCACCGAGGTCGATGTGAAGGCGACCGTCACCGCCCCCGGCGGCAAGACCCACCAGGCAGAGGCCGCCGCCTCCGGTGCCGACTGGGTCGAACTGAACTTCCCCGCGGACTTCGGCAAGGCCTCCGCGCCGGCCGGGGGCGCCTACACCGTCGTGTGGACCACCGCCGAGGGCGGCTACATCGCCTGCGACGGGTTCCGGGCGGACTAAGTCCTGTTTAGTAGGCCCTGATCGATCGGGACTGCCCGCATGCCGGTGCCCGCGCAGCAGCGAGGCCCCGGGCGGACCGATCACCCCTGACGAAGCCGACCCGCACGCAGGCACCGGTGGCGGCCCGGCCATGGCGGCCAGGGCGTCCGGGGACCGGGGCGGACACGGGCCCGCTCGGGGCGGGCGACGCACCGACCCTGCAGAAATGCCCAAATATCAAAGCTGAGACCGGCATTTCTGCATGATCACCACCAATGCCGGGAAGTTAGTGCCGGGCGTGAGATGTCAACCCCGGCGGCAAACAGGACACGGCC
>NZ_BAAGYZ010000103.1:0-111401 GCF_054778995.1 Streptomonospora sediminis
GGTGCCGGCCGTCCGGGCGGCGGCGGTTTCGCCGGCCGTCCCGGTGGCGGCGGCCGCGGTCGCGGCGGCGGTACGGCCGGTGCGTTCGGCCGCCCCGGTGGCCGTCCGGGCCGCCAGCGCAAGTCGAAGAAGCAGCGGCGCCAAGAGTTCAACGACATGCAGGCGCCGTCGTTCGGCGGCGTGAAGATCCCCAGCGGCAACGGGCAGACCATCCGCCTGCCGCGCGGCGCTTCGCTGGGCGACTTCGGCGACCGCATCGGGGTCAACCCGGCGTCGCTGGTACAGGTGCTGCTGCACCTGGGCGAGATGGCCACGGCCACGCAGTCGCTGGCCGACGAAACCCTGCAGCTGCTCGGCGACGAGCTCAAGTACCGGGTCGAGGTCGTCAGCCCCGAGGACGAGGACCGCGAACTCCTGGAGTCCTTCTCCATCGAGTTCGGCGAGGACACCGGAACCGACGAGGACCTGCGTCCGCGTCCGCCGGTGGTGACCGTCATGGGCCACGTCGACCACGGTAAGACCAAGCTGCTCGACACCGTTCGCAGCTCCAACGTGGTCGGCGGCGAGGCCGGCGGCATCACCCAGCACATCGGTGCCTACCAGGTCGCCACCGAGGTCGACGGTGAAGATCGCAAGATCACCTTCATCGACACCCCGGGCCACGAGGCGTTCACCGCCATGCGTGCGCGCGGCGCCCAGGCAACCGACATCGCGGTGCTGGTGGTCGCGGCCGACGACGGCGTCAAGCCGCAGACGGCCGAGGCCATCGACCACGCCAAGGCGGCCGATGTCCCGATCGTGGTCGCCGTGAACAAGATCGACGTCGAGGGCGCCGATCCGCAGCGGGTGCGTGCACAGCTCACCGAGTACGGCGTTGTCGCCGAAGAACTCGGTGGCGACGTGCAGGTCGTGGAGATCTCCGCACTGCGGGGCGAAAACCTCCACGCGCTGCTTGAGGCGGTCGTGCTGACCTCCGACGCGGCGCTGGACCTGCGGGCCAACCCGGACATGGAAGCCCAGGGGCTGGCGATCGAGGCCTACCTCGACCGCGGCCGCGGCTCCATGGCCACGGTCCTGGTGCAGCGCGGCACGCTGGATGTCGGCGACTCCATCGTCTGCGGCGACGCCTACGGCCGCGTGCGCGCCATGCTCGACGAGCACGGTGCCAACGTGCAGAGTGCCGAGCCCTCGCGGCCGGTGCAGGTACTGGGGCTCACCAACGTCCCCAGCGCCGGCGACAACTTCCTGGTGGTCAAGGACGACCGGGTGGCGCGGCAGATCGCCCAGCAGCGCGAGGCGCGCGAGCGCTTCGCCCAGCAGAGCCGCTCCACGCGCCGGGTCACCATCGACACCTGGAAGGACGCGCTGGCCGAGGGCGAGCGCAACGAGCTGCTGCTGATCGTCAAGGGCGACATGTCCGGCTCGGTCGAGGCACTCGAAGAGTCCCTGTCCAAGATCGACGCGGGCGGCGAAGAGGTCGACATCCGCGTGATCGGCCGCGGCGTCGGCGCGATCACGCAGAACGACATCAACCTGGCCGCGTCGGCAGGCGCGATCATCATCGGGTTCAACGTCCGGCCGGAGGGCAAGAACAGCCAGCTCGCCGACCGCATGGGCGTCGACATCCGCTACTACTCGGTCATCTACCAGGCGATCGACGAGGTCGAGGCCGCGGTCAAGGGGCTCCTCAAGCCCATCTACGAGGAGATCCAGCTCGGTTCCGCCGAGATCCGCGAGGTCTTCAAGGTTCCCAAGATCGGCAATGTGGCCGGTTCGATCGTGCGCGGCGGCACCATCCGCCGGAACACGAAGGCACGGCTCATCCGCGAGGGGATCGTCGTCTCCGAGAAGCTCAACGTGGAGTCGCTGCGGCGGTTCAAGGACGATGCCACCGAGGTCCGCGAGGGCTACGAGTGCGGTATCGGCATCGGCTACAACGATGTCCGCGTCGGCGACACCATCGAGACCTACGAGATGCGCGAGAAACCGCGCGACTGATCGGTTCCAGCTGATCCGCCCCGGACCCCCGGCCGCCCAGGCCGGGGGTCCGGGAGCGGTGTCCGTCCGGTTGCATTCACCGGCCCGGCCGCTCCGTCATGCGGCCGCCACATGACATCTGAATTGCGATCCGCGGCGCGCGGCATACGGGGTGAGCGCATGTTCGTCGGAGCGTTGACATTGGACATCCTGCTCCAGGACGTGCGGTCGCTGAAGCAGAAGCGTTCGGTGGTGCGGCCCATCGTGGCCGAGCTGCAGCGCGCCTGCTCCGCGTCGGTCGCCGAGACCGGCAACCAGGAACTCTTCCGCAGGTCCGAGATCGGTGTGGCCGTCGTCGCAGCAACGGCCGCACACTGCTCGCAGCTGATGAACACCTGCGAACAACTCGTCGCGGAACGCCCCGAGATCGAGCTGCTCTCCGCGAGGCAGCGGCTCTTCAGCCCAGAGGAAGACTGAGAACGATGGTTGACGCCGCACGAGCACGCAAACTCGCCGACCGCATCCAGCGGATCGTGGCCGAGATGCTGGAGCGCCGGGTCAAGGACCCGCGGCTGGGCTTCGTCACCGTGACCGACGCGCGGCTCACCAACGACCTGCGCGACGCCACGGTCTTCTACACCGTGTTCGGCACGGACGAGGAGAAGGCCGGCACCGCCGCCGCTCTGGAGAGCGCCAAGGGCATCATCCGCACCGAGGTCGGCCGCCAGACCGGCCTGCGGCACACGCCCAGCCTCACCTTCCGCAGCGACGATGTGCAGCGCAACGCCGAGCACATCGAGACACTGCTGGACGAGGCCCGCCGCTCCGACGCCGAGGTCGCCCGCGCGGCCTCGGGCGCCACCCCGGCGGGCGAGGCCGATCCGTACAAGATCCCGCGCGAGCGCGACGAGGACGACGACTTCTAGTTCCAGCGGCACCCGGGCGGCGCGCAGCCTGCGGGCCCGCCCTGCCAGCGCGTTTCTTCGCCGCTGAGCCCCCGCACCGCCACTGCGCCGCTCCCGCCGGCCGGGCCACCGTGCCCGGCCGGCGGGAGCGGCACCCAGCCGAACGAGGAAACCCGAGCCCCCATGACCGACAGCGGTGTCGCGATCGTCGACAAGCCGGCCGACTGGACCTCCCACGACGTGGTCGCCCGAACCCGCAGACTGGCCGGCACCCGCAAGGTCGGCCACGCCGGAACGCTCGACCCGATGGCCACCGGCGTACTGGTGCTCGGTATCGGCAAGGGCACCAAACTACTGGGCCACCTCACCCTCACCGAGAAGGCCTACACCGCCACGCTGCGCCTGGGCCTGTCGACCAGCACCGACGATGCCGAGGGCGAGCCGGGTGCGCGCACCGATGCCGCCGCGGTGGGCGACGAAGCGGTCCGGGCCGGCGCGGCTGCGCTGACCGGAACCATCAGCCAGATTCCGCCGCAGGTCAGCGCGATCAAGGTGAACGGCAAGCGGGCGTACAAGTCCGCGCGCTCGGGCGAAGAGGTCGAGCTGGCCGCCCGCGAGGTCACCGTTTCGGAGTTCGAGGTCGGCGCCATCCGCCGCGTCGGCGATCCCGACGGCGGCGGCGTGTACGTCGACGTCGATGCCCGGGTCACCTGCTCCAGCGGCACCTACATCCGCGCGCTGGCCCGCGACCTGGGCGCTGCGCTGGGTGTGGGCGGCCACCTCACCGCGCTGCGCCGCACTCGCGTGGGCCCCTACGACCTTTCGCAGGCGCACACGCTGGAGCAGCTCGCCGCCGAATTCACCGCGGTGCCGCTGGCCCAGGCGGTGGCGGCGGCGTTTCCGGTGCGCGTGCTCGACCGGGAGGAGGTGCGCAAGATCGCCCACGGCAACCGCATCTCCCCGGGCGGACTCGGACCGGGCACGGTGGGGCTGTTCGCACCGGACGGCACAGTGGTCGCCCTGGCCGAGGACCGGCCGGGCTACGCCAAGCCGACTGTGGTGTTCGCGGCGGCCTGAGCCGCCGCGTGGCGCGCGTGCGCCCGCCGCCCAGCGCGGCCGGGCCGGGCGGCCTCCTCGCGGCGCCGGCTTCGGATTGCCGCATCGGCGGCCACCGCCGCTCGGCGGCGGGCCCGGCGGAGGTAGGTTGGTGCTGGTCCGAGTGAGCGAGGGGAGCTGTTCGACGTGCGGCCTTGGCACGGTCTGGAGGAGGTACCCCACGACTGGGGCGCCTCTGTTGTGACCATCGGTGTCTTCGACGGGGTGCACCGCGGGCACCAGACGATCATGCGCACCGCTGTGGACCGCGCCCGCTCCCTGGGATTGCCCGTCGTGGTGGTGACCTTCGAGCCGCACCCGGAGGTCGTGGTGCGCGGCGGCCCGCCCCCGGCGGTGCTGACACCCGGTCCCCGCAAGGCCGAGCTGCTGGCCGAGTGCGGCGCCGACGCGGTGTGCGTGCTGCAATTCACCACCGAGCTGTCCCGGTTGAGCGCCGAGGACTTCGTGCGCCGCGTCCTGGTCGAGGGCCTGGATGCGGCGGCCGTGGTCGTCGGCGAGGACTTCCGCTTCGGGCACCGGGCCGGCGGCAGCGTCGAGACCCTGCGCACCCTGGGGGAGAAGTACGACTTTGCGGTAGAGGGCGTGGCGCTGGTCGCCGGCGCCGACACCGTCACCTCCACCCGGGTCCGCGCCTGCCTGGAAGCCGGTGACGTCGAGGGCGCGCAGGTGGAGCTGGGCCGCCCGCACCGGGTCGAGGGCGTGGTGGTGCACGGGGCCGCACGCGGCCGCGAGCTGCTGGGGTTTCCCACCGCCAATCTCGACGGCCCGCCCGAGACCGCCGTCCCGGCCGACGGTGTCTACGCCGGGCGCATGCTGCTCAGCGGGCCCGCGGTCGGCGCCGAGGATGAGTCGGTGTGGCCGGCCGCGATCTCGGTGGGCACCAACCCCACGTTCGAGGGCGGGCAGCGCACGGTCGAGGGCTATGCGCTCGACCGCGACGATCTCTCCCTGTACGGCAGGCCCATGGCCATGGAATTCACCCACCGCATCCGCGGCCAGCTGCGCTTCGCCAATGTGGCCGAGCTGATCGAGGCGATGGGCCGCGACGTCGAGCGGGCGCGCGAGCTCACCGCCGGCTCCTGAGCCCGAGGGACGCAGCGGGCGCAGCGGAGGCGGTTCGCCCTGCCCGCGCCGGGTGCGCCGGCGGCCCGCAGCGGACCGGGCGGTGCCCGGTAGGCGCGACCGTCCCCGCCACCTGCGGCGTGCTATAGGATTGGGTTTTGAAGACCGCATACTGCTGCCCGGATTTACCGGGCGCAAGCGGCCGGGATGCGGTGCCCGCTGGGTTCACGCGGGATGTCCCGGTCCGCAGACGGTGACTGTTCGTACGCGTGGTCACCGGTCCGTGCCTGCTCCGCCGCCACCGCCCAATCCCGGTGCGGCGGCTCGCACGGGGTCTTTGACGCCTGCGTACCGACGATTGAAGAGAAGGAGCGACGTGTCGACTGACACCGCCACCAAGCAGCAGATCATTGCCGACTACGGCACCGGCGAAGGCGACACCGGTTCGCCCGACGTGCAGGTCGCGCTGCTGACCCACCGCATCACGGAGCTCACCGAGCACCTGAAGACCCACAAGCAGGACCACCACAGCCGCCGCGGGCTGCTGCTGATGGTCGGTCGGCGCCGCCGGCTGCTGAAGTACATCCAGAAGCAGGACATCAACCGGTACCGCCGGCTGATCCAGCGTCTGGGCCTGCGCCGCTAGCGGCACAGCGATCGGGGAGTGGCCTCGGCCACTCCCTTTCTTAGTAGTGTGGACCCATCGGCCGCGTGCATGGCCAGCGGGTATCGTCCGAAACAGTTACCCGCGCCGCGTCGCGACGCGGCTACAACCGAAGATTTCAGCACGGACTGCAAGGTTCGTGGCAGAGCGCTCCCGCGCTCCCCGACCTCGGCTGCCGCGTCGAGGCCGGTCCTCGGTAGTGGCCTGCGGCTCTCCTCATCCAGGCGAGCGCGGGCTTCGATCGATGGCCGGCCGTTGGCGGTCCAGTTGCGCTGGCAGGTATTGCTCCGCCCGCGCCGCCGGGCATCCGCGACTCTCGACGAATTCTCCGGGGCACGGGCGCGGGACAACCGAATACCCGTAACCGTAAGAGGAGGACGCCCATGGAGGGCGCGTATTCCGCCGAAGCCGTGATCGACAACGGTACTTTCGGCACCCGTACCATCCGGTTCGAGACCGGCCGCATGGCCCGCCAAGCCGCCGGATCGGCCGTCGCCTATCTCGACGACGACACCATGGTGCTCTCGGCCACCACGGCTTCGAAGCGGCCCAAGGAGAACTTGGACTTCTTCCCGCTGACCGTCGACGTCGAAGAGCGCATGTACGCCGCGGGCCGCATTCCCGGCTCGTTCTTCCGGCGCGAGGGGCGTCCCTCCGAGGACGCCATCCTCACCTGCCGGCTGATCGACCGGCCGCTGCGGCCGTCGTTCAAGCAGGGACTGCGCAACGAGATCCAGGTCGTCGAGACCATCATGTCGCTCGACCCCGAGCACCTCTACGACGTTGTCGCCATCAACGCCGCGTCGATGTCCACCCAGCTCGCCGGGCTGCCCTTCTCGGGGCCGATCGGCGGCGTGCGGGTGGCGCTGATCAAGGGCCAGTGGGTGGCCTTCCCCACCCACACCGAACTGCAGGAAGCCACCTTCGACATGGTGGTGGCCGGCCGCGTCCTCGACGACGGCGACGTCGCCATCATGATGGTCGAGGCCGAGTCCACGGTGCAGACCCTGCAGCTCGTGGCCGACGGCGCGGTGGGCCCCAACGAGCAGACCATCGCCGAGGGCCTTGAGGCCGCCAAGCCGTTCATCAAGGTGCTGTGCCGGGCCCAGCAGGCGCTGGCCGACCAGGCGGCCAAGGAGACCGGCGAGTTCCCGATCTTCCTCGACTACGAGGACGACGTCTACGGGGCCGTCGAGACCGCGGTGCGCGACCAGCTCGCCCAGGCGCTGACCATCGCCGACAAGCAGGACCGCGAAGACGAGCTCGACCGGGTCAAGGCGCTGGCCGCCGAGAAGATCGGCGAGGACTTCGAGGGCCGCGAGAAAGAGATCGGTGCGGCGTTCCGCTCGCTCAGCAAGCAGCTCATGCGCGAGCGCGTGCTGCGCGACAAGGTCCGCATCGACGGCCGCGGTCCCAAGGACATCCGCCAGCTCAGCGCCGAGGTCGGCGTGGTGCCGCGGGTGCACGGCTCGGCGCTGTTCGAGCGCGGCGAGACCCAGATCCTGGGTGTGACGACCCTGAACATGCTGCGCATGGAGCAGACGGTCGACACGTTGAACCCGGAGCGCACCAAGCGCTACATGCACAACTACAATTTCCCGCCTTACTCCACCGGCGAGACCGGCCGCGTGGGTTCGCCCAAGCGCCGCGAGATCGGCCACGGTGCGCTTGCCGAGCGGGCGCTGCTGCCGGTGCTGCCCTCGCGTGAGGACTTCCCCTACGCGATCCGGCAGGTCTCCGAGGCGGTCGGCTCCAACGGCTCGACGTCCATGGGCTCGGTCTGCGCCTCGACCATGTCGCTGATGCAGGCCGGTGTGCCGCTGAAGGAAATGGTCTCGGGCATCGCCATGGGGCTGATCAGCGAGGGCGACCAGTACGTCACGCTGACCGACATCCTGGGCGCCGAGGACGCGTTCGGCGACATGGACTTCAAGGTCGCCGGCACCCGCGACCTCATCACCGCGCTGCAGCTCGACACCAAGCTCGACGGCATTCCCGCCTCGCAGCTTTCCCAGGCGCTGCAGCAGGCCCGCGGCGCGCGGCTGGCCATCCTGGAGGTCATGCAGGAGGCCATCACGCGTCCGGCCGAGATGAGCCCGAACGCGCCGCGCATCCTCACCGTCCGGGTTCCGGTCGACAAGATCGGCGAGGTCATCGGCCCGAAGGGCAAGATGATCAACTCGATCCAGGACGACACCGGCGCCGACATCACCATCGAGGACGACGGCACGATCTACATCGGCGCCACCGACGGCCCCTCGGCCGAGGCGGCGCGCGACACGATCAACAGCATCGCCAACCCGACCATGCCGGAGGTCGGCGACCGCTACCTGGGCACGGTCGTCAAGACCACCGCCTTCGGCGCGTTCGTGTCGCTGCTGCCGGGCAAGGACGGCCTCCTGCACATCTCGCAGATCCGCAAGCTGCACGGCGGCAAGCGGATCGAGAACCTTGAGGACGTCATCGGCATCGGCGAGAAGATCCAGGTCGAGATCCGCGAGATCGACGACCGGGGCAAGCTCTCGCTCGTTCCGGTCGAGGTCGTCGAGGCCGAGACCGCTTCCGCCAACGGTGCCGAGCCCGATTCCGCCGAGGAACCGGCCGAGGCCGCCGCCGAGACCGCCGACTCCGGCGGCGACGGGGGCGGCGAGCGCCGGCGGCGCCGCACCCGCACCAGCCGCAGTGAGAACACCTGATAGCGGCTTATGATCGGTGGGGCGGTCGCACCTTCGGGTGCGGCCGCCCCGCGTCGTTGGGGCCTTTTCCGCGGCGGCTTTGGCGGCAGTGGGGCTTCGACGGTTTTGCCGGCGTTGGCAGCTGTGCCACGGCTCTTGCCGCGCTTGCCACGGCCCCGCGACTGCGGACACCACCTGCGGCGGCTCACGTCTTCGGCTTGAGTCCGGCGCCATCTGCGAGACCCCACTCATGCATGCCACCTCAAGGAAGGCGGAGACAGCGAGAATGAGCTCTGTGCCCATCGCCGCCGAGCAGGAGCCCGGCAGCACCCTCACCCTGCTGGAGCCCAGCGACGGTTCCGGTCTGGTGCGGCGTACCGTCCTGCCCGGCGGGCTGCGGGTCGTGACCGAGGCGATGCCCAGCCTCCGTTCGGCGGCTTTCGGTATTTCGGCCACCACCGGGTCGCGCGACGAGGACCGCGAGCATGCGGGCTCGGCGCACTTCCTGGAACACCTGCTGTTCAAGGGCACCCAGCGGCGCGACGCGATGGAGATCTCCGCGCTGCTCGATGCGGTCGGTGCCGACCACAATGCCTACACCGCCAAAGAGCACACCTGCTACTACGCCAAGGTCTTGGACCGGGATCTGCCGCTGGCGATCGACGTGGTGGGCGACATGGTCGCGGGGTCGGTGCTCGACCCGCGCGAGGTCGAGGTCGAACGCGGGGTGATCCTCGAAGAGATCGCAATGAACGAGGACGAGCCCGCCGACCTCATCGACGACATCTACGCCGAGCACGTCTTCGGCGACACCGCGCTGGGCCGGCCGATCCTGGGTACCAACGACACCATCACGGGGCTGTCCCGCGACCGGATCGCCGAGCAGTACCGCGCCGCCTACGTGCCCGGCGAGCTGGTCGTCGCCGCGGCCGGCAACCTCGACCACGACACGGTCGTGGAGCAGGTGCAAGCGCTCTTCGCCGACCAGCTGGCCGCGGCGGGCCAGGCCCGGCCCTCGCGCCCGCGCATCGGGGGCGGGCCGGTGCAGCTGAACGGCGGCACCCGCCTGGTCGGACGCGACACCGAGCAGGCGCACATGATCCTGGGCCGCGAGGGCCTGCCGCGCACCGACGAGCGCTGGTACGCGATGCGCGTGCTCAGTTCGGCGCTGGGCGGCGGGATGTCCTCCCGGCTGTTCCAGGAGGTACGCGAGAAGCGCGGGCTCGCCTATGCCATCCAGGCGTTCCACACGTCCTTTGCCGACACCGGCATGTTCCAGGTCTATGCGGGCTGCCTGCCCGAGAAGATCGAAGAGGTGTTGGGGGTGTGCCGCGAGGAGCTGGCCAAGGCGGCGGCCACCGGTATCAGCGACGAGGAGCTGGAGCGCGCCAAGGGCCAGATCAAGGGTTCGTGGGTGCTGGGCAGCGAGGGCAGCAATGCCCGTATGGGCCGCTTGACGGTGCATGAGCTTGGCTACCCGCGCCACTTCTCGCTGGACGACGACCTGGCGCTGTTCGACGCGGTGACGGCCGACGACGTGGCCGCGGTGGCCGAGGACATGCTGGGGCGCCCGGAGTCGCTGGCACTCATCGGCCCCTACGACGAGGACGGCCGCATCGTGTAGTGCCGCTGTGCCCGGCCCCGTTGCGGCGGCCGGGCGGCGAACGCAAGGCGCCCGGCCGGAGAACCGGCCGGGCGCCTTTCTGCGCGTTGCGGCCCGAATCGGGCCGGCCGCCGGCTACGTGCGCGGCTTCTTCTTGCTGCCGACCTGGATACGGCGCGGCCCTTCGGCGTCGGCCGCTCCGGCCACGCGGACCGTGAGCAGGCCGTCGTCGAAGCTGGCCTCGATGTCCTCGTCGTCGGTGCCCTCCGGCAGGGTGATCTCGCGCCGGAAGTTGCCCAGGAAACGCTCCGAGGCGTAGTAGATGACGTCGGAGTCGTCGCGCTTGCGCTCACCGGCGATGGTGAGCGAGCCGTGCGAGAACGAGACCTCGACGTCCTCGGCGAGGACTCCGGGCAGGTCGCACCGGATGTAGACGTCTTCGCCGCGGGCGAAGATGTCGGTGGCCGGGCTCCAGGCGTCGGCGAATCCCCGCGGCGTCGTCGGCGAGGACCCGGTCTCCAGGTTGGACATGGTGTCGGAGATGCGGTTCATCTCGCTCATCATGTCCAGGACGCCGCGGAACGGGTTCGTCCTTCTCTTCTTAGCGGGCATGCTCGATCTTCCTCACTGCTCTCAGGCGCTGTCGCCGCTGCTGTCCGAAGACTTGCCGGTGTCCTTCTTGGCCGTCTTGGACGTGGCAGCCGCCGGTGTAGCGGACTTGGCCGTCGGACGGTCGACGTCCCCGGGCGGGGGCACGTTTACCGCATCGCCGCTCCCGCGGCTGGGAGGCGTGGTTCCGGGCACCACGATCTGCGTCTTCTCCTGCTTCAGCGCCTTGATGAGGCCGAAGCAGATGACGATGAGGACGATCGCGAACGGCAGGCCGGTGACCAGTGATGCCGATTGCAGTGTCGAGACCGGATCGGCTTCGCCCTCGGCCATACCGATGGCCGACATCAGCAGCACGATGGTGACCAGGCCCTCGGTGACGGCCCAGAAGAACCGCTGCAGCTTGATCGGGTGCGGGTCGCCGCCGTTGGTGAGCATGTCGACGACGAGCGAACCCGAGTCGGACGAGGTGGCGAAGAACAGCACGACCACCGCGATGGTCAGCACCGACAGCAGCCCGGTCAGCAGAGCGGGCAGCGGCAGCTGGTCCAGCAGCGTGTACAGCGCCAGTTCGGCGTCGACATCGGCGATGCCGGCGTTGCGCAGGTTGTCGTAGAAGATGCCGGCGCCGCCGAAGACGCTGAACCACACGATGGAGGCGCCCACCGGGGCGAACATGGTGCCGGTGATGAACTGGCGGATGGTGCGCCCGTAGGAGATGCGCGCGATGAACATGCCCACGAACGGGGACCAGGAGATCCACCAGCCCCAGTAGAACAGGGTCCAGTCCTGCTGGAAGGTGAACCCGTTGGGGTCGGTCGCCGGGTTGGCCACCCAGAGGCTGGTCTCGGGCAGGTGCTGGATGTAGTAGCCCGCGAAGTCGGCCATACCGGTGAGGATGTACAGCTTCGGGCCGAAGATGAACACGACGATCATCAGGATGACCGCCAGCCAGAGGTTGATCACCGAAAGCCGGCGGATGCCCTTGTCGATGCCGAGCATCACACTGAGCACCGCGACGGTCGTGATCGCCGCCACGATGGCGACCTGCATCCACCACACGTAGGGCAGGCCGAACAGCTCGCTAAGACCGGCGTTGACCTGCCGGGAACCGATACCCAGCGACGTGGCGAGGCCGAACAGGGTGCCGAACACGGCGAGGACGTCGACCAGGTTGCCGATCCAGCCGTAGATGCGGTTGCCGATGAGCGGGTAGAGCGCCGAGGCCGGGCGCATCGGCAGGCCCTTGCGGAAGCAGAAGTAGCCCAGCGCCAGCCCGAGCACGATGTAGATCGCCCAGGGATGCACACCCCAGTGGAACAGGGTGAAGTTCATCGCCTCGCTGGCGGACTCCTGGGTGTTGGCCTGGATCTCGTTCGGGTGCGCCGGGGAGGCGTTGTAGCCCACCGGCTCGCTGACACCGTAGAACACCAGGCCGATGCCCATACCTGCGGTGAACAGCATGGCGAACCAGGCCATGGTCCCGAACTCCGGCCGGGATGAGTCGGGGCCGAGGCGGATGTTTCCGAATCGGCTGAACATCACCCAGAGTACGAAGACCAGGAAAAAAGTGGCCGCCATAATATAGAACCAGCCGAAATACGTGGTGATCCACGTAAGTACCGTGCCGGCCACGGTTGCGAGTCCGCTGGTGAAGACCGCGCCCAGGATCAAGAAGATGAGCACCACGGCGGCCGATGTGAAGAAGACCGGTGGGTTCGTGTGTTCTTGTATGTAGGACCTGAATCGAGAGATGACGACTCCTTCCCGAGGTCCGGACCGAGAGTCCCGAGCCAGGTACCTTCGCGGCGACATTTTCGCTGTACAGGGGCCTGGCCCTCTCCTCCCGACCCCGTGAAGGTGCCTGCACGGGACCGCTGCTGGTACCGGAGTATATTCCGTTGCGCTTTTCGCAGTCCTCGACCGGAAACTCTACGGCCAATCGGTGCATACCACGCTTATGCGCGCCGAATGGTTATAGGATATTGACCCTGGCGCTGCCGCTCCGGGACAATGACTCGGTTCGTGCGGGATGACGTTAGCGCAGCAACCGTCACGTGACTGTTACGACACGGGGTCGAAATCGCGAGACGCGCCTTTCGTTCTTCGGTTTTCCAACGCTCCTCTCCCGTCGTCTCCGCTTCTCCGCTTGCCCGTCTCCGGGGCCGGGACCTGCGTTTGGCGCCGGCGGCCGGTGGCCGCCGGGGCGCCATGATAGGGGCGGTGCGGCCGCGGCCGGTGCGGTTGTCAGGGAACCGCCGCGGCCTCCCGCGCCGCCGCGGAGTCCGCGCCGGACGCGTCCCGGCGGAGCGGATTCCCGCTGTACACCGGGTTTCGGGACCGTATCGCTGCCGTCCTTACCCCGTAACGGCGACTTCATGTCGGACTTGATGCGATATTCCTCGCAGGCCGGTAGGGCTCCGCCGGTCGCCCGGTGCCTACCAGTCGGGCAGCTCGCGCCGTATCAAGTCCGACCACAGTTCCTCGACGCGCGACTGATCCAACTCGGTGCCGCGCGGGGGTCGCGGGGAACTCTCGCCATAGCCGGTGCCGAGCGCGTCGGCGGGAAGAATGGGGCACAACCAAGCCCCTCCCATGAGCAGCCGGTGCACCGCCGAACGGAGCGACTGCAGGGTCAGCGAGGACAGCATGCCGCCTCTGTACCCGCTGGCGGCCCGGCGATGCACGGTGCGGCCGGCCGCCGTCCCCGGCCGGCCGCACCGGGTCGGTCAGTCCTCCTGGACCAGGCCGAACACGTTGCCCGCGGGATCGGTGAACCACGCATTGCGGGGCCGGCCGGTCGTGATGCCCTTCGCATCGTGCTCGAAGGCGTCGTAACGCAGGAACTCCACGCCGCGCGCGCCGAGTTCGTCGACGGCCTTCTCGATGTCGTCGACGGGGAAGTGCAGCACGGTGTAGGTGGCCGGAGTGAAGTCGGGCTTCGGGTAGACCAGGATTTCCCGGTCGCCGCCCACGTGCAGGCTGAGCAGCCCGTACTCCTCCATCCCCGGAACCCCGGTGACCTTCAGGCCCAAGGTGTTGCTGTAGAACCGTTCGGCGGCGGCCGTGTCGTCGACCGCGAAACTGCTGAAAGCCTTGCTGCTGCCGAGCATGATGCCTGCCTCCTTGGCACTGCCGTCCGATCGCGCCGGACGCCCTACATCGAGTTCTTGGCCTCTTCGCTGAGCTGGATGAATTGCACGTAATTGCCGTCGGGGTCGATCGCGGTACCGAACAGGCTGCCGTCGCGGTCCTCGATCGGCGAGAGCCACGGCCCGCCTGCCGCGTCGACCCGCTTGCCGACGGCGCGGGCGTCGTCGACATCGACGTTGAGGATCATCCGACCGGGCTCGGGGTTGGTGCCGCCGATGTCGTCGCGGCTGTCGATCAACAGATAGAACGAACCGAGCTTGAGGATGCGGTACTGGTCCACCCGGGAGTCCTCCTGCGGTTCGAGCACCGCGGAGTACCAGCCGTGCAGCCGCTCGGGGTCGCGGCTGGCCAGGAGCATTCCGCTGATTCCTGCGTTCGTCATGGTGACGGGTGTCCTTTCCGCTGTTTTCCGTATTGGGTCTCCGCCGTCCTGCGCCGGCCGCTACCCGCGGCCGGCGGCCCTGCACAGGGCCCGGTGCGCAGCGGCGGCCGTCACTGGGGTAGACCCCTGCCACGGCAGGGATTCATCGCCGCGGGACGGGTTTTCGGGAGGTTTTTTCGGCAGGGCGGCCGGGTGCCGGCTCGACTCCGCAGGTATGCCCGGATCCAGCGCCGAATCCGGGCATACCTGCAGACTCGCCGTGGCGGCCCCTTCTGATCACCGCTGGGCGGCGGTCGCGGCGGCTGTTTCGGCAGAGCCCGTTTCGGTGGGGCCGGCGCTGTCCCCGGTGGCGGCCGCGGTCGGGGCTTCGGACGGTGCGGCGCCGTCCGCCCCGGCTGCAGGGCCGCGGTTGCGCAGCAGCGCGATCGCCACCGCACCGAATGCGCCGAGCACGACCGCTCCCACGACCGCGGCGGCGTTCAGCCCCTGTGTGAACGCCTCCCGGGCAGGCACCAGCAGTTCGCCGGCGGTACCGGCGGGCAGTTCAGCGGCGGCGGCCACCGCCGAGGCGAGGCTGTCGCGCGATGCCGCCGCTGCCTCGGCCGGCACACCGTCGGGGACGGTGACCTGCCCGCGGTAGACGGCCGTGCTCAGGCTGCCCAGCAGCGCCACCCCCATGGCGATGCCGAACTCCCCGCTGGTCTCCGACATCGACGCCGCCGACCCCGCCTTCTCCGGCGGGGCGGCGCTGACGACCACGTCGGTCACCAGGGCCGAACCCGGACCCAGACCCAACGAGGCCAGCACCAATCCGGTGACCACGAGTCCGGTGCCGTCCGCGGCACCGACCTGGGTCAGCACCACCAGCCCGACCGCGGCCAGCACCATACCGCCGCCGATCACGTTCGCACCGCCCAGCCGCCGGGCCGCCCAGGGCCCCAGCATGGTGCCGGCGATCATCACGATGGACGACGGCACCAGCCAGAGCCCGGCCTGCAGCGGAGTCAGGCCGCCGACGAGCTGGAGGTACTGCGACATGAGCAGGAACATGCCGCCCATTGCGACCGCACCGAGCATCATCACGCCCAACCCGGCGCTGAAGCCGCGGTCGGTGAACAGGCGCAGGTCCAGCAGCGGATCGGCCATGCGCAGTTGGCGGCGCACAAAGACCGCACCGACCAGGGCACCCGCGCCGATCGCCGCGAAGGCGGCGGTTCCGGGCCCGTGCGCGGCGGTCTCCTTGAGGCCGTAGACGACGGGCAGGATCGCCGCCAGGGACAGGGCGACGCTGCACAGGTCCAGCCGCCCTGCGCCGTGGTCGCGGTGCTCGGGCAGCAGCAGCGGTGCGGTGATCAGCAGCAGCACCATGACCGGCACACCGAGCAGGAACACCGAACCCCACCAGAACCACTCCAGCATCAGGCCGCCCACGACCGGACCGATGGCGGTGCCGCCCATGAAGCAGCTCGCCCACATCGCGATCGCGGTCGCCCGCTGCCGCGGGTCGCGGAACATGTTGCTGATGAGCGCCAGCGTCGACGGCATCAGCGTCGCACCGGCGATACCGAGGACCGTGCGGGTGGCGATCAGCATGGCGGGCGTGGTCGAGTAGGCGGCGGCCACGGAGGCCAAGCCGAATGCGGCCGCGCCGATCAACAGCAGACGCCGGCGCCCGATGCGGTCCCCGAGCGTGCCCATGGTGATCAGGAATCCGGCGATCATGAAGCCGTACACATCCATCACCCACAGCAGTTCGCTGCTGCTGGGCCGCAGGTCGGCCGCCAGGTGCGGCAGCGCCAGGTGCAGGACGCTCATATCGAGCGAGAGCAGCAGCGTGGGCAGCGCGAGCACCGCCATCCCCAGCCATTCCCGCCGCCCGGCCCGAGGCGGCGCACCGGTCGGTGCGGTCGGTGCGGTCGTGTCCATTTCCGGTCCTTTCGTAACAGCGTTCGAGTGTTCGCCGCAGTGGGGACCGGGGGAGGGGGCGGAACTCATCGCGGCGGGCGGGATCTCCGATGTGGCTCGGGTCACCCGTTCACCGCGGGGACGGCTCAAGGATCAGGACGGAACAGAACACGAAAGAAGGGGGATCCCGCCCCGGATGGGGATCCCCCTTCGGTCTGCGCGGCGGTCGCCCGCGGGAACGGCGCCTACTCGTAGCCGCTCTGCCAAACGGTTCCCTTGCGCCGGAACCCGTGCGGGAGTACGTCCATGGGCGATTCCGCGGAGGGTCCGTTGGCATCCGTATTTCCGGTGTCTGTGTCGTCGTCAGCGAAGACGGTCAATTGGCCGCAGGGCCGCGAGACGGTGACCGGGACCCTGTACAGGGTCGCCTTTGGCGCGTGCTCGCTTGCGAGCCGCTCCGCGCACGCCGGACAGGTGTAGATCACCAGCCGGGGTGAACCGCAGGTCGCGCTGTAGGCGGACGGGATATAGCACCCGTAAGCGAGGGAGGCTTCGTTCGGACAGTCGCCGGAGGTTTTGAAGCGGACGGTCATCGGGCACCTCCCGCGGCGAACCAGTACGGACGGACCCACGCGGGAGCATCGGGAGCGTCGCCGAGGAGGGGCGCGATGTCGCGGACGTAGGGCCGTACTCGGGCGGCGGTGCAGATGGGCGCCGGCATGGTTTCCGCCGCCTCGCGAACGACCCGCCGAGGTGCGGCGTGGACGCCTTCGGCACGGCGCAGGAAGCGTATGAGCATGTAGAGGGGGGCCAGTAGGCTTTGCATCGGCATGGAGTACCTTCCATGTCCGGGCCCGGGGAGTTTGCGGCTCCGCCGGGCCGCTATTTGCTTGTGGAGTCTTTACCGTACCTGATTAAGGTACGTAATGGCACGTGAGTTCCCGTAAAGATGTGCATGGGCGCGCGCTGCCTAGCGTTGTTACATGCCCACCAACCTTGACGGACCCGAACCGATGTACCGACAGATCGCGGCGATCATCGCCGAACGGATCGTGGACGGTACCTACCAGCACAACCAGCTCATCCCAACTGAGTTGGAAGTCTGTGAAGAGTTCGATGTCTCGCGGCGGACCGCGCGAAGCGCGTACGCGCTGCTTCGCGAACAAGGGTGGATAGTGTCGTCTCCTGGTAAAGGCACCTACGCGCGTAGAAGCTGAACCATGCTGCGCGGGTTTCCGGCATGGTGAAGGGAGCCCCCCTGGGACGAGCTGGGACCATCCGATCCCCCTGACCGGCCTGCGGACCACCAGGGTTGGGGACGCAGCTTGCCTGGCTCCCCTGCGGTACCTAATGTTCCTAGGTGGCATACGAGTTTGCGGACGATGAGCCGCGTTGGACACAGGTAGCGGAGATCATCCGCGGCCAGATCGAACGCGGGGAGCTGAAGCCGGGGGATAAGGTGCCGTCGGTACTGCAACTGCAGTCGGAGTACGGGATCAGCACATCCACCGGCCAGAAGGTGCACCGAGCGCTCCGCGATGAAGGGCTGATCCGCACACAGTCAGGGATGGGCAGCTACGTGCGCAGGAGCTGAACCGTGCTGCTTAGGTCGTCCACACGGTGAAAGGGTCTCTCCCGAGATGACCGAGGAACTTGAGGGACCCGAACCGCTCTACAGCCAACTCGCAGGTATCGTGCGGCGCCGTATCAAGGACGGGACATACCGGCCCAACCAACGCGTGCCGTCCGAGTCGCAGTTGTGCGAGGAATTCAACGTGTCGCGGCGCACGGTGCGTGCGGCCTACGCGATCCTCCTGGAGGAAGGCTTGATCGTCACCTCGCCTGGGCGTGGGACATTCGTACGGACATAAGCACGGAAGGTCTCGCTTTCACGCTGATCACGGCTGCTCAGCCGCCCGGGGCCGGGGGATGTGCTCCGCCGATCGCAGGGCCGCTACGAGGTCGTCGCGGGCGCGGGCCACTCGCGAGCGGATCGTGCCCACCGGTACCCCCGTCATCTCGGCGGTCTCGGCGTAGGAGAAACCCGCGATCCGGGTCAGGATGAAAGCGGCGCGGCGCGGTTCCGGCAGCTCTGCCACCAAGTTCAGCAGAGCGATCTCCTCCTCGAAGCGGCCGTGCGCGCGCCCGGCGCGCGTCCGGGCGGTGTCGACGTCGTCAACGCTGACCACGGCCGGGCGGGCGGCCGCCGCGCGGTAGCGGTCGGCGACCGTGTGGCGGGCGATGGACAGCAGCCACGACCGTGCCGGGGACCGCGCGGCGAAGCGCGGCAGGGCGCGCAGTGCGCGGATCAGGGTCTCCTGAGTCAGCTCCTCCACCCACCGCGGGTCGGCCCGAGCGGCGATGAACCGGGCCACGTCGCCGCGCGCCTCGCGGACCAGCCGTTCCGCGGATCCGGGGACGCCCGCGCCGGCGTCCAGCGCCAGCCGTGTCAGCTCGGCGTCCTCCACGGCGGACCACCCCCTCGCGCGGGCGGACGGAGCGGATGGGAGAGTGGGAGCGCTCCCACGGCGCGCTGTACCCGTGCGCGTGCGGAATCCATGGGGGTGCGCCGCCGGATCCACCGGGCGCGCGGCCGGTGCGGCGGCGGTGCATCGGACAGTGACAACTCGGACACTGCGTATATTTTTACATCGAATCGGCTGCGGCGCCGCAGTCGCGAAGGACCGTCTTTGCGTCGCTTGCCCGATCCCAGGTCGCCGCCTCGGGCGGCGGCGGAAATCCGCGCAGCCACTTGCGCGGCGGGTGTCACAGCGCGGTGGCGATCCCCGCCCACAGCGCGAAGACCAGCAGCACCGCACCCGCCGGGACACCCGTGGCCAGGCTCACCGGCACCCGCGTGCGCGCAGCGGCGAACGGCGCGGCGACCGCGGTTGCGGTGAGCAGCACCGCCAGGGCGTACATCGCAGGGTTGTCCAGCACGGGCGCCATCGGGAAGAAGTGCACGCCCACCACCAGGCAGATCCAGGCCGGGATGTGGCCGGCCCGGCCCAGCAGCGCCAGCGCCCCGGCACCGACCGCGGCGGCGCCGAACTCCACCCCGACGATCACCAGGTAGGCGCCGAAGGTGTCCGCCGAGTCGAGTACAGATCCGCTGCCCCAGTTCAGCGCGGCGACGGTGCCCGCTGCCGCGGCGACCAGCATCGCGCCGACCGATCCGGCCGCCAGGGGCAAGCGCCACCCCGGCCGCGGCCGCTCCTGGGCCCAGCCGAACCAGGCCGCGGCGAAGAACGCGAGTACGGCGGCGGTCATCGCGCCGTCGCGCAGCAGGAGCTCGTGCACTGTGTACCTCGAAGGGGGATGGCGGGGGAGAGGCGAAACGGCGGCTGCCGTAATCATCTGCATGATTCCACGGCGCACCGTTTCAGCGGCTCCTGCGAAGTGCCCGGTTCGGCGCCGCCCCGCCCGCCCCTCAGGGGCGACCCGCACCCTCCCCGCGGAGGACGCGCCCCGGCTCGAACCGGGCCGGCACCGACACCGGCGGTTGCCGACATGGGTGTCCGTGACTAAAGTGGATTCTTCGTCCAGCGGCAATTCTTATTGTGCTGCGCCGAGGATCGCGACGCACCGGGCTTTTTCCGGGGCGGGACCCGCGCTGCCGCTGCTCTCTCGTGTCCCGCCGATCATCGAGGCTGCCTCATCATGGCCCGACCCATGCCCGGTAATTCTGTCGATCCCGAAATTCGCGCCGAACGTTCCTTTCTCGCCGCTGCCCGCACGGCACTGCGGAACATGCATACCGATGTCGTCTCCACCGCGACCGTGCAGGACAGTTCCGAGGACGCCGACTATTACCACACCAACAAGCTGCTGGAGATGGACCGCGGGCGCCGTGCCGCGGCTCTGGCCGACATACCCGACGTCCCGCTGTTCTTCGGCCGGCTCGACTACCCGGCGGGCGCCGTCTACGAGCACGCCGGCGGCACCGGCCCCGCCGACGCAGCCGACAGCACCGACAGCACCGTCGGTCCCGGTACCCCCGGCGGCGCCGACCGCGTCTACATCGGGCGGCGGCACGTGCACGACGGCATGGGCAATCCGCTGGTGATCGACTGGCGCGCCCCGATTTCCGCCGCCTTCTACCGCGCCGGTCCCGCCGACCCGCAAGGTGTGCTGCGGCGCCGCCGCTACGGGTTTTCCGACACCGCCGAGCTCACCGCCTACGAGGACGAACCGTTGGCGGCCGCGCTTGCGGACCCGGGCGGGCCCGCCACCGCGGGCGGCCCCCGGCTCGCCGACGAACTGCTGCACGCCGAGATCGAGCGTCCGCGCACCGGGCCGATGCGCGACATCGTCGCCACCATCCAGCCCGAGCAGGACGACCTCGTGCGCGCCCCGCTGCGCCCCACCCTGTGTGTGCAGGGCGCCCCCGGCACCGGCAAGACCGCGGTGGGCCTGCACCGCATCGCCTACCTGCTTTACACCGAGCGCGACCGGCTGCGCCGCGACGGCGGCGTGGCCATTCTCGGGCCGAACCGGTCGTTCCTCTCCTACATCCGCCGGGTCCTGCCCGCCCTCGGCGAGGTCGGGGTCCGCCAGACCACCATCGAGGAGCTGATCGCCCACGTTCCGGTGCGCCGCGCCGAAACCCCCGACACCGAGCGGATCAAGGGCGACGCCCGCATGGCCGAGGTCATTCGGCGCGGCCTGTGGGCGCAGCTGCAGCCGCCGCAGGAGACCCTGGTCGTCGAGCGCGGGTCGCGGCGGTGGCGGGTCCCCGCCGACGAGCTGGCCGATGCCCTCGCCGAGCTGCGCACCCGCGACCTCGCCTACGGTGCCGGTCCCGGCCTGCTGTCGCAGCGCATCGCCCACCTGCTGATGCGGCGGATCGAGAACGACGGCGCGTCGGTCGATCCGGGCACACTGGGCGCGCTGCGCCGCAACAAGGCGGTCAGCGCCGCGGTCCGGTACATGTGGCCCAAGGCCGATCCCATCCGGCTGGTGCTGGGCCTGCTCACCGACCCCGACCGGCTCGCCCGCGCGGCCGAAGGCCTGCTCACCGCCGAAGAGCAACAGGCCGTGCTGCTGCCGGGCCGCCCGCGCGGGCCCAAGTCCGCCAAGTGGTCGACCGCCGACCTCGCACTGATCGACGAGGCGGCCGGGCTGATCGAGCGCCCCGCCACCATGGGCCACATCGTCGTCGACGAGGCCCAGGACCTCAGCCCCATGCAGTGCCGCGCGGTCGCCCGGCGCTGCTCCCGCGGTTCCCTGACCGTGCTCGGCGACATCGCGCAGGGCACCACCCCGGCGGCGGTGGACGGATGGGACGTGCTGCTGGGCCACCTCGGCCAGCCCGACGCCCGCCTGACCGTGCTCGACCGCGGGTTCCGGGTGCCCGCCCAGATCATCGACTACGCGGCCCGGCTACTGCCCGAGATCGCCCCCGGCCTGGGGCTGCCCACCGGGGTGCGCGGCGGCACCGACGCGCTGCACATCGCCGCGACCGGTTCTGACGAGCGGCTCGCCCGGCTTGTCGATGCCTGCCGCGAGGCGCTGTCGGGGCCGGGGTCGGTGGGCGTCATCACCGCCGATGCAGACGCCGCGGCGGTCGCGGCTCGGCTGCGCGCCGACGGGTTGGAGACCGCGGTGGTGGGCGAGACCGAAGACGCCTTGGAGGCCGCGCGTCTGGCGTGCGTGCCCGCCACGCTGGCCAAGGGGCTGGAGTTCGACGCGGTGGTCGTGGACGAGCCCGCGCGCATCGCCGCCGCCGAGTCCCGCGGGCTGCACCGCCTCTACGTGGTGCTCACCCGCGCGGTGACGAGCCTGCGCATCGTGCACGCCGAACCGCTGCCCGAGCTGCTCGGCAGCCGGCCCGCCGCGGCGGGCGCCGCGCGCGGCGGCTGAGCGGGTCCGGCGAGCGGCCATCATGCAGAAATACCGGTCTGAGCTTTGAAATCCGGTGATTTCTGCATGATCACTGCGGTGGGCCGGGTGGCCCGCCGCCTGCGGGCGGGACCGGTGACCGCCCGCCCGCGCCTCCTGCGGCCGTCGCTGCCGCTTTTCACGTCCAGACCACCCGCGGGTTGGCCGCGGGCAAGGCCGCCGAGCGGGCAGGCAGGACTTTCTTCAACAGGGCATGACCGAGGCCTAATCGGCCATGTCGAAACCCGCGATCACCTTGGTCGGACGCAGCCGCACCACCATCTCGCCGGGCACCGCGTTGCGGCGCCCGAACTCGTCGGCGCGGTCCTCGCCCATGTAGCGCTCGGCAACGGCGGTGGCGGTGCGCAGGAGTTCGCCGGGGTCTTCGGAGACCGTTGCCTGGCCCTGCACCTGCACGAACGCATACGGCGGCGACTCCAGGTCGACCACCAGCGCCAGGCGGGGGTCGCGGGCGATCGCCGCGCCCTTCGCGGTTTTCGCGCCCGTGTTGAAGACGATTTCGTCGCCCTCCACGATGAACCACACGGGCGCCACCAGCGGGCGGCCGTCGGAGGCGGTGTAGGCGAGTTTTCCGGTCCGCGTGCCCTCTTGGAGGAAGGCGCGCACCTGGGGATCAGTGATGGTAGCCACCCCGCCACAGTAGTGCGGCGCGCGGTCGGGCCGCGGTACCGCAGCGCGCATGTCGGCTCCGGCTCCGGTCGCGGCCCCGGCGTGCAGGTGCAGGCGCGCAGGGGCCGGGCCGACGGCCGACGCACGGGTGCCCGGCGGATCCGCAACCGGTCCGCCGGGCACCCACCGCAGCACCGCGGTTGGCCGCGCCGCACCAAGCCGCCGCAAGTGTTCTCAAGCCCCGCAAGGCCGCATTAGGCGACGTCGACCGTTGCCATTTCCTCGCCGAGCGGACCGGAGAACGTGATGCTGGCCGGCGGCTCGCTGCCCGAGAAGACCACGACGCCGGTTTCGGACTCGCCGTCGGCCAGATCCAGCGCCTCGAAGTTGTCCGTCTGCCCGGCCGACTCCATCAGGTCGGCTTCCTTGGTGCCGCCGCTCGCGTCCTCCATGGTGAAGTACAGCGGGTTGACCGGGAGCGACTCGCCGGTGTTGTTGGTGACCGTGACCTGCACCGCGACATAGTCCCCGCCCTCGGACAGGGAGCTGGGCTCGTACTCGACCGACTCGGCGGTCATCCCGACCGGGGCGTCGCTGTCGACGGCGGGGGCGGACTCCTCCTGCCCGTTGCCGGAGTCCTCCGAAGAGGCGGCGGGTGGCGAGTCGGGCGAGTCGGCCGTGCCGCCCGGGTTCTCATCGTGGTTCACCAAAACCACGACGATGGCGATGACGCCGAGGACAAGGGCCAGTGCGCCCCCGCAGCCGAAGCAGCCGATCAGCCAGTAGTTGCGCTTCTTCGGGGCCTGGGGCTGCGGGTAGGGCTGGGGTTGCGGATACTGAGAGTACACGGGGGTCCCTGTTGGTCGATGTGCAGCGTATGCCGGTTATGCGGATTGTTGGGGGGCCCGGAAAGGGTACAGCGCAACGGACATTTCCGGACGCTGGGCAGCACGTCGGCTACCGGCCGGAATAGGCCACCGGGCGGGTGAGGACCGCGTCCTCAGTGGTTCAGCACCGCTATGACGGCCGCCGTGTCTGCGCGGTTCCGTTTCCCGCGGCAGATCGCCGGGCGACCGGAATCCGGGGCCGTGCGTCGGATGGGTGCCTGCGCCGACCGCGGTCGGCCGCCGTCGGCCGGGGCCGGCTGCGGTGGTGGCGGGCTCCATCGGACAGGTGCCGCGGTTGGCCGGATCCGGCCAGGCCGCGAGCGCGCCGCAGCGCACGGCCCGTGCAAGGGGCACGGGCCGGTCGACAGCGGGGGCGGCGGGTGGTCTGTACGGAATATCGGGTTCCCGTTGATGATCATGCAGTTTTGCCGAGATCCGGCGCCGAATCCCCGGTAAAACTGCATGCTCGTTCCGCTGAATCGGGCAATAGGGATCACACGGGCGCCCGCCCGGGTCCGTGCTGTGCGCAGGCACCGGCATGCGGGCGGTCCCGATCGATCAGGGCCTATTAAACAGGGCTTGGGTGGACTCGGCGGCCCCGGCCGACGGATCCGCCCCGCCGCCCGCCCTGAACCCGGCGAGTTCGGCGGCCGTGGGCGGGTCGGCGCCCGGGCGGGTGCAGTTGATGGCGGCGGCGCCGGCGGCGGTCTCCAGCAGGTCGCGCAGGTCCTCCGATGAGGTCGGGACGGTGCCGCCGCGGTCGGCGCAGCCGCTCACCAGGGCGGCCATGAACGTGTCGCCGGCGCCGATGGTGTCGTGCACCTGCACCGCGGGACTGGCGACCTCGGCGCTCCCGTACCTGCTGAACGCGAACGCGCCCTTGCCGCCGCGCGTGACGACCATCACCTGCGGCCCGAACTCCAGCAGCCGCTGCGCCGCCGTCACGGGGAGGACCCCGGGGTAGAGCTCGGCGAGGTCGGCGTCACTGGCCTTGACCAGGTGGCTCGCGCCGCAGAAGTCCTCGACGCGCCCGCGCGCGTGGTCGGCGCTGGGCAGGGTCGCCATCCGCACGTTGGGGTCGAAGGTGACGATCCGCCGCTCGCGCTCGCGGCGGGCCAGCTCCAGCAGTTCGGTGTCGCCGGGCGGGCGCAGCGCCGCGATGGAACCCAGGTGCAGCACCCGCACCGACTCGGGCAGCGCACCGGCCAGCTCCTCCTGCGTCCAGCCCCAGTCGGGGGCGTCCTCCAGCCAGAAGTCGTAGCGCGCGGAACCGTCGGCGTCCAACGTGGCGACCGCCAGGGCCGAGGATCCCAACCCGGTGGGGCAGCGGCTCAGGTCGACGGACTCGGCGGCCATCCGGCCACGCAGCCGCTCGGCAAAGGCGTCGGCGCCGAACCGCGACAGCAGCATGGTCGGTGTGCCCAGGCGGGCGGTTGCCACGGCGATGTTCGCCGGACCGCCTCCGGGAACCGGCCGCAGCACTCCGCCGTCCTCGGGAAGCAGGTCCATGACGTGCTCGCCGGCGATGGCGACCCGCGGCTCCGAACGGTCGGCCGGTGCTGCCCCGGTCGGGGCGGCGGCGGGATCGGTCACTTCGGTGCTCACGCGTTCGCACTCCCCTCAGGACCGCCGCCGGCGCTCAGCACCGCGTACCCGGGGATCGGGTTGCCCGCGGCGAACGCCAGGGCGGTGTATGCGTGGTAAATGTCGGGACGGCCGCTCCAGACCGTGGCGCTGGGGCGGTTCTGCGGGTCGAGCTCGTGCCGCCAGTTCGGCGCCTGGTCGACGAAGTGCGTGCGCACGTGGTTCCACCAGCGGTCGGCGAGCCCCGCGTAGTCGGCGTTGCCGGTGCGCGTGTGCAGGGCGTGGGCCGCGGCGATGGCCTCGGTGGCGACCCAGTGCATGCGCTCGCGGATGACCGGCCGGTCGTCCCAGTCCAGGGTGTAGACGAATCCATCGGCGCCGTCGCGCGCCCAGGCGGCTTCGACCGCTGTGGCGAACAGTGCCTCGGCGGCGGGCAGCAGCCACTCCGGCGGCGCCTCCACGGCGGCCTCCACGTGCAGCAGCAGGCGCGCCCACTCCAGCGAGTGCCCCGGCGTCCAACCGTAGGGGCGGAAGGGGTCGCCGGGCCGGTCGCGGTTGTACTCGGGCAGCACCGCCCACTCGGTGGTGAAGTGCTCGGGCAGCCGGTAGCGGTTTGCTGCGGCCTGGCGGCGGATGAGGAAGTCGGCGATGCCCAGCGCGCGCCGGGCCCAGGCCGCGTCGCCCGTTGCGGCGCCGGTGGCCAGGAACGCCTCGACCATGTGCATGTTGCTGTTGGCGCCGCGGTAGGGCTCCGCGTTGGTGAACGGGCGGTCGAAGGACTCCGCGGCGAGCCCGGCCGCGGAGTCCCAGAAGCGGTCGAGGACGGTGGCCGAGGCGTCAGCCAGCAGGTCGGCGGCCCCGGCGGTGCCGGCGCTGGTCGCGGTGGCGGCGGCCAGCAGCACGAAGGCGTGCTGGTAGCCGGCCTTGTCGGTGTCGGTGGGCGAGCCGTCGAGGGCGACCGTGGAGAACCACCCGCCGTGCTCAGGATCGCGCAGGGATTCGCGCAGGCGGCTCACGCCATGCTCAGCCAACTCTGCAGCCGCGCCTGCCGCGCCTGCCGCGCCGCCCTGCCCGCGTGCGCACAGCGCGCTGACGTGCGTGGTGCGCGCGGTGATCCAGGTTTGGATCCCCTGCTCCTCACGGGGGCGGCCGTCGTCGTCCAGCCAGGCGAAACCGTGCGCCTGCCGGGCGCGCCCGGCCCAGGCGACCAGGCCGTCGGCCTGCTCCCGTGTCCAGGCGAGGGGCGCGGGATCGGTGGCTGAGGGGTCCAAAGCGACTCCATTCGTCCGTGGCAGAAGGGTTTGACCGGGTTCAGGGTCAGCCGGTCGGGCGGTCCGGCGGTCCATTGGGCGGTCCGCTGGGTGGCCGGATGAGCGGCCGGTTCGGCGATGGGCTCGGCGGCCGGTCCCGCGGCGGGCTGCGCGGCCGGTTCCTGGGCCGTTCCCGTGCCGCAACAGCTCCGGGCCCGGCGGCGGCCCCGGCCGCCGGGGCGGTGCGCCCTAAGGAGGCTACCTGCCCGCCGTTCGGGCCCTGGGGCCCAGGGGTACCCGTTCGCAGGTCGCGGCGGGCGCCGGCCGGCCACCGCAAGCGCGGACCGCTCACGGCCCCTCTTCGGCGGGAGGCGGGCCGGTACTGGTTCGGGGCACCAGCTCGGCCGGAGCCGCGGGCAGATCGGGCGGCTCCTCGCCCGCCAGCACCCGGCGCAGGATCCGGGCGGCCTGCTCGCCGTAGTCCCGGACGTCGCGGGCCATGGCGGTCAGCGCGGGGCGGGCCATGCGGCACAGCGGAGAATCGTCCCAGGCGATCACCGACAGGTCCGCCGGGACCGAGAAGCCCATCTCCTGGGCCACGCCCAGCCCGGAGACGGCCATCAGGTCGTTGTCGAACACCAGCGCCGTCGGCCGCGGCCGACGGCTCAGCAGCCGGCGCGCGGCGTCGGCGCCCGCCTCGTCGGAGTAGTCGGCGTGCACGACCGAGTGCGCCTCCAAACCGATGCCGGCGGCGGCCGCCTCGAAGGCCTGCGAGCGCCGCGAGGTGTGCAGCAGCGCCCGAGGCCCGGCCACCCGGGCGATGCGCCGGTGGCCGAGGCCGGCGAGGTAGCGCATGGCCACCGCGACCGACTCGGCATCGTCGGACCACAGGCACGGCTGCGCCGCACCCGGCAGCGGGCCGCCGACGAGGACGCCCGGCAGCCCGATCTCGGCGAGCGCCGCGGGCCGCCGGTCGTCGATGAGCACGTCCATCACCAGCACGCCGTCCACCCGCCGCTGCGCGTGCCAGTTGCGGTAGGTCCGGATCTCGTGGTCCTGGTCGGCCGCAACCTGCAGCAGCAGCGACGTGGAGGTCTCGCTGAGGACGGTCTGCACCCCCGCTATGAGCTCCATGAAGAACGGCTCGCGCCCCAGCGTCCGCGCGGGCCGGTCGACGACCAGGCCGATGGCGTCGGCGCGCCCGTCGGAGAGGGCGCGCGCCGCCGTGCTCGGCGCCCACCCCAGCTCCTCGGCGATGGCCAGCACGCGCAGCCGGGTGGTTTCCGATACACCGGGTCTGCCGTTGAGTGCGTAGGAAACGGAGCCTTTGGAGACACCCGCTGCCTGGGCGATGTCGGCGATGGTGGGACGGCGCACGGTGGACTTCCTTTGCGTCTCGGACTCCGGGGGCTGCGCACTCCTCGACTCCGGCAAATGTAACGTTCGCCGAGGAGCGGGTGCCGGATACCGTACGCCGGACATCGGGGCGAGTGCCGCCCCTGCTCGGCTGCTCCCCGCTAATGGGAGGCACCGCGCACCGGCGGCGGCGCGGTGCTGCCGCGGGGCGTGATGCGGGCACCGGGCGACGACCGCCGGGCCACGGGCAGGCCGTCAACGGCTTCCAGCACGGATTCGCCCACCGCGGCCCCGAACCGGTGGACGTCCACGCTCATCGCGGTCAGCGGCGGCGCGGCCAGCTGGCACAGCGTGGAGTCGTCCCAGGCGATCAGGCTCACCTGCTCGGGCACCGCGACCCCCAGCTCCTTGGCCGCCTGCAGCCCCGCCACGGCCATGACGTCGTTGTCGTAGAGCACGGCGGTCGGGGCGTCCGGGCGGCGCAGCAGTGCGGCGGTCAGGTCGGCGCCGGCCTCGCGCGAGTAGTCGCCCTCGACGATGACCGGCGGTTCGATGCCCGCCGCACGGCAGCCCTCCTGGAGCGCTGCCGTGCGTTTGCCGGTGTGCAGCAGCTCTGCGGGCCCGCTGACCCGGGCCACCCTGCGGTGGCCCAGGTCCAGCAGGTGCCGCAGCGCCTCGTGCACCGGCGCGGCGTTGTCGGTGCCCACAACAGACGCGGCGGTGCCGCCCTCGGTGCCGCCCTCCCACGTGCCCACGAGTACGGCGGGCAGGCCGAGCTGTGCGAGCACGCCCGGCCGCTCGTCACCGACGACCGGGTTGACCACCGCGACCGCGTCGACCAGGCCCTTGGCCGCCCACCGGCGGTAGGCGGCCAGTTCGGCCTGCTGGTCGGCCACGATGTGCAGCAGCACCGAAACGTCGCGCTCGGCCAGCCGCTCCTCGATCCCGCCGATGAACTCCATGAAGAACGGTTCGACGCTGAGCAGCCGGGCCGGGCGCGCCAGGACCAGCCCGACCGCGCCCGGGGCGGCGCCGCGGTGGTAAGCGGACGTGTTCACCTTCAGTCCCCGCCCGGTCGCCCCGCCTGCTCCGGCAGGGGCTCGGCCGGCACGTCCGCCAGTCCGTTGGCGCAGCGCAGCACCAGCGGGCCGGTCAGCAGCGCCGGGTCGATATCGGCGCCGGTGCGCACGGTGAAGGAACGGGATTCGCCGGCCAGCATCGGAACCAGCATGTCGTCGGCCTCGGCGTCGGGCGCGACCCGGTCGGCCAGCACGGCGACGTCGCGGGCGAACGAACGGGCGTGCACGTCCACCCGGTAGCCGCCGGGCACCGCCGCGGCAACGGCACTGAGCGGCGCGGTGTCGTAGGCCAGCTCGGGGTCCTCACCGAACAGGTGCACGGCGCGGACGCCGCCGGCCTCGGCCACGAGCAGCTCGGTGGCCGGGTCGGCCGGGGCCAGCAGCTCATCGGCCGGGTCGATACGGGCGGCCGACCGGGCGTCCGCTGCCAGCTCGGTTTCAGCGGTCTCCAGCACCTCGCCCGCGAAGGTCTGCCGCTGGAGCCGCACCCGGCCGCTCCACGGCTCGTCGGAGTCGTTGACCGCGATCAGCGCCACCCGTCCGTCGCGCGGTTGGAAGGTGAGCAGGCGCGGCGCGTAGGCGCTGCGCAGGGCGTAGTAGAGCGGCTTGGGGCGCTCGTCGCCGTCGACCGCCGCCCACGAGGTCACCGGCCAGCAGTCGTTGAGCTGCCACACCAGCGTGCCCGCCGTACGCGGCCACCAGGACCGGAAGTGCTCGACGCCGTAGGACACGGCGCGGGCCTGGTTGAGCTGGGTGGCCCAGTGCCAGTCGGCGAAGTCCGCGGGCACCGGCAGGTGGCCCTGCAGGCCGCCGTGCAGCTTGCCGTTGCCGCCGTTGGCCTTCTGGTGCAGCAGGAACGCCGGCGAGGTGGGGGTGATCGGGTCGTCGTGGATCCAGGTGGTCAGGGTCGTCCAGGTCGGCGGCCCCTGGAAGCCGAACTCGGAGCAGAACCGCGGCACGGTGTCGCGGTAGTGGGTGTAGTCGATCTCGTTCCACACCTTCCACTCGTGGCGGCAGCCGTGGTCGGGGTGGTTGGGGTGCAGCTCCTCGGGGGCGTAGCCGGGGCTGCACGGGCTGCCGTCGACGTAGGGGCGGGTGGGGTCCAGTTCGGCCACCACGCGCGGGAACAGGTCGTAGTAGTAGTACGGACCCCAGCTTTGGCCCTGCAGTTCCTCGGGCCAGCCCCAGTCGGCAAAGCCCCACAGGTTCTCGTTGCCGCCGTTCCACACCGCCAGCGAAGCGTGCGAGCTGAGCCGGGCGACGTTCTCGCGGGCCTCGGCCTCGAACTCCGCGGCCAGCGGCTCCTCCTCGGGGTAGGCGGCGCACGCGAGCGCGAAGTCCTGCCAGACGAGCACGCCGCGCTCGTCGCACACGTCGTAGAAGTCGTCGGTCTCGTAGATTCCGCCGCCCCACACGCGCAGCATGTTCATGTGCGCGCCGACCGCCTGGTCAACGCGGCGGGCCAGGCGTTCGCGGGTGATACGGGTGAGGAAGTGGTCGTCGGGGATCCAGTTGGCGCCCTTGACCGCAATGGGCCGGCCGTTGACGGTGATGACGAACCGGGCGCCGATGTCGTCGGGGGTGGTGTCCACGGTGACCGTGCGGAAGCCGATCCGCCGGTGGGCGGAGTCCAGTTCGGCCCCAGCCGCGCCCGGGGCGCCCTCGGCGATGGCGACGTCGAGGCCGTACAGCGGCTGGTCGCCGTAGCCGGCGGGCCACCACAGTTCGGCGTCGGGCACCTCGATCACGGCCACGCCCTCGGCGGCGTCCGCAGGCACGCTGACGGCGGCCTCGCGGCCGGCCGCGCGCGCGGTGAGCACGATGTCGCCGCCGCTGCCGGGAACGGCGCGTTCGATCCCCACGTGCGCCTCGATGCGCCCGGTGCCGTCAGCGCCCACGGTGACGAGCGGGCGCACCCCGGTGATGCGGGCGCCGCGCCAGCGCTCCAGGCGCACCGGCTTCCAGATACCCGCCGTCTGCAGGTCGGGGCCCCAGTCCCAACCGAACGAGCAGGCCATCTTGCGGATCATGTTGTAGGGGTGGGAATTGGTGTGCGGGCGGTGGCCCAGGCGGGTCCGCTCCTGCTCGGCGAAGTGCAGCGCGGGCGAGAAGTCGACGGTGAGCTCATTGGCGCCGCCGCGCAGCGCGTCGCGGACGTCGAACCGGTAGCCGCGGTGCATGTTGGCGGTTTCGCCGAGCCGGTGCCCGTTCAGGCGGACGGTCGCGATGGTGTCCAGCCCGTCGAAGGCGAGGTCGGTGCGCTCGCCGGCTCCGGGGGCGTCGGCCTGGAAGGTCAGCGTGTAGCGCCACGAGGTGCGGTGCGCCCAGGTGAGGTCGTTCTCGGTGGTGTCGAGGTAGGGATCGCTGATCAAGCCGGCGGTGAGCAGGTCCACGTGGGTGCTTCCGGGGACCTGCGCCGGGATGGTGCGTCCGGCGATCTCCTCGGGTACGGGGCCGGCGGTCGTCGACAGCAGCCAGTCCTCGTGCAGGGTCTGACGCAGCATGTGTGATCACTCCAGACTGGGCCCGCCGCGAGTGCGGGTCGTCGAAGGGGCGGGTCAGTGGGGGCGGTCGCGGTGCAGCGCATGGTGCACCCAGGAGTCGGGGGGCCTACTTGAATCGGCCTACTTAAGTTGGCGAACAAAGTAAGTCAATCAACTCCGCTCGCGCCCGGCAACGGCGGGGTGCCTGCGGCGGGCGCCGACCAGTGTGGGAGCCGCTGCAGTGGGCGGCGCGCAGCCGGGCAGCGGTTCGGGCCGCGCCCCGGCGGTAGCATGCGCAGCAGTCGGCCGGCCCGCGCGGGTCAGCGGGTCAGCGGGTCAAACAGGCCGGCGGGTCAGCGCTGCGGCGCGCGGTGCAGGGGGACGGGGCCCGGTTTGCCGACCGGGGCGCCGGAACTCGGCGCAGACACGGAGCGGAGGTGCCGGGTGAGCGGGCCGGGGCGGGCCATACCGCATGCCAGCAGCCGGGCGGCCGTGCTCGACGCCATCCGCGCCGCCGGCACCATCAGCCGCGCCGGTCTGATCGACGCGACCGGGTTCACCGGCGCGACCATCTCCACGGTCGTGCGCAAGCTCATCGAGGACGGCCTGGTCGTCGAGACCGGGCGGGCGGAGTCGACCGGCGGCAAACCGCGGGTACTGCTCCAGCTGAACCCGTCCTCGCGCTATGCCGTCGGCATACACCTGGACCACTCCGGCATCGCCTACGTGCTCGCCGACCTCGGCGGGGCCGTGGTGGCCCGGATGACGCGCGCAGGGGCGGGCGCAGCCGACCCGCCCGCGGTCGTCGAACGCATTGCCGCCGAGGTGCGCACCCTGATCGAGGGGGTCGGGATCGACGAGGCGCGGGTGCTGGGCGCGGGCCTGGTCTCGCCCGGGCCGCTGGCCCCGGCCACCGGCATGCGCCTGGCCCCGCCCACCATGCGGCACTGGGAGGACTTCCCCCTGGACCGGGCCGTGCAGCAGGCCACCGGGCTGCCGGTCATCCTGGGCAACGACGCCACCGCTGCGGCGCTGGGCGAGTACTGGTCCGGCGCGGCCGGTGACTCCTCGACCTTCGCCGCGGTCTACATGTGCACCGGAATCGGATCCGGCATCCTCATCAACGGCATCCCCTACCACGGGACCAGTGGCAACGCCGGCGAGATCGGGCACATCTGCGTGTCCGCCGACGGCCCCGAGTGCTGGTGCGGCGCGCGCGGATGCACCGAGGCTCTGGCCGGTCCGGCCGCTGTGGTGGCCCGGGCGCGCGCCGCCCCGGAAGTGGCCCGCTCGGTCGGCCTGGGCGCCTACGCTCAACCCGGCCGCTCCGCAGCGGCGGCCGAGTTCGCCGCGGTGGCGCGCGCGGCCCGGCGCGGCGACCCGGGCGCACGCGCGCTCGTGGACGGCTCCGCCCGCTACCTCGCCGTGGCCACCCGCACCCTGGCCAACGTTATGGACCTCGACCGCATCGTGCTCACCGGCCAGAGCCTGGCCGTGGCCGGGCCGCTGTACCTGCCGGTGATCCAGGAGGAGCTGGACCGGGCGTTCTTCTCCCGCGCCACGCACCCGGTGGCCGTGCAGATCTCGACCTCGGCCGCCACCGCCCCCGCCATCGGCGCGGCCACCATGGTGCTGCAGTCGGAACTGGTGCCGCTGCAGGCGGGCACCCGGATGCCGGCGGGGCACCCCGCCGAACCCGGACAGGCCACCGGTCCTCCCGCGGGCGGGTGAGCGGGTGAGCGCAGTGGGCGGCGGGGCGGCCGGCCCGTTGCCGGCCGGTTTCTTGGTCTGCCGTCAGCCGGAGGTTTCCGCGGTCTCCTCGGAAACCGGGACGATCCGGTCGGACTCCAGTAGCGTCTTCAGGTTGGACAGGATCGCCGGCCAGCCCTCGCTGATGCCGGCCAGCATCTCGCTGCCCGGGTCGAAATCGTCGTGGGTGACGGTCAGTTTCGCGGCGGCACCGGCCTGCTCGATGTCGAAGGTGACCTTTGAGCGCCGCTCGTTGCGCAGCTTCTCCAGCCGCTCGCCGCTGATGCCGAACGCCTCGGCCATCTCCGGCTCGAACCTGTGCCAGGTGTAGGAGAGCCGGCGCGGCGGGTCGGACTCCAGAACATGCTGGTCCCAGTCGTGCCACTGGTCGCCCGCGTCCATCTTCCACAGCACGGGCGAGCCGGGTTGCCAGTCCGAGCTGGGCCCGCCGCCCTCGAAGTAGCGGCTGATGAAGGCCGGGTCGGTGAGCGCCTGCCAGAGCCGCTCGGGTGTGGTGTCGATGTAGGTGATGTAGACGAAGCGCGTTTCGCCCGCGCCCTCCGCGTTGTCGGTGCCGCTCATCGGACTGTCCTCCAGAGCCTGTTTGAGGTCGGCGAGGGCCTGCGCCCGCGCCCGGTCGTAGCGGTGGATCCAGCGGTCGGCGATGTCGTTGATGGGTGCCGCGTTCAGGAAGTGCAGCTTCTCCCGGCCGTGGCGCGACGTGCTCACCAGCCCGGCGGACTCCAGGACCCCCAGGTGCTTGGCGACCGCTTGGCGCGTCATGTCCAGTTCCGCGCACAGCTCGCGGAGGCTCTGCCCGTTGCGCGCGTTCAGCGCGTCCAGTAGCCGCCGCCGGCTGGTGTCGGCCAGTGCCTTGAAGATCGCGTCCATCGCCATCACCAAACATGCAACCGGAAGGTTGCTCATCAATTTGGGGAACTTTCAGGTTGCATGTCAATGGGTTGAGCGGCGCGGCACGGCCAGGCCGCCACCTGCCACCCGCTACCCGCCGCTACGGCCGCCACCGGCGGCGCCGTGCTCGGGTGCCGCGCCGCGGTTTCGCGCGGCGCGGCACCCGGGCGGGCACCGTCACCAGCGGTTGTGCACCTGGGGGCGGATCAGTTCGTCGTAGATCTCGCGCACCGCGGTGTGCACGTCCTGCGGCAGCGGTTCCAGAGCGGCGGCCGCCGCGTTGCCGCGCGCCTGCTCGGCATTGCGGGCGCCGGGGATCACCGTGCTCACACCGGGCTGGTCCAGGATCCAGCGCAGCGCGAACTGGGCCATGGCCATGCCCTCGGGCACCACCTCGCGGATGCGCTCCACCGCCGCCAGCCCGGTCTCGTAGTCGACGCCGGAGAACGTCTCGCCCACGTCGAAGGCCGCACCCGCACGGTTGAAGTTGCGGTGGTCGTCCTCGCCGAAGGCGGTCTGGGCGGTGTACCTGCCCGAGAGCAGGCCGCTGGCCAGCGGCACCCGCGCGATGATGCCCACGCCCGCCTCGCGGGCCGCGGGCAGCACCTCCTCCAGCGGCTTGTGCCGGAAGGCGTTCAGGATCAGCTGGACACTGGCCACACCGGGGCGTTCGATCGCGGCCAGAGCCTCCGCGCAGGTCTCGACACTGACCCCGTAGGCGCGGATGCGGCCCTCGGCGACCATCGCGTCCAGGTCGTCGAAGACCGCGCCGGAGGCGTAGACGGCCTCGGGCGGGCAGTGCAGCTGCACCAGGTCGATGGTGTCCACGCCCAGGTTGGCGCGGGAGCGGTCGTTCCAGGCCCGGAAGTTCTCCGGGTTGTATGCGGCGGCTTCCTGGGGCACGCGCCGACCCATCTTGGTGGCCACCATCAGGTGCGGGTACTCCTTGAGCACCTGCCCGACCAGGCGTTCGCTGCGCCCGTCGCCGTAGACGTCGGCGGTGTCGATGAAGCCGACGCCCGAGTCCACCGCGGTGCGCAGCGCAGAGAGAGCGTCGTCCTCGCTGACGTCTCCCCACGCGGCGCCGATCTGCCAGGCGCCGAATCCGATCACACTGACGTTTCTGCCGGTCTTGCCGAGCTTGCGTTCTTCCATGGCAACCGAGCCTAACGGGGGCGGGACCGCTCCCGCGGAGCGCGGCGCAGCGGCGGACACGGCAGGGCGGCCCGAGGGCTGCGCCCGCCACCGGCGGCGGGGGCGCTCGGCTAAGCGGGCACCGCCGCGGCGTAGAGTTTGCGCCGCGCACGGCGCGCGGGGCCGCCGGCCGTCCCCAGCCCCCCGGGGCCGGACAACGAAACGGGAGACGAGGAGACATGGCTGCAACCACGCTGATCCCCGGCTTCACCGCGGCGGACACCGACGTCGGAGCGGGAGTCCGCATCCGCGCCGCGACCGGCGGCAGCGGCCCGCCGGTCCTGCTGCTGCACGGCCACCCGCAGACCCACGCCACCTGGCGGGCGACCGCGCCCGCGCTGGCGCGGAACCACACCGTCGTAGCCGCCGACCTGCGCGGATACGGCGATTCCGGCAAACCCGGGAGCGACGCCGACCACACCCCCTACAGCAAACGGGCCATGGCCGCCGACCAGGTCGCGCTGATGCGCGCCCTCGGCCACGACACCTTTGCCGTGGTCGGCCACGACCGCGGCGGCCGGGTCGCCCACCGCATGGCCCTGGACCACCCCGCGGCCGTGCAGCGGCTGGCCGTCCTCGACATCGCGCCCACCGCGACCATGTACGCCCGTGCCGACCGCGCGTTCGCCACCCGGTACTTCTGGTGGTTTTTCCTCATCCAGCCGGAGCCGCTACCGGAGACGATGATCGCCGGCGCCACCGAGACCTACCTGCGCGCCCACCTGAACGGCCAGAGCCGCACCGCGGGCGTCCCGGAAGAGGACCTGGTCCAGGAGTACCTGCGCTGCTACCGCGACCCGCGCACCGTCCACGCCGTCTGCGAGGACTACCGGGCCGCCGCAACGACCGACCTGACCCACGACCACCGCGACACGGCCGCCGGCCACCTGCTGACCCAACCGCTCCTGGCGCTATGGGGAGCCCAGGGCACGGTCGGCAAAACCTACGACGTACCCGCCACCTGGCGCGATGTGTCCACGGCCGGGGTCGAAGGCCACGCGCTGCCCTGCGGCCACCTGGTCCAAGAAGAGTCCCCCACCGAGGTGGCCGACCACCTCACCGCCTTCCTCCAGGGGTGACCGCGTTCGGTGCCCATCGCCCGCAGCGGCGGCCGGCTGATGCCCCAGCAGCATCGGCCATGTAATTCCAAGGCCTGTTGCGACGTAAACCTTCGTAATCCGCTATGTAAGTGCGTAGGGTGCGTAGGAGGCCGCCATAGGATGCCCAGCCGTCCATTGGGTGGCACACCGTGCAGAGGGTGTTGAAGGAGGGGCCGGACACGCTGCTGCGGTTCCGCGTCGCCAATCACAGATCCATTCGCGATGAGCAGGAGCTGTCCCTTGTCGCGGTCCCGGAGCGGGGCGGGGCCAAACCCAAGGCAGGCGAGACCCCGCCGACCGTGCGGGTCGCCGGGATCTACGGTTCCAACGCCTCGGGCAAGTCGAACGTGCTCGATGCGTTGCGGTGGATGCGCCGGGCCGTCCACGACTCCCACACACGTTGGGAACCCGGAGGGGGCATTCCGCGCGACCCGTTCCTGCTGGACGACGACTCCCCCCGAACCCCGTCCTTCTTCGAGGTGGTTCTGACCCACGGTGGAACCCGCTATACGTACGGCTTTGAGGTGGACGATAGCCGTGTTGCCGGCGAGTGGCTTTACGCCTATCCGCACGGCCGTGCCCAGCGCTGGTTCGAACGGGAACCGGGGGACGGCAGGGAGCACACGTACCGGTTCGGCCGCTCCCTCACCGGCGAAGTAGAGCAGATTCGACGCCTTACCAGGGAAAACTCTCTGTATCTCTCCGCGGCCGCGTCCAACGGGCACCGGCAACTCTTCTGGATATACGATGAGATTGTCGAAGGTATTTCTTCCGCGCGCCAGGATGAAAGCGATCAACGGGACAGTATAGACGCGACAAAGAGACTGCTTTCCGAAGGGGATTCCGCTGAATCTGTTTTCCGGATACTTGCGGTCGCCGATCTCGGAATTACCGGATGGCGACTGGAGGCGTCAAGCGGACCCCGTTTTTTTGGGAAAGCAGGTGGAGATCTCCTGTTCGATTATAAGAGCTACGTGGCGCATAATTCGAAGGATCTCGTGCTTGAACGGCGGAGCGGCGGCACTACGCGCACCCTCCGCCTCAGCCAGGAAAGTGAGGGGACCCGGTCCTGGGTGTCTCTCATCGGCCCGCTCGTCCGCGTACTGCGCAGTGGTTCCGTGTTCCTTGTCGACGGGATCGACTCCAGTCTGCACCCGATGATCTCCTCCACCGTGATCAAGATGTTCACGGATTCCGAGGTCAACCCCAAAGACGCTCAACTCGTCTTCGCATCCCATGACACCACCCTACTGGGCAGGATGATGGAGAGCAGACTCCTCAACCGCGATGAGGTATGGTTCACCGAGAAAGACGCGGAGGGCGCCACGCAACTGTTCTCCCTCGCCGAGTTCCGTCCCCGAGGGGAGGAGAACACTGAGCGGGGCTACCTGCAAGGCCGGTACGGGGCCGTTCCCTACGTGGATTTCGATGAGATACGTTCGGTATTCTCCGGCTTGCACAGGGAACACGATGAACCGTCCTCGCAGGGCGAAGGCGAACCTCTCGCGGAACACGCGGACCCGTAAGGCGAAGTCACGCGTTCTCGTTGTCTGCGAAGGCGCAGTCACGGATTGGGAGTTGGTCGAGGCGATCGAGAGCGTCGGCAAAGCAGGCGGATCGCCGGATTGCGGCCGGCGCCGCGGTTAGCGCCCTGGCGCCCACCCCCGTATCCGAGCAGGCCGGGCCTGGATGGCTGGGTCGATTATCGCCGTTGCTTCGAACGGGGTGATTCGGCCGCCGCCTCGTCGGTTCCACTGCGGCGCGGTCGGCGGCCACCGGGGCCGCTCACATGTCCCGTATCGCCTGCGGAGGTGCGGCGGTTGCGGGTTGCCGGTTGCCGCGTTGGGTCTGATAGGCCGAATCGACGAGGGTGAGTGCGGCGGTGCCGGCGTTGTCGTCGGTGAGGGTGGGGGTGCCGCGTAGGCGTTGGGCGAAGTCTTGCAGGATCCCTTCGTACTCGTGCCAGAGGGACGCCTTGAAACCGCCGAAGCCGCTGAGCATGTCGGCGGTCTCGGTGCGTCCGTCGGCCAGCCGCACCTGGATGTCCTTGCATTCGCCGGGGTAGGACCAGTCGAGCTCGACCGCGGCTTCGGCGCCGTCGGCCGCGCGCAGCCGTACCTGCGCTTGCCGGTCGACGCCGGAGGTGTCGTAGGCGATGTGCGCCTGGGTTACCGAGAGTTCGCCCAGCAGCATCCGGGCCAGGTCAAAGGCATCGGTCCCGTTGTCGGCCACGCAGCCGCCCCCGCAGCGTTCGGGGTCCAGGTACCAGAGTTCGGGGCCGATCTGGTCCTCGATGTCCTGCAGGTAGCGCACCCGCACCGAGGTGATGGGCACATCGGCGGGCAGGCGAGCGGCCAGCGCGCGCACCGACCGGTTGTAGCGGCGGTGGAACGCGGTGAACAGGGGAGTGCCGCGCAGGTCGGCCTCGGCCCGCAGCGCAGCGCCGTCGGAGGGCAGGGTGGCCAGCGGTTTCTCGACGCACACCGGCAGGTCGGCCGCCAGCACGTCGCGGCACACCGTGGCGTGCAGGTGGTTGGGGGCGGTGACGATCACACCGTCGAGGTCGCCGCCGTTCAGCAGGTCGCGGTGGTCGAGGTGGCAGCGGGCGGCCCCTTGCAGCGGGGTGAGCGCCTCGGGGTTGCGGTCGCAGACCGCTGCCAGCTCCCATGACGGCAGGCGCTGCAGTGCGGAAACGTAGAACCGGGAGATGGAGTTCAGCCCGATGACACCGGCGCGCAGTGCGGACATCAGCGTCCTCCGCTGCTGTTGGCCCGGCGCAGCCGGCGCGGGGTATCGGTGGGATCGCAGGAAGCGACGGAGTGGCAGCGGCGGCTGGGGCGGTAGGAGTAGTCGCAACGCGGGATGCCGCAGCCGGACGTGTCGGCGGGTGCTGGGGCTGGGTGCCGGCCGGATGCTGTGCGGGGCCGGTCCGGCGGTGGCAGGTGGGGGCGGTGTCCGGAGCCGTCCGGGTGCACCGCCGGTGCGGGCGGCATGAGGGATCCGCCGCCTTCCTGTATCGGGTTTTCGAAAGAAACGGTTTCCGCGCATGGCGCCACCGGAGGAATCCGCCTTTCCGGGAGAGTGGGTCGGCAAGGGAGCACCGCGAATGCACCTAGGTTCCTGCCACGGTGTGCGGGTTGTCAATGATTCTTTTTTGCTCGTGGAAACCCGGGGTGGCCGATTGAAGGTATGCAATTGCTTCTGCGGCAGGAGTGGCCGGACAGCGCTTTCTGTTGGGATAATGCCGAAATTTGGTGAAAAGTTCGTTCGGTGAGCTCCGGCCCTGAAACCGGCGGAGTGTCTGTGCCGGTAGCCGGTTTCCCGGTGGTGTGGACGAAGGTAACACCGCGGCCGGTTTGGAAAGCGATTTCTTGGAATCCCGCCACCGTGCGGTCGCGGCGAACGCTGCTTTGCGCGCCGCGATCGGTGGTTGGAATCGGCTGGTGGCTGGTGGCTGGTGGCTGGTGGCTGGTGGGCGGTTGCGGGTGCCGGCGGGGTGCCGGACGGCTGGGCGGTCGCCACGGGAAGTGGCGCCGGTTCCTGGGGCGGTGGCGGTGCACGTAGTACAGCGGCAGCGGGGGTTCGGGCGGTCGTCGCCGACACGGCCTGCAGACGGCGGGCGGGGCGCCCGGCGGTGCGGCCGCCGGGCTGTGCGGGCAGTGCCGGCGGTGCCGGCCCGGCCCAGGTACGGCGGCCGGGCGCGGGTGCCGTACCGCCGGCACTGAGCAGATCCGCCGACGTTAAAAACCGTTCCCCGCCCCGGGAGGAAGGGGCGGGGAACGGCCGGGGGGCGCTATGGAGGTCAGCCGGTCGAGAAGCTGAAGGGCCGAGAGGTTCGGCCGGGTGGCGCACGAAGTCGGTTTTGCACCTTGGTGCGGGAGGATGCGCAATTCGTATTGTTACCGGAAACGGATTTGGTATCGGCCCTGACCCGTTGAGTGTGTGTGGTTCCGGGAGGCGGGTGCCAGGGGCCGTTCAGTGTTCTCCGGAGAGCCTCCAGGTCCTGTGGAACGGGTTTGCGGACGACGCTCCCACCGGTGGCCGCCTGCGCAATTGCAGCCGTGGCAGGCACCGGTGCGCGGGTCGGCGCGCCGGTGGCCACGTCTGCAAGAGCGGTAGAAAAAGCGGGCATTCGGTCTCCGGTATCGTCAAGCGGGCGTATCCGGACACGGTGCGTGTGCGGCGTCCGGAGGAGCAGTACCTAGATTCTTTCCATGCGCCGCCACCGGCGTCAATGGCTCTTTGTAATCGAACCGTCACCTAGTATTTTTGGTGGCTCTTTCCGGGTGTCCAAAACAATTCGGGATTGCGAAAAGGGTGCGCCTTCCCGCGAAAGCGAAGCCCCTTCCGGGGTCCCGGCCGCGCCCGGGCGGCGGGCTCGCACGGGCGAGCCCATCCCGTCCGCCGCGCACCCGCGCGTCCGGATCGGTGATCGGCGCCGGCCGGCACCGTCCCGGCGGCCGTCCCACGCGCTGCCGCCGCCGAATCCACCCGCTGGCGAGTTACGATCGGCGATGATCATGCAGAAATCCCCACCTCAGCTCCAATATGCGGGCATATCTGCAGGGTCATCGGTGCGCCGGGTGGCCCGCCGCCCGCCCGCCCCGGCAACCCCGCCGGCGCGGCGCTCTCATCTTCCTCTCATCACCCTGAGATTCCCTGGACGACCGATGAACCCACCCAGAATCCTCGTCGTCGACGACGAACCCAACATCGTCGACATGGTGACCACCGTGCTGGAGTTCCACGGCTTCGCGATGGCCGGCGCCGCCACCGCCGCCGAAGCGCATACGGCCGCCCGCGCCCACCGGCCCGACCTTGTGGTACTCGACGTCATGCTGCCCGACGGCGACGGGTTCGAAGTGTGCCGCGCCCTGCGGCGCTCCCTGCCCCGGGTGGGCATCGTCTTCCTCACCGCCAAAGACGCCCACAGCGAACGCATCGCGGGCCTCACCTACGGCGGCGACGACTACGTCACCAAACCGTTCAACATCGACGAACTCCTCGCGCGGGTGCGCGCCGTCCTGCGCCGCACCCTGCCCGAACCCGCCGAGGATCCCGGAGACGAGCCGCTGCGCTTCGCCGACATCGAACTCGACGAGCACGCCTGCACGGTCCACCGCGCCGGCCACCCGGTCCCGCTGTCGCGCACCGAGTTCGACCTGCTGCGCTACCTGATGCTCAACCGAGGCCACGTGCTCTCGCGCGCCCAGATCATCGACGCGGTGTGGAGCAGCGACTACACCGGCAGTTCCAACATCGTCGACACCTACATCGGTTACCTGCGCCGCAAACTCGGCGAGTTCGGCCCCAACCTCATCCGGACCCAGCGCGGATTCGGCTACGTGCTGCGCGAGGACGGCGGCCGATGAGGATCCGGCCGCCGCGCATCAGCACCCTGTCCGGCCGCATGGTGCTGGTCAACGCCGTACTGATGGCGCTCTCGCTGGTGGCGGTCGCCTCGGTCAGCACCGCGTTCCTGCGCTCCTACCTGCTCGAACGTGTCGACGAGCGCCTGGAGATCGCCGCCGAGATCGCCCGCACACAGCAGGACGGCATCTTCACCGAAAAGGCGGCCGATGTTAAGCAGCTCAACGCGCCGAGCGGCTTCATCGTGGAGTTCACCATCACGGAGGGCCCCGAAGCCGGCATGCACCGGTTGCAGGGGGCCGGGCCGGTCCTGCTGCGCGGCATCGACACCGCCACCGCGCCCGACGGGGTGTTCACCATCCACCGGGGCGGCGACGACTACCGCGCCACACTGGTCCACCTGCCCGACCACAATGCGGTCGGGTTGATCGCGGAGGCGCTGTCACCGGTCGAGGAAACCGTGCACCGGCTGGTAGCGGTCGAGGCGCTGGCGGCGGCGGCGATGCTGCTGCTCACTCTCGCAGCCGGATCCTCGGTGATCCGCCGCGGGTTGCGCCCCCTCGACGATGTCGTCGACACCGCAGAAGCCATCGCAGCGGGTGACCTGGAACGCCGAGTCCCCGCCCCGACCGGCGGCGACGCCAGCGAAGCGGGCCGGCTGACCCTGTCCATCAACCGCATGCTGGCGCGGCTGCGCTCCGCCCTGCACGCCCGGGCCGAATCCGAGGAGCGGCTGCGCCGGTTCGCCTCCGACGCCTCCCACGAGCTGCGCACCCCGCTCACGTCGATCCGCGGTTACCTGCAGATGGTCTCCCGCGGCGTCGTCGACGTCGCCCAGCGCCCCGATGTCATCACCCGCTCCGAGCAGGAGTCGGAACGCATGGCCGCCATAGTCGACGACCTGCTGTACCTGGCCCGGCTCGACGAGCGTCCCGCGCCCCGGCGCGACGTGGTCCGGCTGAGCCGGGTCGTCGCCGACAGCATCGCCGATGCGCGGGCCGCCCAACCCGACCGCGAATGGCGCGCCGAGATCAGCGCCGAAGGCCTGGTCCTCGGCGACGAGCAGGAGCTGCGCCAAGCATTGGCCAACCTGCTGGCCAACGTGCGCGTGCACACCCCCGCTACCGGCCCGGCGGTGGCCGCGCTGCGCCGGGTCGACGGATGCGTGGTCCTGGAGGTCAGCGACTCGGGCCCCGGCATGGCCGAGGAGACGGCGGCATTCGTGTTCGAGCGTTTCTACCGGGGCGGTTCGCCATCGCAGCGGCCCGGCAGCGGGCTGGGCATGCCCATCGTCCGGGCGGTGATGCGCGGCCACGGCGGCGACGCGGTGGTCACTTCCTCGGTCGAGGGCGGTACCGCGGTCCGCCTGGAGTTCCCGCCGGCAGAGGACGGTGCTTCGGGCACCGCCCGGCACCGCGGCGCGCCTCCCGGCGGCGAACGCCCCGATGCCGACCACTACGGCGACGGCCACCGTGACGACGGTCTCCCCGCAAACGGCGCATTCTCATCGCGCTCTCATCATCCTCGGGACCTCGCCTCATCCGGACCGGATGGGCTTGCGGCGGACCGATCACCGGGTGGGAGAAGGAGAACGAGTATGGCCGAACTGCTGTACCGCTTGGGCGGATTCGCGTTCCGCCGGCGGTGGCTGGTCGTGGTCATCTGGCTGGTGGTGCTGGCCGCCGCGGCCGGAGCCGCGGTCCAGTTCCGCGTCCCCATGAGTGACAGCTTCAGCATCCCCGGCACCGAGTCGGAGGAAGCCGCCGACCTGATCGACACGCGGTTCTCCGGCCAGGGCGGGACGATCACCGCAGTGCTCCGGGCACCCGACGGGGCCGACATCGTCGACGACGAGCAGTACGCCGACGCCATCCGCGCCACCGCCGACGAGCTGGAGGGCGTCTCCGGCGTGGACGGGGTCATCAGCCCGCACGCGCTGCTGACCGACGCCCGCGACCAGTACGACGCGGAAATGGCCGAGGCCGCGGACGAAGCCGCGGCAACAGCCCGCGAACAGGTCGCCCAGGAGGTCCCGCCGGGAACACCCGGCCGCGACCAGGTCGTGGACCAGATGGCCGCAGACGCCGAGCAGCAGGCCCGCGACCAGGTCGCCGAGGAGGCCCCCGCCTTCGACGAGGGGGAGGTGGTCGAGCAGATCCCGCAGTTCTCCGACGACCGCTCCACCGCGATGCTGCAGGTGCAGTTGGACCGGCCCGACGACGAGGTCGACCGGTCGACCGTCGATGCGGTCCTGGACACCGGCGACAGCGCGCGCGACGCAGGGTTCGACGTGGAGTTCAGCGGCCAGTCCATCTCCATGCAGCCGCCGGAGGTCGGCACCGGCGAACTCGTCGGTATCGGCGCAGCGCTGCTGGTTCTGCTGATCAACTTCGGCGCGGTGGTCGCCGCGGGCCTGCCGATCCTCGTTGCGCTGTTCGGCGTGGGGGTCGGGATGGCGCTGCTCTACGCCGCGTCCGGCGTCCTCGACCTCACCAGCACGGCACCGATCATGGCGATGATGCTCGGTATCGCCGTAGGCATCGACTACGTGTTGTTCGTGCTGTCGCGCCACCGCAAACAGGTGGCCGAAGGAATGGATCCGGCCGAATCGGTGGCCCGCTCCATCGGGACCGCCGGCGGCGCGGTCGTCTTCGCCGGCGCCACCGTCGTGATCGCGCTGCTCGGGCTGGCCGTCGTGCAGATCCCGTTCCTGACGGTCATGGGCGTCGCCGCAATGGTGACCGTCACGCTGGCGGTGCTGCTGACGGTCACGCTGCTCCCCGCGCTGCTCGGCTTCCTGGGCACCCGCATCACCGCCGGGCGGCTGCCGGTACTGGGGCGCCGCGCCGAAGCCGCGATGACCGCCGCGGAGCCCTTCAGCACCCGGTGGGTGCGGGCCGTTACCCGCCGGCCGCTGCTGCCGATCCTGGCCGTGCTGGCGGTGCTGGTCATGGCGCTGCTGCCGCTGCGCGACCTGCACTTGGGGCTGCCCAACGACGCCACCAGCGCCGAGGACACCACCCAGCGCCAGGCCTACGAGATCATCAGCGACGAGTTCGGCCCCGGCTACGGCTCGCAACTGGCGGTGGTGGCCGACCTCACCGGCCTGTCCGACACCCCGGCCGCCGCCGATGAGGTTGCCGAGCGCATCGAGAAGGTCGACGGCGTCGAGGAGGTCCTGCCCCCGCAGCTCAACGACGTCGAGGACACCGCGATCATCAGCGTGGTGCCCGAGACCGGGCCGTCGGCCTACGCCACCGAGGACCTGCTGCACGACGTGCGCGGCCTGGACGACGACATCGACCGCGAGACCGGGGCGCAGATCGCGGTGGCCGGCGCCACCGCCTCGGCCATCGACGTCTCCGAGAAGCTGGCCGAGGCCCTTCCGGTGTTCGCCGCGGTGGTCATCGGCCTCGCCCTGGTGCTGATGGTGATCGTGTTCCGCTCGATCGTCGTGCCGATCAAGGCGGCGCTGGGCTTCGTGCTCAGCGCGGGCGCCGCACTCGGGCTCACCGTGGCCGTCTTCCAATGGGGGTACGGAGCCGAACTGTTCGGGGTGGAAGCGTCGCCGACGCTGCTGGCGTTCATGCCGACACTGCTGATCGGCATCCTGTTCGGCCTGGCGATGGACTACGAGGTGTTCCTGGTCTCGCGGATGCGCGAGGACTACGTGCACGGCGGCGACGCGCAGGGCGCCGTCATCTCCGGGTTCACCCAGGGGGCCCGCGTGGTCACGGCCGCGGGGGTGATCATGGTCAGCGTGTTCGCGGCGTTCGTGTTCGGCCATAACGAGATGGTCAAACCCATCGCCTTCTCGCTGGCCGCCGGTGTGCTGTTCGACGCATTCCTGGTCCGTATGACCCTGGTCCCGGCGGTGATGGCCCTGTTCGGGCGGGCCGCCTGGTGGCTGCCGCGGTGGCTGGACGCGTTGCTGCCCAACGTGGACATCGAGGGCGAGAAGCTGGCGGCGGCCCACCCGGCATCCGGCGCCGGAGCAGCGGCCGACGCGCAAGGCGCCGGCGGCGGGCAGGACCTGCAGGATAGCGAGGCAGGAGCGCGCCCGTAGGCCGGTGCGCTCACCCGCGCAGCAAGGGGTCCGGCCCGGCGGCCGGGCCCCACGCTGCTGTGCGGCGGGTCCCGCAAGGCCGCGGGCCGCGGCGCCGGGTGTGCGCCGAGCGCGTGCCGGGCGCGCGGGCGGCTGCGGGGCCCCTGTTCACGGTGAACGGCCGTGTATTCTCCGGTTTTCCGTTGCGGCCAGGGTTATCATCCATTCACGTGCATCGGCACGTACGGGTGGCCATGCATTTTCCCGAGCAATTTCGCCGTTTCCGCGGCGCAGTGGGCCGGACGGGGAATGCGGCGCCGGAAACGGTACACCAGTCGGCCCGTGATATCCACATCGCCGCCGGATATCCACTGATCAACGCACTTGTCCGCTCCCTATAAAAAGGATCATCGAATTATGTATGGATTGACGTCAATTTCGGTGTGACCATAGGTCGCGGGAGGGGTGGTCGCCCATGGAGATACGACTGCTCGGTCCGGCGGTCCGCATCGTGGCCGACGGGCGGGCCGTGGACGCCGGCACCTTGAAAGAACGCGCGATATTGGCGACCCTCGCGCTGGTACCCGGCAAAGTCGTGCCGACCGGGACCATCATCGAACGTGTCTGGGGCAGCGCAACGCCGGCCTCGGTGCGCTCCAGCCTCCACGCGTACATAAGCCGCATCCGCACCCGGATCCGGGAAACCGGCGCGGGTGTCGGCCTGCCGTCGCGGTCGCAGGGCTATGTCCTGGAAATCCCCGGCGAGTCCGTCGACTGGCACCGGATGCGGTTACTGCGTACCAGTGCCGCCGAATCCGCAGAAGCGGGCAGGTACGGCCGCGCCGCCGAGCTGCTCGCGTCAGCCCTGAACCTCTGGGAAGGCGACCCGCTGGCCGAAATCCCCGGCCCGTGGACACACGGCTACCGCCGGGCCATGCACGAGACCTGGCTGCTCGTCGTGGAGCGGTGGGCGCAGGCGTGCCTGCAGATCGGCCGTTGCGACGACGTCATCGCCCACGTCTCCGAGGTGGCCGCCCGGTACCCCGACAACGAAGGGCTGGCCGTGGTGCTGATGAAAGCCCTGGCCGGCAGCGGCCGCCACGCCGAAGCGCTGGGTGTTCACGCCCGCCTGCGCGAGGATCTCGCCGCGCGGCAGGGCGGCCACCCCTGCGACGCAACGCAAGAGGTCTTTCAGCGCATCCTTACCGGGCAGGCCGAAGGCGCCGCCCGGCCCGGCGCGCGCCCGCAGACGGAGCGGGGCCATGGCGGAGCCGCAGCCGGTGCGGTCGAGGCGAACGGCTCCGCCGACCCCGCCGCACCCGCGGCCCCACCCGGCGCTGCGGCCGCCCCCGGAGCCGCGGCCGCCGGTGCCGGGCCGCCCGCAGCACCCGCCGCGCCGGGGGCTTCCGCGGTCCCCGTCCACGACAGCATCTCCCGCGGCATCGGCGACTTCTCCGCCCGCACCGACGAACTCGCCGCGATCCTCACTCGCGCACGCGGCCGGCCCGATGCAACGACCGTGGTGGTCATCTGCGGTCTGGGCGGCATGGGCAAGACGGCGCTCGCCGTCCGCGCCGCCCACCTGCTGCGCGGCGAGTTCGACATCCGCCTCCAACTCGACCTGCACGGCCACACCGCCGGACAGGCCGCGCTGGACCCGGCGCAGGCGCTGCACATGCTGCTGCGCAAGCTCGATGTGCCGGCCGAGGGCATACCGTCCGAACCTGAGGCGCGGGCGGCACTGTGGTCCAGCCGCCTCGCCGGGCGGCGGGCCCTGCTGCTCCTCGACGACGCCACCCGCGGCAGCATCGCCCCGCTGATCCCCGGAACGCCCGGCTGTGTCGTGCTCGTGACCAGCAGGTGGACGCTGACCGAGCTCGACGGTGTCCACCACGTTGCCCTCACCGCACTGGAACCTGACGAGGCGGCCGGGATGCTCACCGAGATCGCGGGCCTGGCACCCGACCGCGCCGGCGACGCCGATGTGCGCCGGATCGCGCTGAGCTGCGAGCGGCTGCCGCTGGCGCTGCGGGTGGCGGGCGGCCGGCTGCGCCACCACCCCACCTGGACGCCCGGCTACCTGGCCGACCGCATCGCCCGCAACGGCCTCGCGGAGATGCGCTCCGCCGACCACGATGTGGCCGGCGTCTTCGCCACCTCGGTCCAGGCGCTGAGCGCCGGTGCCCGAGCGGCCTTCCTGCGGATCGCCCTGCACCCGTCGCCGGAGTTCTCGCTGCCCGCGCTCGCCGCCGCACTCGGCAGCCCTGCACACGAAGCGGGGCCCGCCGAGGCCGCCGCGGACGAACTGCTCGACACCCACCTCGTCGAGGAGGTCGGGCCGGGCCGCTACCGCATGCACGCCCTGCTACTGGAGTTCGCCCGCAGCCGCGCGGCGGAGGTGCTGCCCGCCGCCGAACGGCGGGCGGTGCTGGTGCGGATCCTCGACCACTACTGGGCGGCGGCCGACGCGGCCGACCGGGCGGTGTCGCCGATGCGGCGCCGCCCGCCGGCGCTGCCCACCGCCCCGGAACACCCGGATCCCTTCGCGACCGCGGCGGCCGCACGCCACTGGTTCGAGGAGGAGTACCCGGCGATCGAGGCCGCCCTGACGTGCGCCCGCGAAGGCGAATTCAGCACGTCGGCCGATGTCGGCGCCTATGCCATCTGCCTTCCGCTGGCCATCGGGGCCCTCAGCGACACGGACGGGCCCTGGGAGAGCGCCGAGCGCCATCTCGCCGCCTGCCTGCAGCTGTGCCGGGAGCAGGGCGACGGCGGCAAGGCGGCGCTGGCGGCCTTCGAGCTGAGCCGGGTGCAGCGGCGGCTGCGGCGACTGGACGATGCAAAGGCCAACGCCGAGGCGGCGCTGGCCCACTGGCGCCGGGACGGCGACGTCGCGGGCGAGGCGGTGGCGCGGGATCAGCTCGGATCCGTCCAGTTCGCGGCCGCCCGCAACGGCGCCGCCCTTCGCGAGCACGAGGGGGCCGCGAAGCTGTTCGCCGACCTGGGAGACCACCGCCGCCATGCGGACGCGCTCAACCACGTCGGCACCTGCCACGCGATGCTGGGGGACTTGGACGCCGCCGAGAACGCCTGCTCATCGGCCGCCGCAACGCTGCGGGCGATCGGTGAGCCCCGCGCCGAGGCGCTCGCGCTCGCCAACTTCGCCGGCATCCTCCAGCGCCGCGGCTACCACCGCGACGCTCAGCGTTTCTGCGAGCTGGCACTCGCCGTCTTCGATGAAATCGGCGACCGCCTGCTCAGCGGCAGCGTCGCCCACAACCTGGCCGAGGTGCTGGCTTACCAGGGCAGTTTCGAGGAGGCGATCGCACACTTCCGCCGTGCACACGAACTCCTGATGCATGTCGGCGCGGAAGCCGAGGCGGTGCGGGCGCTGACGGGCATAGGTTCGGCGCTGCTGTCCCTGGGGCGGCGGGAGGATGCGTGGCACACGCTCCAAGATGCAACGGTGCTGGTCGAGCCGCTGTCGGATCCGGTGACCGAATCCCAGGTCATGCTGGCACTCGGCGACGCGTTGAGCGCCTACGAGCGGACGGCTGAGGCTCGGCTGCACTATCGCAACGCTCGGGGATTCGCCTCGAACGGAGCTTCGGCGGGCGACGAGGCACTGGCCAACGACCGGCTCGGTGATCTGAGCGCCCGTGGAGGGGATCAAGCCGAAGCGCTCGCGAACTGGAGGCGCGCGCTGAAATCGGCCGATCCCGGATCCGAGCACGCAGCGGCCATTCAGGTGAAAATCACCGCAATGGAGCAGTTTTCCTCATTTGTGTGGGCGTAGGTTGGCCTAACCTTTCGGGACGAGTCATGGAGATCGTTCGGGTCTGCTAACATTGCTCCTCCCGGCTGCGTGAGTGGCCGGTTCCCCTGCATGCGGCCGCGCCCCCCTGGGAGTGGATCGGCGCTTCCGCCATTCGCGTATTTTGGTTTCCTAGGAGAAGTGTGTCGGTTTCCGAATCCGTCCAGCTCGCCGAGTCGTTGCTGGTGCTTCTGGCTTCCGCCATTGACCAGCCGGGGTTGGGCGTTGCAAGCCCGATTGCGTTTTTGGAAATCGCCGTACAGCTTCGTGCGTGGATTTGGGTGCACTAAATTCGGCCACTGGTACCGTGATGGCACCACGCGTTCGGACCGCCGGTACAGCGGCTGCGGTCGACGGGAATCTCTTGCAAATCCGATTTCCATCCGCGGCGGACGTGTGCCGAATGACGGCCCCGAGGACGGCACCGGACGCCAGCACCGCCCTCGGGGTTCACCGCCATCAGCGGCGGGCTTCGATCTTCATGTCGCCGCGGGTCTCAGCACGCAAAAAGTCGCCGGCGAGCAGGTGGTGCGGGTAACCGAGTTCGATCGCGCCGGCCTCGTTGAGGCGGGCCAGCTGGGAGTCGGTGAAGTCGACCTCCAGGGCGCCCAGGTTGTTCTCCAGCTGTGCGGGGGTGCGCGCGCCGATGATCGGTGCCGTCACGTCCGGGTGCTGCACGTTCCAGGCCAGCGCAACCTGTGCCGGCGTGCGGCCCAGTTCCGCGGCGACCTCGCGTACGACCTCCACGATGTCGAAGTTGTGTTCGGTGAGCATGCCCAGGGCCGCATTCACGTCCTTGCGGGTGCTGTCGCCGCCGTCCGGCGACGTCAGGTCGTCGCGGTTGTACTTGCCGGTGAGCATCCCGCCGCCCAGCGGTGAGAACGGGACCACCCCCAGCCCCATCTCGCGTGCCATGGGGAGCAGGTCGCGGTCGCCGGCACGTTGGATCATGCTGTATTCGATCTCCAGCGCGACCAGCGGTGACCAGCCGCGCAGGTCGGCGACCGCCTGCATGCGCGCCACCTGCCAGGCCGGAATGTTGGAGACCGCCACGTACAGGACCTTGCCCTGCCGGACCAGATCGTCCATGCCGCGCAGGACCTCCTCGACCGGCGTCGTGAAATCCCATACGTGCAGGTACAGCAGATCGATGTAGTCAGTGTTCAGCCGCCGCAGGCTGGATTCCACCGACCCGAACAGGCTCTTGCGGTGCGGGCCCCCGGAGTTCGGGTCGCCGGACCGGCGCAGCGTCGTGTATTTCGTCGCCAGCACCAGGCTGTCGCGGTTGTTGCGGGTGAATTCACCCAGCAGGCGCTCGGAGCTGCCATGGGTGTAGGTGGGGGCGGTGTCGATGAAGTTGCCGCCGCGCTCGACGTAGCGGTCGAACAGCTTGCGCGCCTCGTCTTTCCCGGCTCCCCAGCCCCATTCGGTGCCGAAGGTCGCCGTGCCCAGCGCCAGTGGTGAGACCCGCAGCCCGGAGCGGCCGAGCAGCCGGTAGTTGTCAAGAGTGAGAGACATGGTGGTGTGGCCTCCAGTGCTTGCGGTCCGTTGCCGAAGACAAGCCTGCGGCCGCCGCGAGCCGGGGATAAGGGAGAGAACCGCCTAGGAAGACGGGTCCTACCCTCGCTGTAGAATCGGCGGTAATGACCACCCGCACCGTGGACTCGGCACAGGAACTGGCCGCGTTCCTGCGCTCCCGGCGCCGGCGCCTGGATCCGCACGATTTCGGCCTGCCGTTGCGCCGCCAGGCGCGGCGCACCCCCGGCTTGCGCCGCGAAGAGGTCGCCGAGCTGGCGGGGGTCAGTATCGACTACATCGTGCGGCTGGAACAGGGCCGCGGGCTGCGCCCCTCAGCCGACGTGGCCGAGGCGCTGGCCCAAGCGCTGCGCCTGGCCCCCAACGAACGCGCCCACCTCTTCAACCTCGCCCAGCAGCGCCCCCGCAACACCGGCAAGCCAACTGCTGCTGCAGCGCCGCCGCTGGTTACGCTGGTCGCCGACCTTTCCCCGCTGCCGGCCATGGTGATGAACCACCGCTTCGACATCCTTGCCTGGAACAGCGAGGCAACGAGGCTGCTGGTCGATTTCGAAACCCTGCCGCCGCAGCAGCGCAATTTGATGTGGTTGTGCCTGCTGGATCCGCGGATACGGGAGTTTTATACCGACCGCGAACGCGTGGTGCGCGAGGGAATCGGCCACCTGCGCGCCGCATGGGCCGCGTATCCGGAAGACCAGGCATTGACCGACCGGATCGCCGAATTCACTGCCCGCGACGAGGAATTCGCGCGGTTGTGGGCCGAGCCGGACATCAAGGTCAACGGCCGCGGCCGCAAAGAGATGCGCCATCCCCAAGCCGGGGTGATCGCAGTACAGTTCGAGGTCCTCTTGCCGCTTCAAGATCCGGACCAGCAGTTGGTGATCTTCCGCGCTGACGATGACGAAAGCCAGTCGGCATTGGACCGGTTGTGCGCACCGTGATACCGGACCATCCGTTCGTGCCCTGAGTCAGCCTGCCGTCGGCCGCCGCCGTTTCCGGATCGGTGCAAACGTCCCGCCGTCGTACTCGGAAGCACGCTTGCCCGGTCCGGATCCCCGGCGTTGCACATTCCTTGCACCCGACCGGTGCTGCACCGCAGGAACATCCCCAGCTTGGTGCAATCTCCTGCAAGCAATCGCCAAGGCATTCGGCAAGCACCGGTCCCCATCATCGGTTCCGCCAGTCGGCAAATGGCGATGGGAGAAGACCGATGGACAACGGAAACGAGGAACGGTTCGGCGGAAGAGGAGACAGCGTGCCGCTCGTCCCCCTCACCTGGCCGGTCGAGCACAGCGTGCTGGCGATGGTGCACAGTTGGCAGGCGGGCGACCGCTTGGCCGACTTCGTGCCCGCCCTGCTTGAGGGCGACCAGCGGCTGCACATTGCCCATGCAGTGCCCGCGGCCTCGCAGTTCGCCGTCTCGGGCGCCGAATACGTCCGCCGGATGGGCGCCGCCGCACTGAGCTGGGAACGCGCGCGGGCGCAGCGCTACGACCTGGCGATCGCGGCGCACATCGGCGACCTGGACCAGGTACGGGCCCCGGTCCTGCTGCTTGAGCACGGGGTCGGCCACTCCAAGCTCGTTCCGCGCCGCCCCGGCTACGGTCCGCCCGCACGCCGCCCCGTCAGCGGCGCGGCGGCGGGTGCCCTGGTGCGCTACGGCCGTGTGGTGCCCGCCGTGATCGGCATCGCCCACGAGCGCCAACGCGAACTCATCGCCCGAGAGGTGCCCGATGCGGCACAGGCGTGCGCGGTCGTCGGCGACCCTGCCTATGACCGGATGCTGGCCAGCCGCTCGCTGCGGAGCGCCTACCGCCGCGCGCTGGGGGTGGGCGAGCACCAGCGGCTGGTCGTCCTGGTCAGCACGTGGGGCCGCGGCGGGCTCGCGGGCAGCCGCCCGGAACTGCTCACCGAACTGCCGCGCGAACTGCCGGCGGATTACGTGGTCGCTGCGGTGCTGCATCCGGGCGTGTGGTCGGCCCACGGGCCGCGCCAGGTCGCCGCCTGGCTCGGCGAGGCGCGGCGGGCGGGGCTGCGGCTGCTCGCGCCCGAGGGGGCGTGGCAGGCACTGCTCGTCGCCGCCGATGCGGTCGTCGGCGACAACAGCTCCGTCACGTATTATGCCGCCGCCTTGGGCCGGCCGGTACTGCTCGCGGCGGGGGAGATGGCCGATATCGTGCCCGGTTCCCAAATAGCCGAGCTGTACCGCCGGGCGCGCCCGTTCCGCAGCGGCGAACCCGCCGCCGACCAGATCGGGCGGGCCATCGACCGCGCCGACCCCGAGCACGGCGAGGCACTGGCAGGGCTGCTGACCTCGGTGCCGGGCCGCTCCGCCCGGCTCATCCGCCGGCAGGCCTATTCGCTCATGGGCTGCGCCGAGCCGGACCGGCCGCCCGCACTGCGCCCGCTGCCCGCGCCGAAACCGGTGGCGGCCGACGACGATGCCGGACCGGGCTTTGGCGCCCGGGCCGCGTGAGCGCCCCGCGCTGGGCCCGCGTGTGCAGCGAGGTGGCTGTACACGCGGCCGGCGGCGCCTTGCTGGAGCGCGCCGCCGAGGACCAGGTCTGGGCGGCGTGCTGTGCTGACCGGGCCTGGCTGCTCGCAGCCGACGTCGTGTCCCTGCGGCACCCCGGTTGCGGGCCGCAGCAGCCGCCGGCCGGCCCCGACCGGCTCGCCCGCGGCGCCCCGGCATGCCGGGTGCGGGCCGTGGCGGTGCCCCGCCCCGCCGTCATCGTCGACGGCAGCGGGGCCGACCTGCCCGCGCGCTCGGGCTGGGACGCCCGGCTGCTCGGCTCCCTGGCCCACTCCTGGTTGTCGGCGGGCCTGGACCTGGCCGAGCTGGCCCGCGCCTGGCCGGTGCGGACGCTTACCGATTTCCAGGCCGCGGCCGCGCGTCGATCCGTTGCCGTATCTCTGCGGCTCGGGACTGGTGCTGCGCACTGTAGATGGACAGCGCTGTATTGAGATGCGCGAGCTCATCGCCGGTGCGCCCTTCGGCGGCGGCGGCGTCGGCCAGCAGCACGTGGATGCCGGCGGTCTCGGTTTCGGCACCGAGGCCGCCGGCGATGCGCAGCGCCTCGGCCAGTTCCGATCCGCCGTGGGATCCGGCGGCGGCCCGGCTTGCGGCCAGTCCCACCAGGGTCCGCAGCCGCATGTAAGGTTCGGCGGATTCGGTGAAGCGGTCCAGCGCGCGGTGGAAGTGCGCCTCGGCCGCGGCGTGGTCGCCGCGGTCGCGGGCCGCCTCGCCCAGGCGGCGCCGCATCAAGGCGATCCCGCGCTGCCGGCCCAACCGCTGGTGGATCTCCAGCGCCCGCTCGAAGTGGCCGGCCGCCGCTGCAGGCGCGCCCAGCGCCAGTTCGGCCACCCCGCAACTCTCCAGCGCCGCCGCCTCACCGAGCGCGTGGTCGGCGCGCGCCCATTGCTCCAAGGCCGCATACAGTGGCTCGCGGGCCGCCGCGGCCTCGCCGCGCTGCAGCCGCAGCGATCCCAAGCCGCGGAGCATGAGCCCTTGTGCCGCCGGATCGCCCGCAGCGCGCGCCGCAGCCAGCCCCGTCTCGTAGGTTTCGCTCCAGGCACCGAAGTGCTTGCGCAGCAGGAACAGGTTCCACAGCGCCTCGCACAGCTGCCAGCTCGCCTCGTAATTCCCGTCGGAGTGGCAGGCCGCGACCCCGGCGCGCAGGTTCGGCAGTTCGGTTTCCAGCCACGCCAGCGCCGACTGCCGGTCGGCGAAGCGCTCGCCGTGGCGCGGCTCATCGAACCGCGCCCCCAGGTGCCAGCGGCCCGGGTTGAGCCTGAGGTCGGCATCGACGGCCGAATCCAGGTAGTGGTCGGCCAGGCGCCGCCGGGCCGCGCTGCGCTGGGCCGCGGATTCCTCCTCGGCCAGGCGCCGGCGCGCGTGCAGCCGGTTCAGGTCGTGTTGGCGGTAGCGCCCCGGCGCGTGCTCCTCCAGCAGATGGGCTGACAGCAGGTCCTCCGCGGCGGTTTCGGCGCTGTCCGCGGAGGTTTCCAGCAGCGCTGCCATCGCCGCCGGCGTGGTGTCGGGGCCCTCGGTATGGCCGAGCCTGCGGTACAGGCGCCGTGCCGCATCGGGCAGTGCCGCGTAAGAGGTGTCCAGCACCGCCTGCACGGAAAGCTCCTCCTCGCGGCTGAGCCTGGCCAGGCGTCCCCGCTCGTCGGCGAGCTGGTCGGCGAGCCGTCCGACGGTTTTGCCCGGGCGCCGCGCCAATCCGCTCGCGGCCGCGCACAGGGCCAGCGGGAGCCGGCCGCACTGTGCGACCAGCCGCCGCACCGCCGCGGCCTCCCCGCTGCGGTCGGCGCCCAGCATCCGCTGCACGAGGTCGGCGGCGGCGTTCTCGTCCAGCGGGGCGACCTCGACGAAGGCCGCAGCGTCCGCGGTAAGCCCGGCCAGCTGCAGCCTGGTGGTGACCAGTACGACATGGGCCCCCGACCCCGGCAGCAGCAGGCGGACTTGGGCGGCCGAGGCGGCGTTGTCCAGCAGCAGCGCCATACTGCGCCCTGCGGTGCTGGAGCGGAACTGCGCGGCGCGCGCACCCGGCTCGGGAGCGATCCGGGCGGGGTCGGTGTTCAGGGCGCGCAGGAACCCGTCGAGTACGTCAGCAGGGTCCACGGGGCCGCCCCGGTCGAATCCGCGCAGGTCGGTATAGAGCAGGCCGTCCGGAAAGGCGTCGGCGAGCACATGCAGGAAACTGGTGGCGAGCGCGGTCTTGCCCACTCCGCCGGGCCCGTCCAGAACGACGATCTGCGGTACCCCGTCGCTGCGGGCGGCGCGGGCCGCGGTGTCGAGCCGGTCCCACTCGGATTCGCGGTCGGTGAAATTCCGCGGCGCCAGCGGAAGCTGGCGGGGCACCGGGGGCGCCTGGTGAGACTGCGGTGCGGGACCCGCCGAATGCACGGTTATATCCCCGTGTACGGTGCCGGCCTGTACGACGGCGCCCACGGCGCCGCCGGAAACGGTGGTGCCATTGGCTCTATCGGCTCGGTCGGCTCTGCCGGCGCCGGCTGCGGTACCGGCGGAATCACCGCCGTCCTGGCACGGCGGCGTCGTGCGGCCATCCCGGTGCGCCGAGTCCCTGTTGCCGGGACCGTCCGGGGATGCGCGCATCACTTTCCTTCCGGATTCTCTTATTAGAAGGAAAGCGATCTTAACATCGTCCATTCGGCAGGCTGCCGATAGGGTCCGGTTTGCGGTGCGGCGGGAGGTGACGCAGTTACTGAAGTGGTGAAAAGGAATAATTTAAAAACAATGCCGACGCATATTTCGCACTCCGGCGGGCGGGGGCGACCCGCCCGACGCGCGTGGCCCGCAGCCACCTCCCGATCGGGTGGCTGCGGGCCCGCCACCGGTGTCAGTCCAGCGCGTCGACGGCCACTTCGGCGGCCCCGGCGATGAGGGCGTCGTCGTAGTCCTTGACATCGCGGTAGGACATGACCGCGATCACGATCGGGTCGTCCTCGGGCGGCCAGATCACGGCGATGTCGTTGCGGGTGTAGTCGCCCCCGCCGGACTTGTCGCCGACCTTCCAGTCCTCGGGCACTCCGGCGCGGACCAGGCCGTCGCCGGTGGTGTTGCGGTGCAGCATGTCCACGAGGATCTCCCGCTTCTCAGCGGGCAGTGCGTCGCCCAGGGTGTAGGCGCGCAAGGTCTCGGCCATGGCCTTCGGTGTGCTGCTGTCCTCGATGTCGCCGGGCTGCCACTCGTTGAGTTCGGGCTCGATCCGGTCGACGTGGGTGGTGTCGTCCCCGAGTTCGGTCAGCGCGTCCTGCAGGCCGCTCGGCCCGCCCAGTTCGCGGAAGAGCAGGTTGGCCGCAGTGTTGTCGCTGTAGCGCACGGCGGCGTCCATCACCTCCTGCAGTTCCATGCCCTCGTCGACGTGCTTCTCGGTGATCGGGGCGTATTCGAGCAGGTCGTCCTCTGTGTAGGTGATGTGCTTGTCCAGATCCTCCACCGGGGTCTGGTCCAGCACCGCGCCCGCCGAGAACGCCTTGTGCGTGGAGGCGTAGCCGAACCGGTCGCCGGCGTTGTAGGCGACGGCTTCGTTGGAGCCGGTGTCCAGCGCGTAGACGCCCAGTGTGGCGTCGAACTCCTTCTCCAGCTTCTTGAACTGCGGCTTGAACTCCCCGGGCGTAACAGCGGGGCCGGAGCCGGACTGCGAACCCGCGGTGGGTGTGGCGGTCTCGGCCGTCGCACAGCCGGCGAGGGGGACGAGGGCGAGCGCGGCCGCCGCCGCGAACCGGGTGGCCCGGCCGGGTCTGGTGAACATGGGGCGGTCCTCCTGTCATTGGGTCGGCGCGCGAGGCTCGGTATCGCCGAGGGCAGGACCGGACACGGCGGCCCCCGTACCGCCCGGCGCGCGGGTGGGAGGCCGCCGCCGCTCGGCGGCCTCGCAGTGAGTCTTGCGGGCCACCACCGATGCCGTCTAAGACGAAAATGACAACTTCCATGCAGATTCGGCATAGCCTGCGGGTCATGGATCTTGTCGGTGCCTGTGTCGCCTTCGTGCACGTGAGTGAGCGCGGCAGCTTCACCCTCGGCGCGGCTGCGGCACGCATTCCCCAGCCCGTGGCCAGCCGCCGTATCGCGGCGCTGGAACGGCACCTCGGCGGCCGGCTGTTCGACCGCTCGACCCGGCGTGCCACGCTGACGCCGTTCGGCCGCAACATGCTGCCCTCCGCCAAACGCCTGGTCGGCCTGGCCGAGGAGATGCAGCACGACGCCGAACGGGCCCGGCTCGCGCCGCTGCGCCTGGCCGTCCCCGACGTTTGCGGCACCCGCGACCTCGCCCTGCTCGGTGCCGATGCGCTTCGGGAGGGCATCAACCTCGACCTGCAACCGGCCCCGCCGCCGGGGCGCGACGAGCTGCTGCGTACCCGGCAGGTCCGCGCCGCGATCGCCGCGGTACCGCCCGACGAGGCCATCTGGTCGGTGCCCCTGGGCGTGGCCGGCGCGGCCGAGCCCCGCGCGGCGGCGGTCTACCTGGAGACACTGCGCGTCGGCCGCGGAGACACCGGTTCCCGGCGCCGGCTGTGGATCCAGCCCGAGGATGACGTTCCGCACATCCGCGACCGCATCCGGCGGCACAGCGTCGCCGCCGGCCTGCAGCCTGCGCAGGTGGCGGTGTCGGCCGCGCTCGCCGCGGCTACCGCGCAGGTGCTCGGATCGGCCGACCTGCTGCTGTGCTCGGCCGGGCAGGCGCGGGAGCTGGGCCTGTACTGGCGCCCGATCGGCGAGATCCGGCCATTGCGCGGCTACACATACACTGTCGCCGCGGGAGCCGGGGACGAAACCGAGCGCATCGGGACCGCGCTCGCCGACGGCATCGCACGCTGCCTCGGTGCGCCCGCAAACGGACAGGTGACGCAATGAAACCATTCGGCGGCGACAGCGAAGGCGCGCTGCTGCGGGAAATCCGCGGCGAGCTCGCCGACGGCGGCCTGTACGGCTCGTTCCTGGTGCGCGACCTCGACACCGGCGACGAGGTGGGCATCGAGCCCGATACGACCCTGCCGGTGGCGTCGCTGGTGAAAGTGCCGCTGGCCGCCGCGACCCTGGACCGGGTGCGCCTTGGCGAACTGGACGGCGCCGCGCGCTTGGAGGTCGAACCCGGCCGGGTGACCACCCCCGGTCCGATGGGCGTGACCCGGTTCCGCCACCCCGCCGCCATTGCGCTCGCAGACCTCGTCTACCTCAGCACCTCGATCAGCGACAACGCGGCCGCCGACGCGCTGTTCGGGCTCACCCCGCCGGCCGAGGTCGCGAGCTGGCTGGAGTCGGCGGGCCTGCGCGGTATCTCCATCCGGCACCTGCTCGGCGAGCTGAGCGAGACCCGGGCCGAACGCATGGTCCCCAACGAAGTGCACCTGGCCCACACTCTGGCCATCGAAGCGGGCACGCCGGGCCGCGGGCACGGCATCGCCCTGCTCGATGTCACCCGCGCAAACTCCGGTTCGGCGCGTGCCCTGGTGGACCTGCTCCAGGCGCTGTGGCGGCCGTCGGCGATCCACCCCGAGGTCGCAGCCCAGGTGCGCGAGCTGATGGGCGCCAACGTGCTCCGCCACCGGCTGGCCCCGGACTTCGCCTCCGATGCGTCGACGTGGTCGTCCAAAACCGGGACACTGCTCAACCTGCGCCACGAGTTCGGCGTCGTCGAGCACGCCGACGGCCAGACGTTCGGCGTCGCGGCCTTGACCGCGTCGCAGGTGCCCGCCATCGTCCAGACGGGTGCCGAGGCCTTGATGGGCCGCTCCGCCCGCCGCCTGCGCGACCACCTGCGCGGCATGTAGGCGGCTGCCCGACCCCGGCAGAGCCTGCGCCGCCCGCCCGAGGCGGCGCCGCGCCCCCTGCTCGTACCGGCCTTGCTTGCGCCTGCTCGCGCCGGCCGGTCGAGCCGCCCTGATCGTGCGGAACCGGCGCTCGGCGCCCGGTTCCCGGCAACCGGTGCCGCGCCGGCGAAGCGCCCCGAACCGGCCGATGGCCGCGGGGTGCTGGACAGGATGGTTACCGGGGTTGCCGAGAACCATACATATGGCGTGGAATCGCACGGTGGTACGGCCTCCGTACCCCTCAATGCGATGACCTCGAAGGGAAACTTGTGGCGCAACAGGAGATAACCGAGCAGTACAACGCCCGGTGGAAGCACATCGGCCCCGGAATCGTCGCCGCGGCCACCGGGGTCGGCTCGGGGGATCTCGTTGCCAGCCTTGTCGCGGGGGAGCGGTTCGGTTACTCGCTGCTGTGGGCGGTGGTTCTCGGCTGCATTGTGAAGATCGCGCTGGCCGAGGCGACCGGCCGCTGGCACCTGGCCTCGGGCCGGACCATCTTCGACGGCTGGCGCAGCATGGGCGTGTGGACGTTCGTCTTCTTCGCCCCGTACATCGTGCTGTGGGGCTTCGTGTACGGCGCCACCGCAATGTCGGCGACCGCGCTGCCGCTGGCGGCGCTGTTCCCCTCAGTGCCGCTGTGGGTGTTCGCGGTCATCGCCGGGATCTCCGGCCTGCTCTTCGTCTGGTTCAGCCGGTACCCGGTGCTGGAGCGGGTGATGACCGTCCTGATCGGCGTCCTGTTCGTCACCGTCGTGGGGCTGGCCGCCTACCTGCTGCCCAGCCTGGGCGGTATGGCCGCGGGGCTGGTGCCCACCGCTCCCGATGGCTCGCTCGTCTACACCCTCGGCCTCATCGGCGGGGTCGGCGGCACGATCACCATGGCCTGCTACGGGTTCTGGGTCAACGCCAAAGGCTGGCGCAGCGCCGGCTGGATCCGGATGATGCGGCTGGACAACCGGGTCGCCTACATCACCACCGGCGTATTCGTGGTGGCGATGCTGATCGTGGGCGCCGAGCTGCTGAGCTCGGCCGAGGTCGCGCTGGCCGAAGGCGATCGGGGGCTGCTCACGCTGGCCGAGGTGCTGGAGGAGCGGTTCGGCACCTTCATCTCGGTCGTGTTCCTGGTCGGGTTCTTCGCGGCCGCCTACTCCTCGCTGCTGGGGGTATGGCACGGCGTCAGCGTCATGTTCGCCGACTTCGTGGGCAACATCCGCGGACGCACCGAGCGGCCGGTGGAGGAGCGTGAGACGAGTTGGGAGTTCCGCGGCTACCTGCTGTGGCTGACCTTCCCGCCCATGCTTCTGCTGCTGCTGGACAAGCCGATCGCGCTGATCATCGCCTACGGCGTGCTCGGGTCGGCGTTCATGCCCTTCCTCGCCTTCACGCTGATGTGGCTGCTGAACACGCGGCGGACGCCGCAGGAATGGCGCAACGGGATCGTGGGCAACATCGGGTTGTCCATTGCCGGCGGGCTCTTCTTGGTGCTGTGCGGCCACGAGATCTGGAGTCAGATCACCGGAGCGTGAGCACGGCGGCGGCCGGGCGCGGCGCACAAGCCCCCGAGCTGCAGGAGATCGCGATACCGAGCGGTTCGCCCTAAAGTAACGGTGTTTCGTAATCGCAGTGGTTCCTCCCGCAACGTCCGCATACGTCCTTTGCCAGGTCCAGTCACAGAGTGAAACGGGTTACCGCCATGACCGACGCGCCCACCCCGGAACCGGCCGCTCCCGCCGGGATCGACACCACCGTCCCCAGCCCCGCCCGGCTGTACGACTACTACTTGGGGGGCAAGAACAATTACGCCGTCGACCGGGAGATGGGCGACCGGATCATGCGGACACTGCCCGAGACCCGCCAGAGCGCCCGGGCCAACCGGCTGTTCCTGGGCCGGGCGGTGGACCATCTGTGCGAGCAGGGCATCGACCAGTTCATCGACATCGGCTCCGGGCTGCCCACCCAGGAATCCGTCCACGAGGTCGCCCGCCGCCACCACCCCGGCGCCCGGGTCGTCTACGTCGACTACGACCCAGCCGTGCGGGTGCACGCCGAAGCGCTGCTGGCCGACGAGCCCGAGCTGACCGGCGTGGTCCAAGCGGACATGCGCGAACCCGAGGCGCTTTACACCCACCCCCAGCTGACCGGCCACATCGACCTCCAGCGCCCCGTGGGGCTGCTGATGCTGGCCCTGCTGCACTTCGTGACCGACGACCAGCACCCCTACGAGCTGGTGCGCCGCCACCTGGAGCACCTGGCCCCGGGCTCCTACGTGGCGATCAGCCACGCCGAGTCCGACAGCCACCCCGAGCGCGCCGATTTCGCCAGCGACACCTACCGCACCTCCAGCGCCCGGCTGCGGGTCCGCACCCAGGAGGAGATCAAGGCGTTCTTCACCGACGTCGAACCGGTCGAGCCCGGCGTGGTGCACCTCGCCGACTGGCGCCCGCGCGCTGACCAGCCCTACTACTCCCCCGAGCAGGTATCGGGCCTATGCGGAGTCGCCCGCTGGGACGGCGCCCCCGATCGGGGCTGACCGCCCGGGAACGGGAGCCTCGCCCATTGCAGCGAGCGGGCGAGGCACAACCCGGGACCGCCGGGCGCGGCCCGCCGCCGCCCGCGCCGGCCGCGGCCATCCCCGGTTCGGTGTTCATCGCGTGTTCGTTTCCATCCGGTGAATCCGGCCGCGCCGAACGGATGAACCGATTCACCTGCTGCGTTGCGCAAAACACCGCCGGCCGCGAACTCCCGCGGCGGGCGCGGCAGGAGTGGAAACAGCGCCACTGAAACCGCATTGGCCGACTGTGGTCACTCGAATCCGCACGCGGCCAACTGCGAAACAGGAAAAAGCGGGTATGGCTCTCGCTGACCGGTGCACTTCCGGCGCGCCGGTAGCCGGTGCGTGCATCGACCACCGGAACCTGCCAGTGGCCGATACCATTTCGCCGGTTTATGGTATTGGTGTCTCAGTTAGCCGGTACATTCAGCTGCCACCGACTGCCGAGGAGAGCGATAAAAGTGCCCCAGTCGCCTCCGGCGCGAACGAATCTCCCCGATTGGCAACTGCGCGTTATCCGAGGCGGCGGTGGTCCGGCCGCCGGCGGTTCCGGTAATTCGGGCGGCGTCGGCAGTGTCGGTAGCGGGGTCGTCGTCTCGCCGTTCCACGTCCTCACCTGCGCCCACGTCGTCGAGGCGGCGCTGCCGCCCGACCGCCGCACCGCCGACCCCGCAGGGCCGCGCACCGCGGTCCGGCTCGACGCCCCCCGCGGCGCAGACGGCTGGCAGGCCACGGGAACCGTGGTCGACGACGGCTGGTTCCGCGACCGCGCGCCCTGGGACATCGCCGTGCTGCGCCTGGACCGCCCCGCCCCCGCCGCCCCGCCGGTGCTGCGCCCGGCACACGGGGCCGAACAGGGCACCGGGATCGGCATCGTCGGGTTCTCCGATGCCGCGGCCGGGGTGTGGGTGTACGGAACCCTCGGCGGCAGCGGCGGCAGCGCCTACGAGCACGTGCAGCTCGACGTGCGCCCCGCGGGCGGGCTCGGCGTCGTCGCCGGGTTCAGCGGCGGCGGCGTCCGCGACCAGCGCGACGGTGCGCTGCTGGGCATCCTCTGCGAGGCCTGGCTGGAGGGCACCGCTCCCGCGGGGGTCTGCTGGATGATCCCCATCGAGGCGGTCCCCCCGGTATGGGAGCAAGGGCCTCCCGCACAGCCGCAGCAGCAGGTCGTCGGCTCCGCGCCCGCCGAGCCCGGCCCCCGCCGGACCGCCGAACTCGGCCGGGCGGTCGGGCAGCTCCGCACGGTGCTCATCCCCGACCGCCGGCAGGACTTCTACCTCGCGCTCGACCGGCGGCTGCGCGACCGCCTCAAGGTCGACGCCGAGGCCGGGGTGTTCGCGTCCCAACTGGTGAACCTGGCCCGCGAATACGAACTGCTGGGGGAGGTACTGGGCATGCTCGAAGCCGCCGAAGAGGGCAGCCGCGCCATGGGCGGCGTGTGGGATGCCGCGGCACCGTTCCCCGGCGGGCACCGCGTATGAGCGCTCGCCTGCAGATCGACCTGGCACATGCCCTCAGCGCGGTGCAGACCATCCAACGCGACGACTACCGGACCGATCTGCACGGTTACCTGCCGGCGCCGATCGCCAACAAGGTCAACACCAGCACCGATCCCATCGTGTTCGCGCGCCGCCTCGTCCGGGCGAGCGTGGAAACCGGCGAACTCGGCTGCGTCCTCCGTTGGGTGCGGTCCCTGGAGGACGACTCCCAATCCATGCGGCGGGCGCTGCTGGCGGCCGACCCTCTCCTCGCGCTCGAAGAGGCGCGGCTTTTCGGGCTACCCGAAAGCGACGCGGCGCGCCGGCGGCTGGCCCCCCTGCGGTCGGCGATGAGCGCGATGCCCTACGACCGGGTCGAGCACGCCTACCAGGCGGCCATCGGCGGCCGGTTGCCCAACGACTCGATCCCCGGCCCGACCACGGCCTGGGAGGCGCTGGTCGACATCTACGACCTCGCGGCCGGACTCGATGGCAGCCGCCCCGTCGAACGGTTCGCATCGCTCATCGCCGAGACCGCCGAACCCGAGCTGGTGGAACTGCTGCGGACCGGATTGTCGCTGCCGCTCGACCCCGGTCCGGCGGCGGGCCCGCCCGCCGGACCCTGCCGCACCCGGGTGAAAGCACCGGGCAGACTGATCATGCAGGTGCGCCGGTCGCCCGCCGACCCCGACCTGTTCGAGCTCGCGTATTGGACCGTCCTTAGCCCCGTTTGCGGCGCAGAGCCGGAGTTCAGCTCGCGCGATGTCGTCGAAGACGTGTCGCTGGCCGGTGTGCGCGCGCATTTGAACGCCCTGCTGCACAAGCTGGAGTCCCAACCGCAGCGCCGGAACCACGATTGCGTCCGCCTGGAACTGCTGGTGCCCATGGCACTGGTGCCCCGATTCCATGTCGCGGAATGGGAGCTCGAATCGTCGATCTTGGACGAACCGCCGCGGATCGGATCGCAGGTCGAGGTCATCCTGCGGATCTACGAGTTCGTCGCCGGGCAGGACGAGTACGGCGCCTCGCAAGGAAAATGTATTCGGCGCTGGGAGATTCTCGAAGAACACGGCGAAGGTATCGCCTTCGACCGGGCAAGAGATACTATCCCGCCTGGTGTCCGATTTTCCGAGCGGTTCGCGGATGAGCGTATCGTGGTGTTCGTTGCCGGATCCCCTGAGGAAGCGGCATGGCGCAAAGAGGTGGTGGCAGCCGTGTACTCCGGGGTTCCCGTCATAGTTTGGCGCGGTAGCGACCACACGCAGGACCACGCAACGGGATCCCTCTTCACGGGAAGGGAGGGGCGGGTGTCACTCCAGGAACTCCACAGCCTGCCGCACCGGCTACTGGAAGGCACGCGGAGAGGACCCATTCGCCACACCGACGACGGTTTCATCGGAGACAACATCGGTACCTCGGTCGTCTACCACGACCGGTTGCCCGTACTCGCTGCAGCGGGAGACGACTACTCGACCGGCCGCATCCGATAGCCACGCCGCCGCGAGGCAAGGGACACACCCATGACCAACGCGCACGACACCGGTACCGCGAGCTCGGGGCCGCCCACGCCGCAATGGTGGATCTTCCACGGCACCGGCAGGCCGCGTCCCCACCTGGACCTCGCCTCGCAACTGCCGCCGCCGCCGCAGTGGCGCACCTACGACGGCGGCCCGCCGCTGGACCCGCCCCCGCCCGACTCCGAGGGCCGGCGGTCCCTGGGGCCCGATGCGGCGCCGGTCCGGCACGGCGCCGGTATCGACAGCGAACACACCCGGGTCCTCGACAAGATCAACGCCGCAATCTACCTGCGCCGCCCGTTACTGGTCACCGGGCCGCCGGGCGTGGGCAAGTCGACCCTGGCCCACCAGATCGCCCGCGAGCTCGGGCTCGGCCGGGTGCTGAAGTGGACCATCGACAGCCGCGCCACAGTGCATTCCGGCCTCTACGACTACGACCCCATCTCCCAGATCCACGACCTCAACCTCGAGAACGCCCACCGCCGGGCCTTCGGCGGCGACGACCGCCGCTACTCCGACGGCGGCGACGAACACGCCGCCCTGCTGCGGGCCAGCGCGCAGCAGATCGGGCGATACCTGCGCCTGGGCCCCCTGGGCACCGCCTTCCTGCCCTACCGCCTGCCCCGCGTGCTGCTCATCGACGAGTTCGACCGCGGCGACTTCGACCTCTCCGGCGACCTCCTCGACCTTTTCGAGGCCGGCGGCTACCGCGTCCCCGAACTCGAACGCCTGGCGCGGGTGGCGCCCGAGATCACCGTCGGCATCGACGACCCCGGCCGCTCCGCCGAGGTCGCCAACGGGAGCGTCACCTGTGCCGCGTTCCCGATCGTCGTGATCACCTGCAACATCGAACGCGATCTCTCCCCGGCGTTTCGGCGCCGCTGCATTCCGCTGCGCTTGGAGCTGCCCTCACGCGAACAGCTCGCCGAGATCGTCGCCGGGCACTTCGCCGCGAGCGCGCCCAACGCGACCTCGCGCATCATCGACCGCTTCGTCGCACGCAGCGCCGAGCAGGACGGCCTGGCCATCGACCAGTTGCTGAACGCGCTCTACCTGACCTCCGCGGCGGGCGCCGAGGGAGCCGACGATATCCGCGATATGTCGGAACTGCTCTGGCACAGGTTGACGGATTCACTGGAATGAACGTGACGGACTCACCGGTATGAACGCCCCTAGCGGTTCCGACGACGGCGCCGGGACTCCGACTGGAGCCCGGCTCCAGGCGTATGGGCACGACCAGGCCACCGCCCGCACCGCCGAGGAATGGGCCGATGCGTACTACCTGGCGGCCTGGCTCAGCACGTTCGAGCCGTCGCCGCCCCGGCTGCGCGGGTCCGGCCCCACCGACCCCGCCGGCCCCGAACCGCCCGGTACCGGGCCCGCATCGCAGCCCCCGCCCCGGCCTCCCGAGGCCGAGGCACCCCGGCCCGACACCGAAGGCGGCAGTGCACCCCGGCCGCCCGGCGCCGGGCGGCCCGACGACGGCGCGCCGCCGGTTCCGTCCCGGCCCGCACCTCCCTTGGGCGCCGGAATCGGCTTTCCCGCACTGGCCGACCGCCAGGGCCTGACCGCGGCGCTGCGCCCCTTCCACCTGCGCCGGCGCCGCGGACCGGCAACGGAGCTCGACCACGGCGAGACCGCGCGCAATTACGCCTGCGCCCTGCTGGAGGCCCGCCGTGGCGGCGGCGAGGGCGCGGGGCCGGACCAGGCCGCGGTATGGCCGCACCTGCGGCCGGAACGCGAACGCGCGGTCGAACTCGTCCTGCTCATCGACAGCAGCCTGGCCATGCTCTTCCAGCAGGAGGTCGCCGGCGGGGTGCGGGACCTGCTGCGCAACAGCGGGGTGTTCCGCCGTGTCCGGGTGCTCTACTTCGACTCCGACTCCCTTGGTGAGCCGTCCCCGTACGACGCCGCCACCGGCGCCCGCCACAGCCCTCTCGGATTCGGCGGCCCGGAATCCGGGGGCGCGGGCGCCATGCAGGTCGTGCTGATCCTGACCGACGGCCTGGGTGAGGGATGGCGTTATGCCGGCCTGCGCCGGTGGCTCGCGGCCTTGGCCGGGCGCCGGGCAGTGGGCATCGCCCATCTGCTGTCGCCCTACCAGTGGCACCGCAGCGGGATCCGTCCCGAAACCGTGGATCTGCGCAGGTCGTTTCCTGCCGATCCGGCGCGCGCCAATGCTGGCTACCGCGAACGGCGCCCGCCGCTGCCCGAATCCCCGGATGGGACCGGCGACGCCCCGGGCGGCGGCCGCCCGCTGTTCGTGCCGGTCCTGCCGCTGCGTGCCAAGGCGGTCGCTGCGTGGGCCCGGTTCGTCATGGGCCGGGGGCCGGCCGCGTTCCGGGGCGCGGCACTGGGACTGCGGCCCGACGGCGCCGGCGCCGACGAGCCGGTGGAAGGTGCCGTGCGCGAGCCACTGGAGGACGACCCGGATGCGCAGGTCCGGCGTTTCCACCGCAGCTCGACGTCGACCGCTTTCGAGCTGGCCACCGCGCTGGCGGTGGTGCCGCTGCAACCCGAGCTGATCACCGCCGTCTGCGAGCGCGTGACCGGCCGGTCGCGGCCCTCCGAACTGACCGAGATCTTCTTCAGCGGGCTGGTGACCGTCATCGACGACCATCCCGGAGACGGCACGGCCAATGCCGTGTACTGGGATTTCCGTCCTGAGGTGCGCAGGACCCTGCTCGCGCTGGGCGGCAGGCGTTCGCAGATCCGCGGGGTGCTGTCGCTGCTCGCAGCCGAATTCGCCCACCTCGATCCGTGGTTCGAAGCGGTCGGCCGGATGCTGCGTGGCGAAGAAGACGTTCGCCCCAGAACCGGGCAAGCTTCCCATTGGTGGGCAAAATGGATGAGGCCTGCTCTTGAGGCGGTTTCTCTGGTAGGGCCGCATAACGAATTTTTTGATTTGGTGTTCTCCATCCCCACGGGCAACGCGGGGGTACAGGCAGCACAACCGGAGGATGGAGATGCGTGGCACGAGCCAGCCAATGGGATAGCATTGGACTTCGCGGATCCGCCCTCGTCACGCAGCGTTGACGGCCGAGGTATTTCGTACGGACCCGCGTCTGATATCGCAGGTATTGACCGGTCTCATGCAGATGGAAGCGCGATGCCCGATTCGGCCGACAGTATTGTTTCGCTCTCTCCTTCCGCGGAGCGGCGGTCGGAGCCGGTCCGGTCGGGGCGCAGGCCGCCGTCCATCTGGGGGCCGGTGCCGCGCCGTAATCCCGCATTCACCGGACGTGTCGCTTCATTGGGCCGGTTGCGCGACAAATTCGTCGACACCGACTCGCAGTTGGTAACCGTCGCACTGCACGGAATGTCGGGCGTCGGCAAGACCGAGCTGGCCAAGGAATACCTGCACCGGTTCTCCGACGAATACGACGTGATCTGGTGGTTCCCTGCGTCGCAGATCAACCAGATCCACGAGTCCTACTTCTCGCTGGCCGAGAACCTCGGGCTCTCACCGGCCGGCTCGTCGGTCGACCACGTCGTGCACAGCGTGCACCAGGAATTGCGCCACCGCCAGGCGTGGCTGCTGGTCTTCGACAGCGCGGACGCCCCGGAATACCTGGAGCGCTTCCTGCCGACCGACGGCCCCGGCCATGTGATCGTCACCTCGCGCGATGGGCGCTGGGCGCTGCGGGGCCGCGACGACTTCCTGGAAATCAACATCTTCGACCGCCACGAGAGCATCGAACTGCTCCAGTTGCGCGGACCCGAACTGCTGACCGCCACCGAGGCCGACGGGCTCGCCGAGGAGCTCGGCGACCTGCCGCTGGCACTGAACCAGGCGGCCGTGTGGCTGCACGAGAGCGGCATATCGGTCTCCGACTACCTCACGCGCTTCGCCGATAAGAAGAGCGAGATGCTGGGGCTGCTCACCCCGGTCGACGCCAGCTATCCGCTGGCCGTGGCCGCCGCGTGGAACGTCTCGCTGGACCAGCTGGCCCAGACCAACCGGGCGGCGCTGCAGCTGCTGCAGGTGCTCTCCTTCTTCGCGGTCGCGCCGGTGCCGCGCTACGTCTTGAACTTCGCCCGCGACATCGACGCGCCGCCGGAGCTCCGGCAGGCACTCGAGGATCCCGCGAAACTGGGCAAGGCGATCCGCGACATCACTCGCTACAGCCTGGCCCAGGTCGACCACCGGCACAACAATCTGACCATGCACCGGCTCGTCAAACAGGCGGTGCAAGCGCCCCTCGACGATGCGGAAACCGAGACCTTCCGGCACTGCGTGCACCAGCTGCTCGCCAAGAGCGACCCGCAGGACAGTTCCCCGGTGGGCATCACCCGGTATGCGGAGCTGCTGCCGCACGTCTGGGCGTCCGAGGCGTGGGACTGCACCGACCCCTGGGTGCGCACCCTGGTGCTGACCGAGATCGACATCTCGGTGCAGCGGGGCGAGTACGCCGAGGCGCGGCGGCTCGGCGAGACCGTGCTGGCACTGTGGCGCGAGAAACTCGGCAGTACGCACCTCGACACGCTCCGGGCTCAGCTGCAACTGGTGCCGGCCTACCGCCAGCTCGGCGCGCTGGAGACCGCGCTGGAGCTGTGCGGGCGCACCCTCACCACTCTCCGCGAGACCCAGGGCGCCGACTCTGAAGAGACCTCTGCCGCGGAGTTCCAGTACAGCCGCGACCTCCGGTTCGCCGGCCGGTTCGGTGAATCGCTGGACGTGGCCGCCGAGTCCTACCGCAAATGCGCCCGCAGGTTCGGCGAGGACGACCCGCAGACGCTCATAGCCAACCACTTCTACTCCTTTGCGCTGCTGCTCAACGGCGACGTCTTCAAGGCCGTCGAACAGTTCCGCGACGTGCTGAACCGGCGCGAGATCATCCTCGGCCACGACAACGCCCAGACCGTTTCCTCGGCGGACGGCTACTCCGATGCGCTGATGGAAGCGGGCGACTACCACCAGGCGTGGCGCATGCAGGAGGAGCTGGTCGAACGCATCCGGTTCGCATGGGGCGAACACGTGCCCGCGGTGCTCAGCAACATGCGGACACTGACGGTCATGCAGCGCCGGGTGGGACGCCACCAGGAGTCCGTCGAACTGGCCGAACGCGTCTGGCGGCGCTTGAACGAGCGGTTCGGCCCCGAATCCAACCAGACCATCCTTGCCGCTCTGCAGTATTCGCTCTCCCTGCAGGCCGTTGACCGGTTGAGCGAGGCGTTGCGGTTCGCCGATGCCGCCCTTGAGGGCTACCGCCGGCTGCTCGGCGATCAGCATCCGCATACGGCCGGCACCGCGGTCAACCGCGCCGTCGTACTGCGCCGGCTGGGGCGGGTCGCGGAGGCCCGGGCCGCCGACGAAAACGCCCTGCCCATCCTGCGGGAGTACGTCGGCCCCGACCACCCCCGGACCCTGGTCTGCTTGGCCAACCTGGCCGGCGACCTGTTCGCCTCCGGCGACATAGCCGGGGCGCTCGAACTCGACCGCCAGACGTGGGAGAACTGCCGGCGGCTGCTGACCGACCGCCACCCGCTCACCCTGCTGCTGCGCCGCAACCTGGCCGCCGACCGGGTGGCGGTGGGCGAGGACATCGGCGATGAACAGCAGGAGATCGCCGAGGAGTACGCCCGCATCCTCGGGCCGGACCACCCCGCTACCTTGGCGCTGGGCCAGGTCCTCAGGGGCGAGGCCGACACCTACATCGCGCAGATTTGACGGGGCCGGCCGGCGGCGCTGAACCGGTTCTGGCAGGGCAATGGGGTCAACCGGCCCGCTTGAGCGCCGCTAGGAAAACCGACCATTCTGTGCGGGGAAAAGAGAGCGGCGCGTGCTCCCGGTTTTTGGAGTCGCGGACGCATACTTCGCCGCCAGGTATTCCGTTGACCAGTATCTCTACGCAGGAGCCTCCTTGGTCGTCCGAGAAATGGGACTTCCGCCACTCCGCCTCGGTTGGATGGCGTCTCGGCTGCGAGCCTCCCCGAATGGCCGACGCGTCGTCCGCCCCATCTCCATCGTCGGGCCACACCATGCTCTGATTCACCATCAGACTCTTTCGCATTCGATTATTCCGTCAGCGGAACGCACGCGATACCGTGACCTGTCAACTAACATTCTCGGTCGTAACCACGCTGCGTGTACACCCCGTGTGGTATGCGCTGCGACCGGGTGAAAGCGGGGCGGATCTTACTGCGGCGGCCACCCGGCTGAAAGAGTTGTTGCAGGCCGCAATGGGTGCGATTCCGGATCGGTGGGATCAGTGCTTTCGCGGCCGCCCCGAACGGTCGAACAGGCCGAACAGACCGGAGTGCTGCGCGATGCGAGTCGGTGCAGACGGCGACATTTCGGGGCAACCTATCCGGCCAGGGAAAAGTCGCGGCCGGTTGTACACCGGCAGGCCGATTGGCCGTGTCCTGTACAGCGCATGGCGGAAGACGCGGCCCGCTATCCGCATTACTCGATTGTTATTCAGAGGCCGTTCTACTTCCGGGCGGCCGCGACCCGAGTCGGCAGGTGGAGGCAAGCCGGCAAGCCGGCGGGGTGCTCGTGCCACGCGTTCGCGCGTCGCGCGTCGGGTGTCGGGTGTGGCCGCGGCCGTGGGACCGGGATTGCGGAGCGATGCAGTACGGTGCCGCGGGGGCCGCCGGCCCAGCCGAACAGCGGCGCCTGCGGAATGCCCCGCCAACCATCGTGACCTTGATCACAAAAAGCCGGTTCTCCGGTCGCCGGGAGTGACCTGCGGCAGGATTTACCTGCCCCTCCGGTGCGGTATTGGGCAGGTCAGCGCCGCATTGCACAATATCCGCCAATGGTGCCGCACCGGCGGCACCGCAAGGCGGACGACGGTGGTCGGCGCCGGGGTGGGCCGGACGTGTAGGTTCCGGACGGGCAGGTGCGCCGAATTTGTGCACACTAAATGTCGGATTCGCGGTGGATTGGCTGGGCTTGTGCGGCACGGTAGTGATTTCCGGAGGTACGTTCCTCCTCGGTATATCGCACCGGATCGCGTTTGCTGTGCTAGCGTAACCGCCGATTCGTCGGATTCCAGGCGGTTGCAGCAATGGGATCGTGCGTCGGCAGTTCACCCGGCCGCGATCGGTGCTGCGCTGCACCTGGCTCTGTCCGCGGCGCGGATCCGGGTGCCCGGTCAGAGCGCGCTAAAGCCGTCGCTCTGCTCCCGGAACCCGGTGAACCGGCTGCCGCCCCACCCGTTCCCGCTTACGAGGAGGTGTGCCGTGGCGCAGGCGTCGTCATCGGCCGGCCAGGGGTCCCCACCCCCTGCGCAGCCGCCGGTCACGCACCAGACCCCACAACCACCGCCGCCCATGTGGTCGGCACCCCAACCAGAAGGGCGGTGGCAGCGTCTGCTGAGACGCCTCGGCATCGGCAGGCGCAGGCGTCCCGACCAGGGGATGACCGCCAACGAACTGTTCGCCGCGCAGCAGCAGGCTCTGGCGCAGCAGTTCCACAACCAGCCCGCCGCCCCCGACGCGGGCGCTTGGCCGCAGCAGCCCCAGCAGGCCCAGCAGTTCCCTCAGCTTCAGCCCCAGCAGCACCCCCAGGCGCTACCTCCCCAGCAGCCTGCGGGGCAGACCGGGCAGTACGCCTGGCCGCAGCAACCGCCCGCTCCCTCCCCTGCTCCGGAACCGGCTCCGGCTGCGCCCGCCGCCCCGGCGGCGCAGCCCGACCAGGTTCCGGCCGCCGCACCTGCGGCGGCGCCCGAGCCCGAACCCGCGGATACGGCCGGCCCCGCCGAATCCGAACAGCCGCAGCCGCAGCCGCAGTCGCCCATTGCGCGGGCGGCCTCCGTGGAGCTGGTCACCAGCACCCTCGCCGGACTGGCGATGCGCGACCTCGCCCTGGTGGATTCGCTCATCGAGGTCGTCGAGGACCTGGAGGACAGCAGCGAGGACCCGGAGCTGCTGGAGCGCCTGTTCAAGATCGACAACCTGGCCACCCGGATGCGGCGCAACAGCGAGAACCTGCTGGTGCTGGCCGACCAGGACAGCGGAGACCCTTCCGCCGAGCCGGTGCCGCTGCTGGATGTCGCACGCGCCGCGATCTCGGAGATCAAGGACTACCAGCGCGTCCAGGTCGGGCGCCTGCCGCAGATCTATGTCGCGGGTACGGCCGCCGACGACCTCAGCCACCTGCTCGCCGAGCTCATGGACAACGCGACCGGCAAGTCGCCCGAGCACGCCCAAGTGGTCGTCACCGGCCAGTACATGGCCGACGGCCAGCGGCTGCTGCTGACCGTCCAGGACGAGGGCATCGGCATCCCCGACGACCAGCTTGCCAACCTCAACGAGCGCCTCCGCGGTGAGCCGGTGCTCGACGAGGAGGTCATGCGGCACATGGGGCTGTACGTGGTCAGCAACATCGCGCACCGCCACCGGATGGAGGTGCAGCTGGAGGCCCGTGCTTTCCGCGGTCTCAGCGCCCACGTGATGCTGGACTCCGAACTGGTCAGCACGACCGGTCCGGCTCCCGCCGCTCCCGAGCCCGCGCCGCGGCCCGTGGCGCCACCGACCCCTCGCCGTCCGGCCCCCGAGTCGGGACGGGGCCCGTCGGCTCCTGTCTCTGACACGCAGGAGGATCGCAGCGCCATGGAACCCACGACGGTCACCCCCGCCGGGCTACCGCGCCGCAGCGCGCACCGCGGCGCCTCTCCCATGATGGCCGCGGAACCGTGGGATTCGGCGGAGGATCCCGCCGGGCGCACCGACCAATCCGAGCACACCGGCGACTCCGGCGATGCGCCGCCCGTGGACCGGGCCGCGCGCATCCGCGACGACCTCGCGGGTTTCGTTGAAGGCGAGCAGGAAGCCGCCCGCACCGATGAGCCGTCCTGACACGGTCGGCTCCGGTTCGATCGGCCCCTCTGACCCCCATTAAGAAGCTGGACTGAAATGGACAACCGCTTGAGTGAGAGTGCTGACGCGGAGAACTTCACCTGGCTGATCTCCAACTTCGTCGATGACGTCCCCGGCGTGGAGCACGCCATTGTGGTCTCTTCCGACGGCCTCTTGCTGACCGCCTCGCGCGACTTCCCCGAGCAGTACGCCGAGCAATTGGCCGCCATCGCCAGTGGCATGCACAGCCTTGCGCTGGGTGGCGCCAAGATGTTCGGAAAGGGCGACTGCGAACAGGTCATCGTGCGCATGCAGCGCGGGCACCTGTTCGTCATGTCGATCAGCGACGGATCGTGCCTGGCGGTCCTCAGCTCGCCCAGCGCGGACATGAAGATCGTCGCTTATCAGATGACCAAGCTGGTGGAGAGCGCGGGGCACGCTCTCACCCCGCAACTCCGCTCGCAGTTGCGCGGGGTTGTGGCACCGTGAGCGAACGATGGCCGGCCGATGAGGGCCGGCGCGCATTCCCAGTGACGAAGAGGGTGGCACTCACATGAGGAACCGCAGGAGCCGGCGCGGGCGTATCCGCCCCTACACGTTCACCGGCGGCCGTACGCGCTCCCGCCACCCGCTGCTGGTGCAGACACTGATATCGGCCTCTGATACGCAGGCCGAGGTCCCCTCTACGCTGCCTCCCGAGGCTCAGCGCATCCACGAGATGTGCCGGGAGACGCGCTCGGTGGCCGAGATATCGGCTGCGCTCAAGATCCCCTTGGGTGTGGCCCAGGTCCTCCTCAGCGATATGGCTGATCAGGGCCTCGTCTTCATCCACCCGACCATCACCGGCCACAGCCCGTCGGAAAACCAAGTTCTTGAAAGGGCGCTTCGTGGACTCGAACGTCTCTTCCAGTAGCCCAAGTGCCTCGAAGGAATCGCTCGTCTCCGCCAAGGTGGTCGTGGCGGGCGGTTTCGGAGCGGGCAAGACCACACTGGTCAGCTCGGTCTCGGAGATTCCCCCGGTCTCGACCGAGGCCGTGATGACCGAGGCCAGCGAGCAGCACGACGACCTGTCGTCGACCCCGGAGAAGGTCACCACGACCGTGGCCATGGACTTCGGCCGGCTGACCCTCGAACAAGAGCTGATCATGTACATGTTCGGCACACCGGGGCAGGCGCGGTTCTGGTTCATGTGGGACGACATCGTTCGCGGTGCGGTCGGTGCCGTCATCGTGGTCGACTCGCGCCGGCTCGCCGACTGCTTCGACGCGATCGACTACTTCGAGACCGGCCAGAACGTGCCCTACATCGTGGCGCTCAACCGGTTCGACGGCGATCTGCCCTACACGGTCGACCAGATCCGCGAGGCGTTGGAGATCCCGGCGGACATCCCGATCGTCGATTTCGACGCCCGGGACCGCAACTCCGCGGGCAACGTGCTCAAGACCCTCCTCCAGTTCACCCTTTCGCGCCCGCAGCGGCAGGAGGCCGACCTGGTCGGCTGAGGTACCTGCGCTTCGGGAGGGCGGGCCGCAGCGCCCGCCGCAACCGCTGCACAACCGGCACCGGCCGCCGCACTCGTGGAACACACGGGTCCGGCGGCCGGTGCCGTGTTGCTGCGGACACGCGGCACGCCGGGCGGACACTGCCGTGTCCGTGCGGCCGCCGTTGCCGGGGCAGCGGTGCTGGCGGCGGCCGCCGCCCGGTTCAGCCGATGCGCCCGACTCCGCCGAAGAGGTAGACCTGCTCAGGCAGCGCCGCGCCGGAGAGCGCGGGCCGCCAACGCGAGCAGGAGACCACGCCCGGTTCAAGCAGTTGCGTACCCGCGAAAAGGTGCTCGATCTCTTCGCGGCTCCTGGCCGTGATAGGGGTGCCGCCGCGCTCGTTCATCTCGCGCATCGCCGCCAGCATCGGCTCGCCGTGGACCTCGGCCGTGGAATGGGTGAGCACCAGAAAGCTGCCCGCGGGCAGCGCCTCGACGAGCCCCGACACGGCGGTGCGGGCCTCGGCGGAGTCGACGATGTGGTTGACCACGCCCAGCAGCATCAACCCGATGGGCCGGTTGAAGTCGAGGGTTTCCGCGCTCTTGGCGAGGATGGTGGCGGTGTCGCGCAGATCGGCTTCGACGTAGTCGGTAGCGCCTTCGGCGGTACTGTTCAGCAGCGCTCGGGCGTGCACCATCACCAGCGGGTCGTTGTCGACATAGACCACGCGCGACCGCGGCTGCAGCCCCTGGGCGACCTCATGGGTGTTGTTCATGGTGGGCAGGCCGGTGCCGACATCCAGGAACTGCCGGATCCCGGCCTCGCCGACGAGGTGGCGCACTACCCGGATCAAGAAGTCGCGTTCGGCGCGCGCCCCGCGGGCGATATCGGGCAGGCGGGCCAGCACGTCGTCGCCCGCAGCGCGGTCGGCGGCGTAGTTGTCCTTGCCGCCCAACCAGTAGTTCCACACCCGGGCCGAATGCGGGACGGTCAGATCAAGCCCAGAAGAGGCCCCGCCCGGATGGCCGGTGGCGGGGGAATGCTCGCTCATTGGAAAGCTCCGCTAGCTAGGTGAGGGGACGGGGGATGTTTTACCGTACGGCACCGCGCGGCCGGAAGCCGGCGCCGTCCACAGGCGCCCACCGCCCCCGGGCACTCAGATGGGTGCGTCCCCTGCTTCTTCCCGCTGCTGCTGCGGCGGCCGGAAGCGGAAGCCCATGCCGGGTTCGGTGGTGAAGTAGCGGGGGCTCGACGGCACGGGCTCCAGGCGCCGGCGGATCTGGGTCATGTACACGCGCAGGTAGTTGGTCTCGGTCCCGTAGCCCGGCCCCCACACCTCGCGCAGCAGCTGCTCGGGGGTCACCAGGCGGTCGGCGTTGCGGATCAGCACCTCCACGATGCTCCACTGCCGCGGGGTCAGCCGGACGGCCTCGCCGCGGCGCAGTACCTCCTTTGCCGCGAAGTCGATGGTGAAGTCGGGCGTTTCGACCACCGAGCCGCCGCCGCCCGCCACCGAGCGGCGCACTGCGGCGCGCAGCCGGGCGAACAGCTCGTCCATCGCAAACGGCTTGGTGACATAGTCGTCGGCGCCGAGGTCGAGGGCGCGTACCTTGACGGGCTCGGTGTCGCGGCCGGACAGCACCACGATCGGCACGCGGCTCCAACCGCGCAGCCCTTCGATGACCTCCAGGCCGTCGGTACCGGGCAGGCCCAGGTCGAGGATGACCCCGTCGGGGTGGCGCCGGGCGGCGAGCTGCAGCGCCTGGTCGCCGCCCGCGGCGAGGTCGGCTGCGTAGCCGCGGGCCCGCAGGTTGACCTCCAGCGTCTTGCGGATCCGCGGGTCGTCGTCGACGACCAGGACGCGCCAGGCGGCGGTCATCGGGCCGCCGCATCCAGAGCGAGGTTGACTTCGAGCACGTTGACTCCCTCCTGCCCGAGGATGCCCAGGGCACGCCCGGCGGTGTGCTGCTCGGTCAGGCGCAGCACGGCCGCGGTGCCCATGCCCCGCTCCTCGGCGACACGGGGCGCCTGCAGCCGCGCGTTGGCGACCGAGATGTGCGGGTCCAGCCCCGAAGCGGAGGCCGTGACCGCATCCACCGGGACCTTGGCGTCCGGTGCCAGCCCGTTCTCTGTACGGTAGGCGCTGGCCAGGGCGTCGATATCGGCGAGTAGCTCCGGGTCGGTGGGGCCGAGGTTGTTCCCGCCGCTGTGCGAGCCGTCGTAACCGACCGCCGACGGCCGCGGGTGGAAGTACCGGGCGGCTTCGAACGGCTGGCCGATCAGGCGCGAGCCGACCACCTGGCCGTCGCGTTCGGCGAGCGAGCCGTCGGCCCGTTCACCCAGGAGCGCCTGGGCCGCGCCCGTGAGCAGCAGGGGGTAGGCGAAGCCGGTCAGGACGGTGAAGGCCAGCAGCATGCCGCCGGCGGCGGCCAGCCGGCGCAGGAGAACGCGCATTTCAGGACACTCCAAGAGCGGTGAGGGCCATATCGATGAGCTTGATGCCGGCGAAGGGCGCGACGAGGCCGCCCAGCCCGTAGACCAGCAGGTTGCGGCGCAGGACAGCGGCAGCCGAGGCGGCGCGGAACCGCACGCCGCGCAGCGCCAGCGGGATCAGCGCGACGATGATCAGCGCGTTGAAGACGACCGCCGAGAGGATCGCCGAGTGCGGCGAGGCCAGGCCCATGACGTTCAGCCCTTCCAGAGCCGGAAGCACCCCGGAGAACATCGCGGGGATGACGGCGAAGTACTTGGCGACGTCGTTGGCCAGGGAGAACGTGGTCAGTGCGCCCCGTGTGACAAGGAGCTGCTTACCGACCTCGACCACCTTGACCAGCTTCGCGGGGTCGGAGTCGAGATCGACCATGTTCGCGGCCTCTTTGGCGGCCTGGGTGCCGGTGTTCATGGCCACGCCGACATCGGCTCGGGCCAGGGCCGGCGCGTCGTTGGTGCCGTCGCCGGTCATGGCGACCAGGCCGCCCTCGGCCTGGTGCCGCCGGATCGCGGCGAGCTTGTCCTCCGGGGTGGCCTCGGCGAGGAAGTCGTCCAGGCCCGCTTCCTCGGAAATGGCCTTGGCGGTGAGCGGGTTGTCGCCGGTGACCATGACCGTGCGGATGCCCATGGCGCGCAGCCGGGCGAACCGTTCGCCCATGCCGGGTTTGACGACGTCCTTCAGGTGGATCACGCCGAGCACCCGTGCGGTCTCTTGCTCTTGTTGTTGCTCGTGGTCCGCGTCCCGGTCCGCGTCCCGGTCCGGGCGCGGACCGCGGTCGGCGCGGGCGACCGCCAGCGGGGTGCCGCCGGCGGCGGAGATGCGGTCCGCGGCTTCGCGCGCGGCCTCGGGCACCGCGGCCCCGCTCTGGCGCACCCACTGCTCAACGGCGCCGATCGCGCCCTTGCGGATGCGGTAGCCGCTGCAGTCGACGCCGCTCATCCGCGTCCGGGCGGTGAAGGGCACCGCAACCACCGCGCCGGCGGTGCCGCCGTCCACTGCGCCCGCCGCATCCTCCGCGCCGACCGCGTCGGGGCCGCCCTGGGCGAAGGCGACGATGGAACGCCCCTCGGGGGTCTCGTCGGCCAGGCTGGAGCGGTAGGCGGCTTCGGCCAGCTCCCGGCCGGACACCCCGGGCATCGCGACGAACGCCGCCGCCTGCCGGTCGCCGAGGGTCACGGTTCCGGTCTTGTCCAGCAGCAGGGTGTCGACGTCGCCGGCGGCCTCCACCGCGCGCCCCGACACCGCCAGCACGTTGCTGCGCACCATCCGGTCCATCCCGGCGATCCCGATGGCCGACAGCAGCGCTCCGATCGTCGTGGGAATCAGGCAGACCAGCAGGGCGACCAGGACCACCACGTCCTGGCGCGCGGCGGAGTAGACGGCGAACGGCTGCAGGGTCACCACGGCGATCAGGAACACGATCGTCAGGCCGGCCAGCAGGATGTTCAAGGCGACCTCGTTGGGCGTCCGCTGCCGCTGCGCGCCCTCGACCAGCGCGATCATCCGGTCCAGGAACGTCCGGCCGGCGGCGGCGGTGATCCGCACGGTGATCCGGTCGGAGAGCACCCGGGTGCCGCCGGTGACGGCCGAGCGGTCGCCGCCCGACTCGCGGACCACCGGGGCCGACTCGCCGGTGATGGCCGACTCGTCGACGCTGGCCGCCCCCTCGATGACATCGCCGTCGCCGGGGATGGTCTCGCCCGCGGCGACCACGCACGTGTCGCCCGCGCTCAGGTGGGCGGCCGGCACCTGCTCCTCGGTGCCGTCCGGGGCCAGGCGCCGTGCGGTGGTTTCGGACCGGGTCTTGCGCAGCGCCGCGGCCTGGGCCCGGCCGCGGCCCTCGGCGAGCGCCTCGGCGAAGTTGGCGAAGAGCACCGTGAACCACAGAAACGCCGTGACCAGGCCGTTGAACATGTTGTCCGCGGCAGGGTCGGTGATCAGGTCCCGCAGGAACAGGGCGGTAGTGAGCAGGCTCCCGGCGAAGACCACGAACAGCACCGGGTTGCGCGCCTGCACCCGCGGGTGCAGCTTGGCGAAGCTTCCGGCGAGCGCGCGGCGCAGGATCGCCGGGTCCAGCAGTGCGCGCCGCTGCGGCGGGCGCGGGCCGAGCGGGGTACCGGTCGCGGCGGCGGGTTCGGGTGCCGCCTGTCGGATGGTGGTGGACACGTTGTCCCTCCTACAGGGAGAGGTGTTCGAGGATGGGACCCAGCGCGAGCGCCGGCAGGAACGTCAGGCCGGCGACGATCACGACGACCCCGATGACCAGCCCCGCGAACAGGGGCGTGTGCGTGGGCAGGGTGCCGGCGGTGGCCGGAGCGGGGTACTTGCGCGCCATCGAGCCGGCTATCGCCAGCACCGGGATGATCAGCAGGAACCGGCCGGCCAGCATCGCCAGGCCGAGGGTGGTCGTGTACCAGCCGGTCGAGGAGTCCAGTCCGGCAAACGCCGAACCGTTGTTGTTGGCGGCCGAGGCAAAGGCGTAGAGGATCTCGGTCAGCCCGTGTGCCCCGGTGTTCCCGCGCGAGGCGAGGGCCGGGTCGAGTACGGCCGAGGCGGCGGCGAACCCGAGCAGCACGGTCGGCATGGCCAGCAGGTACAGCACCACCAGCTTCATCTCCGGCGCCTGGATCTTCTTGCCGAGGTACTCGGGGGTGCGGCCGACCATCAGGCCGGCGGCGAACACCGCCAGAATCGCCATTACCAGCAGGCCGTTGAGGCCCACGCCGACACCGCCGGGGCTGACCTCGCCGAACATCATGTGGAGCAGCGCGGTGCCGCCGCCCAGCGGTGTGAAGCTGTCGTGCATGGCGTTGACCGACCCGTTGGAGGTCCCGGTCGTCGACGCCGCCCACAGTGCCGAAGCGGCCGATCCGAAGCGCACCTCCTTGCCCTCCAGGTAGCCCGCGGCCTGGTCCACGCCCAGCGGCGCGAGCCGGGGGTTGCCGCCGTTCTCCAGCGCCATGATGGCCACCGAGGCGGCCGCCCAGACGGTCGCCATGATCGCGAACACCGCGCGGCCCTGGCGGCGGTCGCCCACCAGGTGCCCGAAGGTAAACGCCAGGGCGAAGGGGATGATGAGGATCGCCCAGTTCTCGGCGAAGTTGCTGAGCGCGGTCGCGTTCTCGAACGGGTGCGCGGAGTTCATGTCGAAGAAGCCGCCGCCGTTGGTGCCCAGCTGCTTGATCGCGATCTGCCCGGCGGCGGGGCCGCCGGGGATGAGCTGGCGGGCGCCTTCCAGGGTGGTTGCGGTGGTGTTGCCGCTGAAGTTCTGCACCACCCCCTGTCCGACCAGCAGCAGCGCGAGCGCAAAGGACATCGGCAGCAGGATGCGCACGGTGCCGCGGGCCAGGTCGGCCCAGAAGTTGCCGATCGCGGTGGCGCGCCGGCGGGCCAGCCCGCGGATGAACGCGGCCATGACGGCCATGCCCGCTGCCGCCGACACGAAGTTCTGCACCGCCAGCCCGCTCATCTGGGTGAGGTGGCTCATCGTGTACTCGCCGCCGTAGGCCTGCCAGTTGGTGTTGGTCATGAAGCTCACGGCAACGTTGAACGCCACGTGCGGCGGGACCCCGGGCAGCCCGACCGGGTTGAGCGGCAGCACCCCTTGCAGCCGCAGCAGGGCGTAGAGCAGCACGAACGAGACCAGGCTGAACGCGAGCAGCGAAAGGGCGTATCCGCTCCAGCCCTGCTCGCGGGCGGGGTCGACCCGGCACAGCCGGTACACGGCCCTTTCCACGGGCAGGAACACGCGGTCGCCGGGCGCAGCGGGGCGGTCGCCGTAGACCGCGGCCATGTAGCGGCCGAGCACGGGGGCGGTGATCAGCAGGACCGTGACGAGCGCGGCCAACTGCAGCCAGGCGGAGCCGGGCATCAGAACCTCTCGGGGGCGAGCAGGGCGGCGAGCAGGTAGCCGGCCAGCGGGATGGCGATGATCAGTGCGAGGGCGTCGTCCCAGTTCACGGCGTCTCCACCGGGGTGCCTCGGTCTCCCGCGCCGGCGGGGCCCTCGCCGATGATCCGTTCGCAGCCGCGGATGTAGCCCGTGCACAGCGCGAAGAACGCGGCAGCGGTGAGCACGAACACGATGTCGGCCATCGTTCGGGCTCCTCTCGTGGTCTATGGGGCGGTATGGCGCGAAATGCGCTGAATCGACCTTCGACGTCCGCGCTGGGCGGTGGCCAGGTGCGCCAACGGCTCCTTAGCTCCGCGAGCACCGGAATTTAGCGGCGCGTTGACGGCGGCCCCTGCCGGCCTGCCGGCGCTCGGGAGCGCCGATGACCATGCAGGAACGCCCGGATTCCACAGCTGAGGCGGGTGGGCGTTTCCGCATGGTCACCACCGACCTCGCACAGGGACAGGGCTGCACCGGTACGGCACAGGCCCTGCGCGAGCAGCTTTGCCGCCCCGCCGTGGCGAGGCCGACACGTCGCCGGGCGCTAAGAACGCACTAAGCACCGTTGGCCGCGGCCCGCCGCCGGGCTACAACGGATCAGGTCGTGTTCGGCGCCTGTGGAGGGAAGCGGAGCCAATGGCCCGGGGAGAACTGCGCGTATATCTCGGAGCGGCGCCGGGAGTCGGCAAGACCTTCGCCATGCTGGCCGAGGCGCACCGCCGCAGGTCCCGCGGCGCCGACGTGGTCGCCGCCTGCGTCGAAACCCACGGGCGCCGCCGCACCGCGGCCATGGTCGGCGACCTGGAGACCGTGCCGCCCCAGACGGCGGTCCACCGCGGGGCGGCCTTTGCCGAGATGGACCTCGACGCCGTACTGGCCCGCAGGCCGCAGGTCGCCCTGGTCGACGAGCTGGCGCACACCAATGTCCCGGGCTCGGCCAACGCCAAGCGGTGGCAGGACGTCAAGACGCTGCTCGACGCCGGGATCACCGTGCTCTCCACGGTGAACATCCAGCATCTGGAATCGCTCAACGACGTCGTCAAGCAGATCACCGGGGTGGTCCAGCGCGAGACCGTGCCCGACGCCTGGGTGCGCCAGGCCGAACAGATCGAACTGATCGACATGGCCCCCGAAGCGCTGCGCCGGCGCATGGCCCACGGCAACGTCTACGCGGCGGCCGCGGCCGATACGGCGCTGCAGAACTACTTCCGGGTCGGCAACCTCACCGCGCTGCGCGAACTCGCGCTCCTCTGGCTCGCCGACAAAGTCGACGACCAGTTCGACCGCTACCGGGGCGAGCACGGTGTCACCGCCACCTGGGAAGCGCGAGAGCGGGTCGCGGTGGCGCTGACCGGGGGAGCCGAAGGCGAGACGCTGATCCGCCGGGCGGCCCGCATCGCCGCGCGCAGCAAGGGCGCCGACCTCCTGGCGGTTCACGTCGCCCGCTCCGACGGGTTGGCGGGTGCCGATCCGGCCCTGCTGGCCCGGCAGCGGGTGCTGGTCGAAAGCCTCGGCGGCACCTACCACCAGGTACTCGGCGATGACGTACCCACCGCGCTGATCGAGTTCGCGCGGGGCGCCAACGCGACCCAGCTTGTGCTCGGCGCCAGCCGCCGGAGCAGGCTCGGCCATGCGCTGTCACCGGGGGTCGGGATCACGACCACGGCGATGTCGGGCTCCATCGACGTGCACACGGTCACCCACGAGGAGGCCGCGCGGGGCAGGCGCCGTTCCACGGCGGCGGCAGCGGCACTGCCGCGGCACCGCCGCCTGGCCGGGTTCGCGCTGGCGCTGGGCGCGCTGCCGCTGCTGGTGCTCGGCAGCGGACTCCCGCACACCGAGTCGTCGCTGCCCACCGTCATCCTGCTGGTGCTCGCATCGGTGACCGCCGCCGCGCTGGCCGGAGGCATGGGCCCCGCGGTGCTCGCCGCCCTGGGCGGCTTCCTCATGCTGGACTTCTTCTTCACCCGGCCCTACCACACGCTTGTCATCGACCACCCGCACAACGTCCTGGCACTGGTCGTGTTCTCCGTCGTCGCGGTGGCGGTCAGCGCCGTGGTCGACCGGGCCGCCCGCCGCACCCGCGAGGCTGCGCGGGCCCACGCCCAAGCCCAGACACTGGCCGCGGTCGCCGGCAGCGTGCTGCGCGGCTCGCGCCCGCTCGCCGCGCTGCTGGAGCGGCTGCGCGAGACCTTCGGCTCGACGGCGGTGGCGCTGCTGGAGCGGTCGCCCGGCGCGCCGCCGGACCCCGCCGGGCAGTGGGCGCCCGAGGCCTGGTCGGTGGCCGCGTCGGCCGGCGAGCCGCCGCGGCTGGAGCCGGGCGCGGGCGATGTGGAGGTGGCCATCGACGGTGCGCTGCGGCTGGTGCTCCAGGGCACCCGGCTCGCCGCCGAGGACCGGCGGGTCGTGGAGGCCTTCGCCGCCCAGGCCGCCGTCGCACTGCGCCAGCAGCGGCTCGCCGAGGAGGCGGCCGCCGCGCGGCCCCTGGCCGAGGCCGACAAGCTGCGGACCGCGCTGCTCGCGGCGGTCAGCCACGACCTGCGCGGGCCGCTGGCCTCGGCCAAAGCCGTCGTGAGCAGCCTGCGCAGCCAGGAGGTCCGGTTGGACGAGCACGACCAGGCCGAGCTGCTCGCCACCGCCGACGAGGCGCTCGACCAGCTCAGCCGGCTGGTGGCCAACCTGCTGGACATGAGCCGCCTGCGCGCGGGCGTGCTCGGGGTGACACTGACCGACTTCGATGTCGCCGATGCGCTGGTCCCGGCCCTGGAGGAGCTCGGCCCCGCGGCCGGCGCCGTGCGGGTCGGGCTGCGTGACGGGCTGGGGGCGGTGCGCGCCGACCGCGGGCTGCTGCAGCGGGTGCTGGCCAACGTGGTCGGCAACGCCGTGCGGTTCAACCCTGCCGGCGCGCCGGTGGAGATCACCGCGGCGCAGACGTCCGAACGCATCGACCTGCGCGTCATCGACCACGGTCCCGGCGTGGCGGAGGCGGAGCTGGAGAGCATCTTCGCCTCGTTCCAGCGGCTGTCCGACACCGACAACAGCACCGGGGTGGGCCTGGGCCTGGCCCTGTCGCGCGGCCTGGCCGAGGCCATGGGCGGCGGCGTGGCGGCGGAACCCACCCCGGGCGGCGGACTCACCATCGTGGTCTCGCTGGTGGCGGCGGGAGGCTCGGGCGGGCAACCGCCGTGACGGCCGCAGGCGGCGGGGCGCCCGGCGGCGCGCAGTCCCGAGGTGGCGGCCAACCGCAACCACGTCGGCTTACCTGCTCACGCACGGCACCTCGTTCGCCGCCGCCTTACCCGAGCCCCGGCCTGCGGCGCAGGTCCGCGTTCTCCAGTGCGGGCGGTGCGGCCGCGTAATTGTCCGCGGGGTCCAGGTCGACCCCGGGCGGCACGATCTCGTCGATGCGGTCGAGCACGTCGTTCGGCAGTTCGGTTTCCACGCCGGTGAGCAGCCCGTCGAGCTGTTCGGCGGTGCGCGGCCCGATCAGCACGGAAGCCACGGCCGGGTGCGCGCGGACGAAGGCCGTTGCGAGCTGCGGCAGGGTCATCCCGGCGTCGGCGGCGAGGGTGGACAGTGCGGTGACGGCCGCGGCCTTGCGTCTGCCGGTCGGGGTCGAGGGATCGTAGTGCGACGGCAGCACGGGCGTCATGAGGGCGGCCCGGTGGGTCGATGCCGGGTCTGCGCGCCCCGACAGCCAGCCGCTGTTCAGCGGGCTGAAGGTGAGCACGCCCATGCCGTAGCGCTGCGCCGTGGGGAACACGGCGGCCTCGGGCCTGCGGGTGAAGAGGGAGTACATGGGCTGCTCGGTCGCAAACCGGTGGGTGTTGCGGCGCTCGGCCGCCCACTGCCCTTCGACGATCGCCTCCGCCGGGAACATGGACGAGCCGAACGCGCGGATCTTGCCGGCGCGCACGAGGTCGGAAAGTGCCGCGAGCGTCTCGCCGATATCCGTCCCATGGTCGGGGCGGTGCATCTGGTACAGGTCGATGTGGTCGGTGCCGAGCCGGCGGAGGCTGTTCTCGACCGCGCGGATGATCCACCGGCGCGAACCGCCCCGCTCATTCGGGTCCGCACTCATCGGCCGGCCGAACTTGGTCGCGATGACGACGCCTTCGCGGCGCGACTTGAGCGCCTTTCCGACGATCTCTTCCGACTCGCCTTTCGAGTAGACGTCGGCGGTGTCGATCGTGTTGATACCGGAGTCGAGTGCGCGGTGGATGATGCGGACCGAGTCGTCGTGATCGGGGTTTCCGAGTTTTCCGAACATCATCGCGCCGAGGGTGAACTCGCTCACGGAAATTCCGGTCGCGCCGATAATTCTGCTTTTCATTGGTGGCTTTTCGCCTTTCAGAGTCCATCCCGGGGTCACCTCCGATGCCATCACGCACCCCGCCGCGGCCGTTAGTCGGATCGTGCCGGGTTCTTGCACGATCCTGCCGACATTGCGCGTAGTCTCCGTCCGTGATCCCCAGCGACGAACGGTGCGCGGCCCTGCTCGGTGAACTGCGCACGCTGATCGAGCGGCACGCCGACCCCGCCCAGGCCAAGACGCGCATCCGGCCCGGCGCGGCCATCACCCGCGTCACCGCGCCCACCCCGCCGATGGCGGCGATGGCGGAGCCCTCGCTGGCGGTCGTGGGCCAGGGCGTCAAGCGCACGGTGCTCAACGGCACGCCCTACGACTACCGGGCCGGCCGGTTCGTCGTCGTGTCGCTCGATCTCCCGGTGACCGGCCAGGCACTGGAGGCCGCGCCCGATGCGCCGTTCGTCTGCTTCAGCATGGCGCTGAAACCGGCGCTGATCGCGCCGCTGCTGGTCGAGGCCGCCGACGCCGCGAAACCACCGGCTTTTTCCGGCCTCGCGGTCAGCGACGCAACCGCCGAACTGCTCGATCCCGTCGTGCGGCTGCTGCGGCTGGGGGACCGTCCCGCCGACCTGCGCGTCCTGGCGCCCGGAATCGAAAGGGAGATCCTGTGGCGCCTGATCACCGGTGAACAGGGCGCGCTCGTGCGCCAGATCGGTCTGGTCGACGGCAATCTGGCGCATATCTCACGGGCGATCCGCTGGATCCGCGAGCATTACAACGAACCGGTTCTCATCGCCGATCTGGCCGAAATCGCCGGCATGAGCCCATCGTCGTTCCACCGGCATTTCCGTGCGGCCACATCGATGACACCGGTCCGGTTCCAGAAGCGGCTCCGGCTCCAGGAGGCGCGGGCGCTGCTCGCGGCACGGCCGGCGCAGGTGGCCGAGGTCGGCTACTTGGTCGGCTACGGAAGCCCGTCGCAGTTCAGCCGCGAGTACCGCAACGAGTTCGGCACCCCGCCCGGCCGGGACGCCGCGCGGCTCAACGGTCCCGCGCTGTCGGGCGGCGCGTTGTAGGGCGGCGGGAGCCCGCGGGCTCGGCCCGCGGCGCTGCGCGGGCGCCCGGCGCATGGGCCGTGCGGGCCACGGTCACCACTCGACGGGCAGGCGCTTGACCCTGAAAAACGGGGAGTCGTCCCGCAGCAGGCTCCGGTAGCGGGTGTGGTCCGGCGGGTCCACGAGGTGGGACCGGTTCAGCCGCCGCGGACGTCGACCAGGCCGGTCTCGTAGGCGAGCACCACCGCCTGCACCCGGTCGCGCAGTTGGAGCTTCATCAGGATGCGTCCCACGTGGGTCTTGACCGTGGCCTCGGAAACCGACAGCCGGTCGGCGATCTCGGTGTTCGACAGCCCTCTGGCCACCACGGCGAGCACTTCGCGCTCGCGCGGGGTCAGTGCGTCCAGGGACGGCGGGGCGGGCGGGTCGTCCGCGCCGCCCGGCAGTTGGCCGGCGAAACGGTCGAGCAGCCGCCGTGTCGTGCTGGGCGCGACCACCGCATCGCCGGAGTGCACCGAGCGGATCGCCGACAGCAGGTCCGGGGGCCGGGAGTCTTTGAGCATGAAACCGCTCGCGCCGGCCCGCAGCGCCGCGTAGGCGTACTCGTCCAGGTCGAAGGTCGTCAGAATCAGCACCCGCGGGCCGCCGCCAACGGCGCAGATACGCCGCGTTGCCTCGACACCGTCCATCTGCGGCATCCGGATGTCCATGAGTACGACATCGGCCGCCACGGTGCGCAGCAGCTCCACCGCGGCGCCGCCGTCGCCGGCCTCGCCGACGACCTCCAGATCGGGTTGGGAGTCCAGGACCATCCGAAAGCCGGCCCGTACGAACTCCTGGTCGTCGACGAGTACGACGCGGATCATTCGGTGTGCGCTCCTCGATCCATGGGCCGGCGCGGGGTTGCGACCGGTGCGCTGCAAGACCGACCGGTCAATTGGGACTCCGGTTCCTGCGGGCGCCGTCCACGGCGGAGAAGGCGGCGTCCAGCAGCTCGGCCAACGCCACGCGCCCGTCTTCGCGGGTCCACGCCTCTCCGGCCGAGTCCAGGCAGGCTATGGCGCACGCGACCAGGGAACCGGCCTGCACGTCGAGCCGGGTGCCGGCGGCGCTGCCGGGTTCAGCGGTGCCGCCGCTGCCGGCCCCGCCGAGCCGGCGCCTGACCTCGGGTACCAGCTGCTCCTGCCACTGCAGGTGCTTCTCGATGCTGCGGGCCCGCAGCGACGGGGTCCCGTACATCATCTTCGAGACCTTCAGCATGCGTTCCTGGTCCTGGGGCGGGGCGGCGATATCCCACAGGGTGTTGCACAGCGCGCTCCACGGGGGCTCGGAACCGGGCCGGCTCTCCAGTACCCGTCTGGCCTCTTCGCCGTCCTCGGCGAGGCGGCCGAGCACGATGTCCTCCTTGGTGCCGAAGTACCGGAAGAACGACCGCCGCGAGATACCGGAGGCGCCGGCGATGTCGTCGATTGTGGTGGCGTCGAACCCGTTGTCCAGGAACAGGTTCATCGCCACATCGGTGATCTCCGCGTATGCTGCGCGCCGCGAACGCGTCCATAGGCGCTCGGTGTTTGTTTTATCCGGTTCCACGCCTCGATCGTAACCACACATGCCCGGCCGCCCCGCTCCGTCGTTCCTGCCGCAGCAGCGCCCGTTCAGCGGGTCAGCAGCGCGGCAAGGCGGCCGCCGACCTCGCCCGCCTGTTCCCTGCCGAGGTCGCGGGCCTGCTCGGCCAGCGCAGGGCCGCCCATCATGCCGGTGCCGCCGGCTCCCAGCGCCAGCAGCTCCGGCGAGGGTTCGACCGCCACGACCGCTGTTCCCGCGGCGGCCAGGTCCGCGAGCTCGCGGCGGACCACCGCAACAGCGGCGGCGAAGCCCTCGTGCATGCCGCCGGGCGGCGGGTCGAACGGGAAGCACGACAGTGCGACGACGCGGTCGGCGCCCGCGGCGGCGGAGGCGTTGAGGTGGCTGTGCACGCCGCCGTCCATGTAGCGGCGGCCGCCGATGGTGACCGTGGGCAGCAGGACCGGCGCGGCGCAGCTGGAGGCGACGCCCCGGGCCAGCTCCACGCCCGAATCCGGGCCCCACAGCGCCTGCTCGCCCGACTCCGTGTCGATCGCGGTGCACCGGAAGGCCGCCGGCCATTCGCGCCCGCTCAGCGCGGCCAACAAGCCGACCAGGGAGTCCTCGCCGATGCGGGTGGCGTGTTCGTTGGCAAGTCGGCCGATCGAGCGCAGTGCGGCATCGGGGTTGTCGTCCAGCCCCGCCTTGCCCATTGCATCGAGCAGTTCGCCGCCGGCATCGCGCATTTCGTCCCCGCTCATGGCGGCGCTGAGCCCGGCGATCGGCGTCAGCGCTTCGGCGGGGTCGGCGCCGGAGGCGAGGAAGGCGCCTACGAGCGAACCCGCCGACGTGCCGATCACGCGGTCCGCGCCGGACAGGTCGTACCCGGCTTCGGCCAGGCCGGTCAGCAGGCCGGTCTGCCAGCCGATGCCGACGGATCCGCCGCCGCCGAGTACCACAGCGGTGCTCTTGCGGCCGGTGGCGGGTTGGGTGGTGGACATGCGGTTCTCCTCTGTTCGCGGATGGTGGCCGGCGCGGATGCTGTCAGGCGGCTACCGAGTCGCCGGAGCCGTGGGAGCCGCCGGAGCCGTGGGAGCCGTGGGAGCCGTGGGAGCCGTGGGAGCCGGGGGAGTCCGGGGTGGCGGCCGAGTCGGTGGAGACGAGCGCTCCGGACGCGGTCAGGCGCCCGAATATGCGCACGATCCGGCGCCGGGACAGCAGGGCGGTGCCGACGGTGACCACTACCCGGTTCATCCGGCCGTGCATCACGCTCGGCGGCGGGTTGCGGCGGTCGAGCGCGTTCAGGGCCGTGCGCACGACGTCGGCGGGCGGCTGCAGCCGGGCCCCTCCCGCCGCGTCCTCCGAACCGGCGACGTCGAAGAACTCGGTCCGCGTGGCCCCGGGCGACAGTGCCATGACCCGCAGCCCGGTGCCGCGCGACTCCTCCCACAGGGCCTCGGTGAAGCTGAGGACGAACGCCTTGGTCGCCCCGTAGACGGCCAGCCACGGATCGGGCTGGTAGGCGGCCATGCTCGCGACGTTGACGAGTACGCCCCGCCCGTCGGCGCGCAGTTGCCCGATGAACGCCCTGCTGATGTCGGTGACCGCCGCGATGTTCACCGCGATCTCGCGCTGCAGCCGCTGCGGGTCCTGCGCGTGGAAGCCGCCGTAACCGGCGAATCCGGCGTTGTTGACCACGCTGGTCACCGTGATGCCGAGTTCCCGCGTGCGCTCCACCAGCGCTGCGCCGGGGTTCGCCGCGGCGAGGTCGAGCGGGACCACGTGCACGTGCACGCCATGTGCCGCGCGGAGTTCGCCGGCCAGGTGCTGCAACCGGTCCTCGCGGCGGGCGACCAGCACGAGGTCGGATCCGCGTGCTGCGAGGTGGCGGCCGAACTCGGCGCCGATACCGGAACTGGCACCGGTGATCAGCGTTGTTTGCCCGTTGTACTGCACTGCACCCATGGCATGTCCTTTTCCTGTTCCTGTCGTACGCCGCTCCGGCAATTGGCACTATACGACACTCTGGCACTCGGTGCCAGTAGGGCAGTAGATGTCGTGGGGTGTTCCGGGGTGGGGCGGCTGCTTGTGCCGTGCCGCCGCGACAGGCTCCGAGGTGTTCGGGCGTGCCCGCCCGACCCTTTGGAATGAAGGTTTCCTACTTGACATTTGGTGCACTTGGTGGAAATTTGCGAACATCTCACAGAGGTGCACACGGCGGAAGGGACTGCTCCTCCTCATGGCCACTACCGGGACCAGCGGAACCGACGACTCCGTCCGCAAGCTGCGGGCCGACCTCAACGGGTTGGCCACCGAAGGCCGCCGGGACGACCTCAGCGGCATCGACCGGATGGACACCGAGACCATCGTGCGCACCATGAACGCCGAGGACGCCACCGTGGCTCCGGCGGTGGGCGCGGCGGCACCGGCCATCGCCGCCGCCGTCGACGCCATGGCCGAGCGGATGGCCCGCGGTGGGCGGCTCATTTATGTCGGCGCCGGCACAGCGGGCCGGCTCGGCGTGCTGGACGCCTCGGAGTGCCCGCCCACCTTCAACACCGATCCGGAACAGGTGGTCGGGCTGATCGCCGGCGGCCCGTCGGCGATCAGCAACGCGGTCGAGGGCGCCGAGGACGACACCCGGGCCGCAGCGGCCGACCTGGACGCGCTGCGGCTCACCCGCGAGGACACGGTGGTGGGCATCTCCGCTTCCGGACGAACCCCCTACTCCGTCGCCGCGGTGCGCCACGCCGCCGAGCGCGGCGCGCTGACCATCGGCGTCTCCGCCAACCCGGGCTCGCCGCTGGGAGCGGCCGCCACCCACCCCATCGAGGTCGGCACCGGCCCCGAGTTGATCGCCGGCTCCACCCGGTTGAAAGCCGGCACCGCCCAGAAACTGGTGCTGAACACCCTGTCGACGGTCGCCATGATCCGCATGGGCAAGACCTACGGCAATCTCATGGTCGACTTGCGCAGCACCAACGACAAGCTCCGCGCCCGCAGCCACCGGATCGTGGAAATGGCCACCGGCGCCGATGACGACGAGGTCGCCCGGGCCCTGACCGCAACCGGCGGCGACGTCAAAACCGCCATCCTCACCATTCTCGGCGGCGTGGGCGCCGACGAGGCGGCCCGCCTCCTCGGCGCCTGCGGCGGCCGGCTCCGCGACGCGGTCGAATCGGCCGCCTCCGGGGGCTGAGTCCCGCCCCCGGCACACCCCCAACCCCCCCGTGCCCGGAAGGAAGCTGGCAATGAGCGACTCGGGTGCCGCCGGCCACGCGGCGACAGCGCGCGACCTCCTCGCGCTGGTCGGCGGCGAAAGCAACGTCATCTCCACCACCAACTGCATCAGCCGGCTCCGGGTCGGGGTCGCCGATCGTGCACGGGTCCAAGAGCAGCGGATCCGCGACCACCCCAAGGTGCTCGGGGTGGTCGAAGACGAGACGTTCCAGATCGTGCTGGGCCCCGCGGCGGTCTCCAAGGTCGCCGCGGAGTTCACCCGGCTCCTCGAAGCCGAACGGGCCGGCACCGAGCCGGGCGAGCCCGAGCAGGTCGGTGCCGAGCAGGTCGGTGCTGAGCAAGCCGCCGCCGGCGGCACCGGAACCGGAACCGGAGCACCGGCGGAGGCCCCGCCCTCCGGTTCCGGCGGCACGCCCGCCGACGCAGCGGCGCTGGCGGCCAAGGGCGCGGCCATCCGGGCGGAGAACAAGCGGCGCAACGCCACCACGTTCAAGCTGCTGCTGCGCCGCATCGCCAACATCTTCGTGCCGCTGATCCCCGCGCTGATCGCGTGCGGCATCGTGGCCGGTGTCACCGGTGTGTTCGCCAACCTGGGTTGGCTGACTCCCGTGCTGCCCGCGCTGGACGCCGTGTCCAAGGGCTTCATGTCGCTGATCATGGTGTTCGTGGGCATGAACGCCGCCAAGGAGTTCGGCGGCACCCCGGTGCTGGGCGGGGCGGTGGCCGCGATCATCCCGTTCGCCGGGGTCGCCGACATCGACGCGTTCGGCGCCGACCTCGCGCCCGGGCAGGGCGGGGTGCTGGGTGCGCTGGGCGCGGCGGTGCTGTGCGCCTACGTCGAACGCTGGACGCGCCGGTGGGTGCCCGGCACCCTGGACATCCTCATCACCCCGACCGTCGCCGTCCTGGTTTCGGGACTGGTCACGGTGTACGGGCTGATGTTCCTCGCCGGAGAACTGTCGGCGGCCATCGGAGTGGCGGCCGACTGGCTGCTGGGCCAGGCAGGGGCGCCGGCCGGCCTGCTGCTGGGCGGCCTGTTCCTGCCGCTGGTGATGCTCGGGCTGCACCAGGCCCTCATCCCGATCCACACCACCCTGATCGAGGCGGACGGTTACACCGTGCTGCTGCCGGTGCTGGCGATGGCCGGAGCCGGGCAGGTGGGCGCCGCGCTGGCGGTCTATGCGCGCCTCAAGCACAACGCGGGGATCCGCGCCACGATCCGCTCGGCGCTGCCCGCCGGCCTGCTCGGGGTGGGCGAGCCGCTCATCTACGGAGTGACGCTGCCGCTCGGCCGGCCCTTTCTGACCGCGTGCGCCGGCGGCGCGGCCGGCGGCGGCTTCCTCGGCCTGGCCAACCAGTTGGGGGTCAGCGCGGGCTCGACCGCCATCGGACCCTCCGGATGGGCACTGTTCCCGCTGGTGCAGGGCAGCCAGGGGATCGGCGCCGCGATCCTGGTCTACGGGCTGGGGCTGGTGGTCGGCTATGTCGCCGGCTTCCTGCTGACCTACTTCTTCGGATTCAGCCGCCAGGAGGCGGCCGACCTCAACGCGGCCGAGAGCCTGGCGCCGGACACCTGAGCCGGGTCGGCCGGGACGCGCAGGCCGGCGGGGCATGGCCGACCCGCCGGTCAGCGGTAGGCGCGCAGGAACGCGTCGACGCCGTCGGCGATGATGGCGGGGATCTCCGACTCGCCCCCCTTGCTCGCGGCGCCGGTGGGGCCGGCCCGGAGCGCGTCCAACGCGATGAGCAGGGTCAGCGCCGTGAAGTGCTGCACGGCGCGGCGCGGGTTGTCCGTCCGGAGTTCGCCCGCGGCCGCAAGCTTCTGGAACAGCTCCTCCAGCATCCGTTCGGGCTGCTCCTGCCCGGCCCCGAGCGCGGGCGCCTGGCGCCCCTGGGCGTTCAGGTTGCGGTAGGCCACGAACTCCGATGACGGGAACGCCTCGGTCGCGACCCGCAGCGCAAAACCCATCAGCGCGTCGCGAAGATCGCGCCCCTCGGTGAACTCGTCTTCGACGACCGCGTGCACGGTCGCCACCAGGGAGTCGCCGACCCGCGCGAGGGCGCTGTCGAAGAGGGTCTGCTTGTCGCCGAAGTAGTCGTAGACGGTGCGCTTGGACACCTTGGCCCGCGCCGCGATGGTGTCGACGCTGGTGAGCTCGTAGCCCTCGGACACGAACAGTGCCTCGGCGGCATCCAGGATGGCCGTCCGCTTGCTCGGGGATCCCTGCCGCAGCCCGGTGGTCGTCTGCTCGGTCGCTCGCGCCATGCCCACACTCTATTCCCGCCATTTAACACTGCACTGTGTAGTGCAAATCTACCCCACTCTCCTCGGTTGGAGAAGTGCGCGCCGCTTCCGGGGGCCGCTCCGGCCGCAGGTCCGCGGTGTAGGGCGGGGTTGCCGGCCGGTCGCCCGCTCTCTTGGTGGCGGCGAGTGCCTCAGGTCACGATTGACGTAAAGAGTTAAAGGTTTTAACTTCAAATAAGACGCTTAACGATCGTCACGGACACTAATACCGGTGGCCGGTAACAGCGACATCCGAGGAGCAATCGTGATCTACCACTACATCCGCCTGGCCGTGCGCTCCGATGCGCCGAGCGAGCAGGTCGAGACCGCCCTGGAAAGCCTGCGCGAGATGGGCCGCACCATCGGTGCCGTCAAGCAATGGGCGGTGGGCCGCGACGTCGGCGGCGACTTCGACTACGGCGCCATGTTCGCCGTGGAGGACATCGACGGCTACCGCGAGTACATGTTCGACCCGCTGCACCGGCAGACCGACACGATCGGCCTGCCGCTGCTCAGCAATATGGTGTCGCTGGACCTCGTCGACGACGGCGACCCGGAGGTGGCCGACCGGATCCGGCAGATCCACGCCGAGCGGTTCGCCGGCGACCCCGACCTGGTCGACCTGCTGAACGGCCTCGACTCCTACACCGGCAGCAGCGGTCCCACCGGCGCATGAAACGCACCGGCGGTGGGGCCGCGCGGTCCCACCGCCGGGCCCCGATCGAAAGGTCCCCAACTGTGAGCGCCACGCCCTCCCGCTCGTCCACCCGAGCGGTCCTACTGGTCCTGGCCGCCGGAGCGGGAGCGTTCGCGGTCCTGCAATCCCTGGTCATGCCGGTGCTGCCGGACATCCAGGCGCGGCTGGAGACCACGCAGAACACCGTTACCTGGGTGCTGACCGCCAACCTGCTCTCAGCCGCCGTGTGCACGCCGGTACTCGGCCGCATCGGCGACATGGTCGGCAAGAAACGCACACTGGTGGCGGTGCTGGCCACCCTCGCGGTCGGCTGCGTACTCGCCGCACTCGCCCCGAACATCGGCGTCCTCATCGCGGCCCGTGTCATCCAAGGTGCCGCCGGCTCGGTGTTCCCGCTCGCCTACGGGATCATCCGCGACCATTTCCCCGGGCCGAAGATCGCCCCGGCCGTGTCGGCGGTCTCGGCGGTCGTCGGGGTCGGCGGCGGGCTGGGCATCGTGCTCGCCGGGCCGATCGTGTCCGGGCTGGGATTCCCGTGGCTGTTCTTGGCCCCGGCGCTGGCCGTTGCCGCCGCAGCAGTGGCGGCGATCGCGGTCGTGCCCGAGTCTCCGGTGAGCGGCCCCGTGCACATCAACTGGACCGCCGCGGCGCTGCTGGCGGGTTGGCTGGTGTGCCTGCTGCTCGGGTTCAGCCTGGCCCCGGTGCAGGGCTGGACGGCGGCCCCGGTGCTCGGCCTGCTCGGTGGGGCGGTGCTGCTGCTGGGGGCGTGGGTGGCGGTCGAGCTGCGCGCGGCGCATCCGCTGATCGACATGCGCATCATGCGGCTGCGGGCGGTGTGGACCACCAACCTTGCCGCGCTGCTGTTCGGAGCCGCCCAGTTCTCGGTGTTCGGGTTCCTGCCGCAGTTCGTCCAAACGGACCCGGCCGCCGGCTACGGATTCGGCGCCGACCTCACCGCCACCGGGCCGCTCATGCTCCCCATGCTGGTCGCCATGTTCCTCGCCGGGATCGCCAGCGGCCGCATCTCCCACATCGCGGGCCCGCGGATGCAGCTGGCGGCCGGATCCGCGCTGAGCGCCTCGGGACTGCTCGCGCTGGCGCTGATTCACGAGCTGCCCTGGCAGGTCGCCGCCGCGGGCGCGGTGTTCGGCGCCGGTGCGGGCGCCGCGATCGCGTCGATGGCCAACCTCATCGTGTCCAGTGTCCCCAGCACCCACACCGGAGCCGCGGGCGGCATGAACGCCAACTTCCGCAGCATCGGCGGGGCGATCGGCACCGCGATCACCTCCAGCATCGTCACCGCCGGGGTGCTGCCCGGCGCCGCGCCGCCCGAGGACCACTACGGCACCGGGTTCCTGCTGCTCGCCGGCTTGGCGGCGGCCGCATGCGCCGCAGCGCTGCTCGTGCCCGCGCCCCGGCGCGCCGCCCACGCAGCGGAGCCGGCAGCCGCGCAGGCGCCGCAGTCCGCCCCGGTGCCCCCGGCGGGGAGGTGAGCCCGGCCGATGCACCCGACCGGTTAAAGTCTTCAACGGTCTGACAGCGGCCGCGGTCGGCGCGGAAAGTCGGCAGGGGAGCAGGAAAGGGGACACCGGATTGCCGAAGCGGGGCGAAGACAAGCAGGGGACGGCCAAGCACGGAGGTGCTTCCGGGCCGCGGCAGCGCTACCGGAAGCAGGTCACCGACGAGATCAAGCAGCTCGCGGTCGACCAGTTGGCCACCGGCGGCGCGGCGGCGCTGTCGCTGTCGGCCATCGCCGCCGAGCTAGGGTTCACCACGCCTGCGCTCTACCGGTACTTCGCGAGCCGCGACGAGCTGCTGACCGAACTGATCGTCGACGGATACAGCGGCATGGCCGACGCCATCGAAGGCGCCGCCGCGGCCGGCACCGGAACACCGAAGGAGCGGCTGCTGCGGCTGGCCGCCGCCTACCGGCGGTGGGCGCTGGACAACCCGCACCTGTACCTGCTGGTCGTGGGCACCCCGGTGCCCGGATACACGGCGCCCGCCCACACCCGCGATGCCGCACGGCGCGTCCTGAGCCCGTTCGTCCGGGTCTTCGAGGCCCTGCTGCCGCCCACCGACACCGCGCTGGATCGGCAGTTCGCGGCCTGGATCGCGGACGACCCGGCCGCGCACGGCGGTTCGCCGGGCTGGGCGCTGCGCGCCGCCGTGGCCGCCTGGGCGCGGCTGCACGGCCTGGTCAGCTTGGAGGTCCAGGGCAATTTCGCCGGGATGCGGTTCGACCCCGAAGCATTGTTCACCGCCGAGGTCGAGGCCCTCGCCGCGCCGGAACGGTAGTGCGGAAAACCCGGCGCCGGCGCGGCGGGGGACGAGAGACCTGCCGCAGGACCAAAGGTGGGCAGCGGCCCTACCGCCTTACCGCCCTACTGCATGGTCTTCCAGACCTGGGTGTCGTCGCCTTCCGCCAGGTCGCGGATTGCCAGTTGCTTTTTGAAGCCCTCGAAGGAGAGCAGTTCCCCGTCGTAGGCGGCGTTTTCGTAGGTGTGCCGCTGGGGGGTGCCGGACTTGTGCCACTTCTGGGCGGCGTTCTCCTCCGGGGCGCAGGTGAGCAGTACGACCGCGCCGTTGGACCCGGTGGGAGTGACGCACATTTCCACGCCCGCGTCCCTGCTCTGCTTGCCGCGGATGGTGACGGTGCCGCCGGCCGCCTCTTCGATGTACCAGCGCTGGTTCGCCTGGTCGGTGGATTTGACGGAATAGGCGAGCACAGGGGTGTTGTCAACGGTTCCGTAGTGGCTGGCGTCGATGGCCTGCGGGCCGTTGGCCGATTCGGCGACGTTTACGATGCGGACCGAGCCGTCGGCGGCCGGGTCCGCCTGAGCGGGAGCCGGGTTGAACGCCACCAGGCCGATGCCTGCGGCCGCGGCCATCGCGGCCGTATTGCGAATGCGCATTTGCAATTCTCCAGTTCGCAGGGGAGCTTCCGTCTGGATTTGCGGCGACAGAAAAATCTGGGCTTGCAGTGGACGAAAACAGCGTAAGCAGCACCGGATCTCCCGGTGAAGGAGCTGATCCGCCGTCCCGTCCGTTACGTGCCCGCTGGTGGCGACCGGAATTTTCGGCTACCCCTAATTATGGTTAGGGATTTCCTTGAAATGGTGGCGTGTCTTGTCGGGGTAAACGGGCGACTGACTGAATCACGGCCGATCAAGGCCTTTGCCGCTCTTGCCGCAAACGTCGCTCTTCTTGGGCGGGCCCAGCGGTGCGGACGGCCGAGCCGGGCGCCGAAACGGTCGCAAAATCCGCCGATTACCGGTCCTGCCGCGGCCGGTCCGGCGCGGCAGTGCTCGGTGCTGCCAACGGCCGCCCCGGCGCCGCACCAGGAGCGCGCAGCCGACCGGGAGGCCCGTGCCGCCGGGCCGCCGGGCCGCCGCGGGTACGCGCGGCGGCGGGCTCGGGGGCCGGAAGGCCGTCAGGCCGAACCGCCCGCCGGACTCTGCTGCCGCGTGCGCGGCGGGGCCTCGGCGGCCTCCGTGGCCAGCAGGCTGGCCAGCATCTGCAGCCGTTCGGCGTCTGCGGAGCCGGGGACGGCGGTGTAGGCAACCAGAGCCGGACCCGGCCGGCCGGGCAGCGGGTAGGCCTCCCAGTCGAGCGTGATAACCCCGGCCTGGGCGTGGTGGAAACGCTTGCGCCCGCGCGTTTGCTCGCGCACGTCGTGCCGGGCCCACAGCCCGGCAAATTCCGAGCTGCGCACACTCAACTCGCCGACCACTTCGCGGACCCGCGGATGGTCCGGGTCGGTCGCCGCGGCCGCGCGCAGCATGCCGACGTACTCGATTGCGCTGGCCCGCCAGTCCGGGCACACCTGCATGGCGTCGGGGTGCAGGAAGACCGCGCGCAGCATGTTGCGCTCTCCGGGCGCCCAGGTGCCGAGGTCGCCGAACAGGCTTCCGGCCAGCGGGTTCCACGCCAGCACGTCCAGGTGGCTGCTCAGCACCAGTGCCGGCCCGGTCATGGTCTGCACCAGCCGCCGGGTGGTTTCGGGCACCTTTTCGGGCGTGCGCTGCGGGGACTCGGCGGGCCGCCGGGTGGCCTGGCCGAGCAGGTGCAGGTGGCGGGTCTCCTCGTCGTTCAACTCCAGCGCGCCCGCCAGAGCATCGAGCACCCGGTCCGAGGGGCGGACGTCGCGGCCCTGCTCGATCCGCTGGTAGTAGTCGGTGCTGACCCCGGCCAGCATCGCGAGTTCCTCCCGCCGCAGCCCGGCGACCTTGCGTCCGCTGCCGGGCTCCAGGCCGAGGTCGGACGGGCGCACGCGGCTGCGCCGGGTGCGCAGGAACGCGGCGAGCTGCTGCGACGGTGTGTCTGCCATGCCGCCATTCTGCCGCATCCGCCCGGATCCGGGTGGTTCTGCGATTCCCAGGCAGCGTAGAACGCCCCTGTCCCGCCCGGGGGCGGCCAAGCTGGGCGCCGAACAGCGGTTCCACACGCCAGGAGGCATCGTCTTGTCCAGTAATACGTCCACCGGCACATCCGCCGCCCGCCCCCGGCCCGCGCTCCTCGACGCGGGAGTGCTCGGCTTCGCCATCGACGGGCAATGGCGGCAGCCGCAATCACCGGAAACCTTCGCCACCGTCGACCCCACCACCGAGGAGGTGCTCACCCAACTCGGCGTGGCCGGACCCGCCGAGGTCGACGCCGCGGTACAGGCCGCGCAGCGGGCATTCGAGGGGTGGGCCGCGGTCTCCCCGCAGGCCAGGGCCCGGATCCTGCGGCAGATCGCCGACGTGGTCGAGGCCCACCGCGAGGAACTCGCCGCGCTGGACTCGCTCGACATGGGAGCGCCGTCGGCGCTGGCGGGCTTCATGGTCGACCACGCGGTGGAGGTCTACCGGCACTATGCGGGCTGGCCGACCAAGCTCACCGGGCACACCACCGCCGCAGGCCCCGGGCAACTCCACTACACGCTGCGCCGGCCGATCGGCGTGGTCGGGGCCATCATCGCCTGGAACGGCCCGGTGCTGCAGACCTCGTGGAAGCTGGCACCGGCGCTGGCCGCGGGCAACACCGTGGTTCTCAAGCCGTCCGAGCACGCTTCGCTGAGCGCCCTGCGGCTGGCGCAACTGCTCGCCGAGACCGACCTGCCGGCGGGCGTGGTCAACGTGATCACGGGAGTCGGCGCAAGCACCGGCGATGCACTGATCGGCCACCCCGGCGTGGACAAGATCTCGTTCACCGGGTCGGGGCCGGTGGGCAAGCACATCCTGCGCACCTCGGCCGACACGCTCAAGCGGGTCACGCTGGAGCTGGGCGGCAAGTCCCCGCTCATCGTGTTCCCCGACGCCGACCTGAACGCGGCCGCCGCCGGCGCCGCCGCCGGATTCTGCGCCGGTTCCGGCCAAGGATGCGTCGCCGGCACCCGCATCCTCGTGCACCGCGATATCCGCGACGAGTTCGGCGAGCTGCTGCGCCGGGCGATGGCGGAGTACGTGCCGGGCGACCCGTTCGACCCGGCGACCACGATGGGACCGCTGGCCTTCCGCGCGCACCTGGACCGCGTCACCGGCTACTTCGACATTGCGCGCGCCGAAGGGGCGGTGGTCGCCACCGGCGGGCAGCGCCTGGACCGGCCCGGCCTGTTCGTCGCGCCGACGCTGCTGGAGGGGGTGCGCAACGATATGCGCGTGGCCCAGGAGGAGATCTTCGGCCCGGTCGCGGCGCTGATGGACTTCACCGATACCGCGGAGGCCGTGCGGCTGGCCAACGACACCAGGTACGGACTGGCGGCCTCGGTGTGGACCCGGGACCTGTCCACCGCGCACCGGATGACCGCCGCGCTGCGGGCGGGCACGGTCTGGGTGAACAGCTGGGGTGAGATGGCGCCCGGCACCGCCCCGTTCGGCGGGTACAAGGAGTCGGGTCTCGGCCGTGAGCACGGGCCCGACGCGCTACTGGCCTACACCGAGACCACGACCGCCATGATCGAACTCTGACGGCCGCCGTCACGAACCGAGGTAGCGCAGGATCGCCAGGACGCGGCGGCTGTAGCCGGCGGTGTCGCCGAGGTCCAGTTTGTCGCCGATGGCGTTGATGTGCTTCTCAACGGCGCTCTGCGAGACGTGCAGGTGCCGGGCGATCGCGGCGTTGGTGTGCCCCTGTGCCATGAGGCGCAGCACATCGCGTTCGCGGGCGGTCAACTCGCGCAGCGGGTCGGTGTGCCGGACCGGCGCCATGAGCTGGCGGACGACCTCGGGATCGAGCGCGGTCGCCCCGGCCGCGACGCGTGTGAGCGCGTCGAGGAAGTCGTCCACGTGCACCACGCGGTCCTTGAGCACGTAGCCGACCCCTTCGGCGCGCTCCGCCAGCAGTTCGGCGGCGTAGCGGGTCTCGACGTACTGCGACAGGACGAGGACCCCGACCCGGGGCCAGCGGCGCCGCACTTCCAGCGCCGCCTTCAGACCGTCGTCGGTGTGCGTGGGCGGCATGCGGACGTCGGCGATGACGACATCGGGAACGTCGCGCTCCACAGCGGGCACCAGGTCGCCGGCATCGCCGACAGCGGCGGCGACCTCGTGGCCTTCGTCGGCCAGCAGGCGCAGCAACCCGTCCCGCAGCAGCGTCGAATCCTCGGCGACGGTCACTCGCACGGCAGCTCCACGATCAGTGCGGTCGGTCCGCCCGGCGGGCTGTCGAGACGGAAACGCCCGTCCAGGGCGGCCACCCGGCGGGCGAGGCCCGACAGGCCGGTGCCCGCGGGGTCGGCGCCGCCGGCGCCGTCGTCGCGGGCCCGCATCACCACCTGGCCGCCGTGCCGGGTGATCTCGACGGTAACGCAGTCGGCACCGGAGTGTTTGGCGGCGTTGGTGATCGCCTCGCAGGCGACGAAGTAGAGCGCGACCTCCACCTGGTGGCCGAGCCGCTCCGGCAGGGTGCAGGTCAGCCGCACCGGGAGGCCGGAACGCTGCGCGACCAGGGTGAGGGCCTTCTCCAGTCCCGCATGGTCCAGCGCCGAGGGGTACACGCGCCAGGCGACCTCGCGGAGTTCGGCGACGGCGCGCTGGGTCGACTCGTGCGCCTGGCCGAGCAGTTCGGCGACCTTCGCGGTGTCGGTTCCGCCGCTGCGGCGCGCCCGGCCCAGCAGCATGCCGAGCGCGACGAGCCGCTGCTGCAGCCCGTCGTGCAGGTCCCGCTCGATGCGCTGGCGCTCGGCGTCGACGGCGGCGATGATGCCGGCGCGGCTCTCGGTCAGCTCGCTGACCCGCTGCTCCAGCCGCTCCCGGGCGCTGGGCGCCAGCAGGGCCCGGGCAAGATGGCGCTCCAACGCCAGCGCGCTGGCCATGGCCTGCAGGTCCAGCATCAGCAGGGCGACTCCGATGACCACCTGCATCAGGAACTCGGCGGGCCCCATGTTGCCGGTGGCCGCGGACCGCAGCGCGATGGAGGCCAGGACGACACCGATGGCGAGCAGCGCCAGCGCCAACGCGCCGAGTGCGGCAGGCAGCAGGCGCGCCGCAAGGTAGCCGAGTACCCGGCCGGAGCCGGGCCGGCCGGGTACTCGGGGTGCCGGGCGCCGGCCGGGGGCGAAGGGCAGGCGGCCCCTGCACAGCGCCAGGCGCCAGGCGCAGGCGCGGACCAGGGCGCCGACCGGCCGCCTGGCCGGCGGCAGCACCGCGGCGGCGACCGCGCCCAGCCCGGCGGCGGCCAGCAACGCCAGGCCCAGTCCCGCCCATACCGCCTCCACGGCCGTATCGGCGGGCAGGCGCACCCAGCGCAGCAGCGCGCGGCCGACGGCCCGTGCGGAGCCTTCCTCCGGCTCGGCGGGGGCGCTGCCGCCGATACCGGCCCCTTCGCCCGGCGCGGCCGCCGCCGGGTCCGCCCCGGGCCGGTGTACGTGGATCGCCATCCGGCCTGCTCCCTTCCGCGCGAGCCGTGGATCATGTCGCGCGCCGGCTCGGCTGCCTGCTATCGCCCGCCTGTTACCGCCTGCCGCCCGCCCCGCCCGTGCTCCGGGGCCCGCGGACCGCTGCTGCGGCCGGGCCCTGGGAGCCCGATCAGGTCGGCGAGTTCTGCCGGTGGGTGCGGCCGGACTCGCCGGATCCGGTGTCCTGGCCGCCGGAGGGCTGGAAGAACCGCTCGGCCAGCAGGATGGCGACCACGAGGACGAAACCGGCGGCCATCAGCGCCAGGGTCGGGACCACGTCCGTGGTGGGTGCCAGCAGCGAACGGTCGGCCTCGTCGGCCCAGGGCTGCCACGGCCACAGCGCCCGCAGGGCACCGGCCATGACACCGGTGATGACCACCAGCGTGATCTTGCGGTGGTGCTCCAGCAGCCACTGCAGCAGCTTCACGAACAGGGCCAGTCCGATGACGGCTCCCACGGCGAAGGTGCCGAGGTAGCCGAGATCGCGGTCGTTCACAGCGGTGAGCGTGGGTTCGTACAGGCCGAACGCCTGCAGCGTGAACGCTCCGGACACCCCGGGCAGCACCAGTGCGGAGATGGCCAGCGACGCGGCGCCCGCCACGGCCACCGGGCTGGGGGTGGCCTCGGTGGCAGGCAGGCCGGTAAGCAGGAACGCCGCCACGGCGGCCACCGCGGCCACCAGGTAGTGCCAGGGGCGCCAGCCGCGTCCGGAGTGGGAGTAGGGGACCCACAGCGAGGCGAGCACCAGTCCGAAGAACACCGCGGAGGACTGCTGCTGGTACTCGGTCACCACCGGCTCCAGCAGCTTGGCCGCGATGACCACCGCCAGGACCATGCCGATCAGCACGGCGAACACCACCGCCCAGTGGGCCTTGCGGAACTCGTGGCCGGCGCGGGCCATCCCCCGGCGGCGGGCCAGGTCCGGCACGGCGAGCGTGAGGCCGGTGAGCACATGTCCGGCCGAGGTGATCAGCCGCTCGTAGACACCGGTAATCAGGGCGATCGTGCCGCCGCTGACTCCCGGGATGACTTCGGCGGTACCTATCAGGGCGCCGCGCACCCCGTTAAGGAGATGGGTACCGATTGATGTGGGCATGGGTTACGCAACCTCTGTTTCATCGTCGCTGCCCCCGCTCCGGGCCGGCCTCCGCCGGCACACAGGCGGCCGGCAACGCGCAGGACCGGGCTGGCGCAAGAGGCGGAGGAAGCAAGGGGGTCGGGTCATCGCGGCCAAGGCCGCGCTGGAGCAGCCTTGCCGTCCCGCAGAGACTACGGAGCCCGGCGCGTTCGATCCAATGGGGATGGCCCCCGTGAAGCGCCCGGATCCCGCAAACCGCACCTGCGGAAAACCGCAGTGCGGTGTGCGGGGCCACCAGCGGCCCCGCACACCGGCACGCCGCGGCATGTCCTGGGGCGGCGGCCAAGTTCCGGCGGGATGGCCGGCGGTGTTGCGCGCGGCCGGTCAGCCGGCCGGTCAGGCGGTCCGTTCACCGGGCTCAGTCGGCAGGGGTGTCGGCCGGGGCGCCGCCGTTGTGGCCGAGAATGTCGTTCACGCGCTGCAGGACGCGGTGCTGTGCCGGGGTGTAGAGCTCCGCCACCGCCTGCGCCAGCACGGTCTGGGCGCGCTTGGTACCCAGCGGCGAATGCGCCGTCGGATCCACCGTCCACGGATACTTCTCACGCTGTGCGCGGATCACCGGCGCCATCCGTTCGGCGAGACGCTCGATCGCCGCATCGTCGGCATCGGCGGGCAGGCTATCGAACTCGTCGGCGGTTTCGTCGCCTTCGGCCAGCAGCCGGCGGAACTCCGCCATGGTCTCGTCGCTGAAGACCGTGGAGTAGAGCGTCAGCAGCGACCGCTGGGTCTCGGTGAAGGTCCCGGACTCGGGGGCGAAGCCGGGCGGCACCTCGGGCAGCGCGCGGTGGCGCAGGATCACGGCCAGTTCCGCACGTATCCGGGTGAGCCGTTCGATCGTCGCCTCAAGCTCGGAATCGAGCGCGCGGATCGCCTCGTCGGGCTCCTCGTCGGCCCGCCCCATGGCCGCGATCTGCGCCAGGGGCACCCCCAGATCACGCAACCTCTTGATCTGCAAGAGCCGGACCAGGTGCGTCGCCCCGTACTGCTTGTACCCGTTCGAGGCGCGTGCGGGCACCTGGAGCAACCCGATCTCGTGGTAGTGCCGGACGGTCTTCACCGTCGTGTCCGCGAGTTCGGCGAGCTGCCGAGTGCTCCACGCCATTTCCGCCTCCTCGTCCGCCGTCGGCCCGTGCCCGCGGTCCACGTGCCCGGAGCCAGTCCACACCATGCCCCAAGGGCACACTCAAGCGGCGCCCCAGCGTATTCGCGGTACGCGGTGCCGGCCCGGCGTGCCCGGGGGTTTCCGCGGGTTGACCCTGCCCCAAGGGCAGCCTCTGTACTGGCGGCGGCGCCGGCCGTGCGGGCCGGCCGTGAACGGCATACCTCTCTGATCGGCAGGAAAGCAGCATGGTCAAGAAGCTCAGGCGGCGTTGGCAACTCGGCAAGGTCAGGCCCGGCGACGGGAGCGCACTCGCCGAGTACCGAATCTGGCAGTTGTTCTCCCGATCGCTCTTCTTCCTCGATATCGCGGAGCCATCGGGAGACAGGCACGTCTTCGCGGCCGATATCCGGATCCTCACCAGCCCGAAATCCGGCAAGGAGCACGATGACGCGGTCGGAAAAAGCCCTGCCGCACTGTATCGGGACGGTGCCCAGGTCTACCGCTCCAACCTTCCGGCGACGTTCCCGGTCCCCGGCGGCGTCATCGAGGTGGCCGCCACCGACTTCGGGCTGAAGCGCATGCGCTACGTCTCCGACGACGGCGCCGAGCACGCGCTGCGTCCGCACCCGCGTTCCCAGGAAGGGCTGCGGGCGCGGATGAGTGAGCGGTTTCCGCGGTTGAGCGCCGCGATCGGCGCTGCGTCCGTCGTCGTCCTGGTGGCGGCGCTCGCCGTCGCCCTGCCTACGGGCTTGGAGGCGCTGACCGGGATCCCGCCCGTCGCGGAGCGCGTCGGCACGTTCACCTCTCCGGTCCACCTGCCCGTTTGGGCGGACGCCGCTCTGGGCGTCGCGGCCTTCTGCGCCGGTCTGGAACGCGCCACGAGGCTGCAATACCACTGGCTGATCGACTCCGCCGCGTCCTGACCGGCGCCGTCCCGCCGACGCGCGGCTATCAACCGTTGACCAGCGGGGGCACCAGGTAGATGATCTCGAATGCTTCGTAGACCGCGCCGATGATGAACAGCGCCGCCGCCGGCAGGCACACCCAGCCCGCCTGCTGCAGCCCGCGGACGTATCCCTGGCGGCGGTTGGCGGCGCCGGCGGTCTTGGGGCGCAGCCAGGACCGCCCGATGAGGTAAGCCGCCAACATGACCAGGACATAGGCCTGGAACTCGATGAGGAGCGTCAGGGAGTGCGGGATCAGTGTCAAGGCCGTGGTCTCGTCATGCGGGGCAAGGGTCGTCCCGAAGGTGAACGCCTTGTAGGCGTAGGCGGCGATGCCGGCGAAGGGCACGACCATCGACGGCAGCAGGATCATCGGAACGGCGACCGTGAACGTGTTGACGGCCAGGATGGTCAGGCTGAACAGCCATACATTGCTCAGCAGCGACACGATCAGGTCCGCCGTCCCGTCCTCTTCCATGGAAGCGACCTGGGTGTCGGTCAGGTCGGGAAAGACCAGCGCCGCCCCCAGACCGACCAGGAACATGCCGTAGGCGATCGCGTTCATGGCGAGATAGGGGCCGAGGTTGGCGCGGATGATCTGGAAGGGTTTGCGCAGGAATCGCATGTGTCGTTACTCCATGGCCAGGGCGAATGAGAGCCGCCGAGAAGTGGCGGCGGAACCGCTGAACCGTGCCTTGCAGCGGCTCGCCACTACTCCAGGCCATGCCCTTGGGGCAGGGTCAAGCGCCCGGCGCGAATAAGATCCCCAAGCCCCGGCGACCCGGACAACCGGGCCAGTGCGGCCTGTCCGGTGACCCATTCGGGCGGTGGGGGATCCCCCAGGGGGTCTCCCCGGTTGTTCCCTGGACACCGGCCGGCGGTATGGACGCGGCCGCACGGGCGGCCGCACGGTATTGAGCCATGAGCCCCGAGCCCGCCGCCCCCATGCGGCCTCCACTCCCCGCACTTCCCTACGCACCCGCCGGCCGCCTCGCACCGTGGGCGCCGCGCTTTCTGGGCGTGTTCGCAGCCGTCCAGACGGCGATCACGGTGGCCCTGTGTGCGCCCGTCTGGATGGGGGCCATGTCCTCGGACGTGCTGAACACGGTCACTCCGCTGGTGATGTGGCTGCCCGCGCTCGTCCTCGCCGCCGTGCACCTCGGCTTCGGGCGGCCCGTGCCCTTCGTGCAATGGGCGGCGCTGGGGATCGGGCCCGCCGGCCGCACGTTCGCCGTCATCGGGCTGCTGCTGGCGGTGATGGTGCTGATCCCGGCGCTGACGATCGCGGCGGCCGCGCTGCTGGGCCTGGTGGACTTCGCGCCGTCCGAGGGGGCCGCAGTGACGGCGCTGATGGTGGCGCCGATGATCGTGGTCATGATGGTGACCACGCTCGGCGAGGAGACCGCCTGGCGCGGCTACCTGCAGACCACGCTCGCACCGCTGGGGTTCTGGCGCTCGACGCTGGCGATCGGCGCGTACTGGTCGCTGTGGCACCTTCCGGTTTCGGCCGCCTACTGGCTGGACGGCGCAATGGACGGCCGCGAGGTGCTCGTCACCAGCGTGAACCTGCTGCTGAGCGCGATCGCGCTGTCCGCCGTCCGCTACTTGTCGCACTCGGTGTGGCCCGCCGTCGCCGGCCACGCAATGCTCAACACCGTGCTCGTGTTCGCATACTCCAACCTGATCACCCCGACCGCGGAACTTGCCGACGGCCCCTACTGGGGCTACGCCCTGGTGACCTGGGCCGTATGGGGCCTGGCGATCCTTGCCCTGGTGCGCATGGTCGCCCGCAGGCCCGCCCGATCCGAGCCGGGTTCCGGGGCGGCATTCCTGAAGTAATCGCCGAATTCAGTGCTTAATCCAGGGGTTTCTGGATTTCCACACGATCATCGGCGTCCCCGGGGCGCGCTGTCCGGATCCGGTCAACTCTCTGTAATGGCCGGTGGTCAACGGGTTACGTTTATTGGGATTCCGAGATCTTAAGGAGGCGTATTGGCCCGCCACGAAAGTCCTCCCCAGCCCCGGCCGAAACCGCCGCCGCCCCCGCCGCCGCCGAGTCCTGATGGCGACGCCCCGCCCGGGCGGCATGAGAAGTGACTCCTGAGCTGGAGCAGCTGCTTCTGGAGTCGGGCAGGATGAGCCCCGCGTGGCGCGGCGCGTTCCGCGCCGTGCCGCGCGCGGACTTTCTCCCGGACGTTATCTGGCCCTTCACCGGGGAGGAGAACACTCCCGTCGACCGCCGCAGTGATCCCGAGGTGTGGGCGCGGTGGGCCGAGGAGAATGTGCCGATCACCGTCCAGCACGACGACGGCGCCGATTCGGGCCCTGGCGTCTACACCTCCAGCTCATCAATGCCCAACATCGTCGCGGCGATGCTGGGCGACCTCGGGGCCGAACCGGGCATGCGGGTGCTGGAGGTCGGCACCGGAACGGGGTGGAACGCCGCGCTGCTCAGCCGTCGGCTGGGGGAGCGGGCGGTGACCACCGTCGAGGTCGACCCGGTGCTGGCCGGTCAAGCCCGGGCCCGGCTGCAGGCTGCAGGCTTCGCACCCGCGGTCGTGGTCGGCGACGGTCTCCACGGGCACCCGCCGAGCGCCCCTTACGACCGCATCATCGCCACCATGGGGGTGCGGTCGATCCCGCCCGCCTGGATCGCCCAGACACGGCCGGGCGGGGTGATCGTCGTCCCGTGGGGCACCGGCTACAGCCGCCAAGACGCCATAGCCCGGCTCGTCATCGACTCGGACGGCGCGGTGGCCGCCGGCCGGTTCACCCGACCGGCCGAGTTCATGAAGGCCCGTGCCCACCGGCAGAGCTGGCCTGTGCACGACGACTACGTCACCGCCGCCGCCTGGCCCGGCGCCGTCAGCACCGCCGACCTCGCCCTGGGGCGGGTGTTCGATCCCGCCTACGGTGGCACCGGCCTGCTGCTGGGCCTGGTGGTGGACGCCTGCACGCACACGGTGCACGAGGGCACCGCCTGGTTGTACGGGCTGACCGACCGCTCGTGGGCGGCGGCCACTGCCGAACACGGCCGGCTGCGGGTCCACCAGTCCGGGCCGCGCCGGCTGTGGGACGAGGTCGAGGCCGCCTACCGGTGGTGGGTGGCGCAAGGGAGCCCCGGTGTTGAGCGGTTCGGGCTGACCGCGACGGCCGGTGGGCGTCACCAGGTGTGGCTGGAAGAGCCGGACCACATAGTGGGCTTCGGGTCCCTGAACCGCTGAGACGGTCGGCGGTCCCGATTGCACCCGTCCGTGCCGGCTGCTGGCCGCCCGCTGGTGTGCCTCCGCCGACGGGCCTGGTCCGCGCATCCGCGTGGGGCCCGGCGCACTGATGATCACGCAGAAATGCCCAGTTTTTAAAGCTGAGACCGGCGTTTCTTCATGATCATCGCCAGCCCCACCCCACGGGGCCCATCCGTTGACGCTCAACCAACGAAGCTGCGCCCGGCCCGCCTGATCGGGCGGCGGACGACACCGGGGAACATCTCTGCCTGCAGGTATGTTGCAAAGAGCAGGTATACGGCTGAATTTTCCGAGTGCAGACACTCCTGCGGGCACCTTCGCGGTGCTCTACTTTCCCAGGCGCTCCTGGATCGGCGGAGGTTCCGGACAAGCCGAGACCGCGCGACCGCGCGGCCCATCGCACACACTCCCCCTCAACCAGGAGAAGTAACTGCATGCCCTATGGAACCGTGAAATGGATGGATCGCTCCGGGGGAACCGGCGGGATCGCCCCCGATGACCACACGGCCGAGATCCCCGTCCACTCCGGCTACACCGTCTCCGGCTATACCGGAGGCGACGACCAAACCGATCTTTTGCTCGAACCCGGCCAACGGGTGGCCTACCGCCTGAGCGGCGGTCCGGGCGCCCGGAGGGCCGAGGACGTCCGTGCGCTGCAGGCCGACGGCGCCGCTCCGGTACTCGTGGGAGCAGGCGCCGAGACCGCAGCCGCAGCGGGCCCGGCCGCCGAAACCCCGGCCGCGGATGCCGCCGGCACCGGTCCCGGCGGCGGCGCCGCGGGTGCGGCGCGGCCCGAGCGCAGAGGCAGCGACTTCGCAGTGCTGTCGCGCGAGGTCAAGGCCGCCGGGCTGCTGAAACGGCGGCCGTACTCCTACGCGGTGCGGATCGGGGTGAACCTGGCCCTGCTCGCAGGCGGGTGGGCCGCGTTCGCACTGATCGGCCCCTCGTGGTGGCAGCTACTCGTCGCCGCGTTCCTCGGGGTGGTCTTCACCCAAAGCGCGTTCGTCGGGCACGACGCCGGCCACCAGCAGATCTCCGGCTCCAAACGCATCAATGACCTCATCGGCCGGCTGCATGGCAACCTGCTGGTGGGGATCAGCTACGGCTGGTGGGTCTCCAAGCACAACCGCCACCACGCCCACCCCAACCAGGTCGACCGCGACCCCGACATCGGCGGCAGCGCGATCGCGTTCACCGAGGAGCAGTCCCGCGCCCGCACCGGCGCAGGCGTATGGCTGGCGCGCAGCCAGGCCTGGTTGTTCTTTCCCATGCTGCTGCTGGAAGGGCTCAACCTGCACGCCTCCGGAGTCCGGGCGCTGTTCGACGGCACCGTCAAGCCGCGCAGTGCCAAGCTCAGCGAGGCGGCGATGCTGCTCGTGCACGGCGGCGTCTACTTCGGAGCCCTGTTCATCGTGCTCACCCCGCTGCAGGCCCTGTGCTTCATCGCGGTGCACCAAGGCGTGTTCGGCCTGTACATGGGCTGCTCCTTCGCGCCGAACCACAAGGGCATGCCGATCTTCGCCAAGGGCGACAAGATCGACTTCCTGCGCCGCCAGGTCCTGACCTCGCGCAACATCCGCGGCGGTCGGTTCACCGACCTCGCCCTAGGCGGGCTGAACTACCAGGTCGAGCACCACCTGTTCCCGTCGATGCCCCGCCACTTGCTGAGCCGGGTCCAGCCCTTTGTACGCGACTTCTGCGCCCGGCACGGCATCGCTTACTACGAGACCAGCCTGGTCGACTCCTACGTCCAAGTGCTCCGCCACCTGCACACCGTCGGCGGCGGGCTGCGCCCCGAACTGGAGTACTGATCGCGCCGCGGCGGCGGACGAGGTACCAGAGCCGGCCGAACCGGCCACCCGGCCCCGCCGCTCGCACCTGATCCCCGTTGCAGCACCGCGCGCCATCGGGACCGCGCCCATTGCGGGCCGGTCCCGGTGGCGCGTTCTTGTGCCTCCCGGGGGAGTGGAGCCAACCCGCGGGCTCTGACCACCGGCCCGGGCACAGCAAAACCCCCGCAGCCGCAGGCCACAGGGGTATATGTGTGAGGGGAACGGGAGGGTTACAGCTCCGCCGACTTCACCGCCGCTAGGAACGCCGCCCACTCAGTGGGCGACATAGTGAGGGAACCGGCCTCGCGGTTCTGAGCGTCCCGGACGTCGACGAACTCAGACTCCCGGACCTCTACGCAGTTGGAGCCGTTAGGGGAGTAGCTAGAGGTGCGCCAGTCGCTATGTGCGTTCATAGTCCTATCTCACACCTTCTTGCCAGTCGGTGCGTTCACGGCTTGCCAGTGCCTTGCCTTCGTGTCGAAGACTTGAGCGACCGATGACCCGCGATGACGGAACGTGCGAAGCTGGACGCGCATATCCGACACGGCATCACGAGCGCGAGCCGAGTTCACCCCTGCTAGATCGTTGATGGGAGTTTCCCGAACCGGCTGCGGGCATGGCGAAGGGCGCCGAAGATCA